>JBGPIX010000026.1:0-26167 GCA_041485085.1 Candidatus Acidiferrum sp.
GAATGCGAGAGCCAAAAAGATACTAACTGCCGATAAAATGTTGCGGCAACACGACGAGCGCAGTTGCCAGAATTGTGCGTTAAGTTTCATGACCTCACCCCTGTGCCGCGAAGAATCCTTTGAGGACCAATTCTTCGTGGTTGCTGTGCCCCTGAAACCTTACTATAATCCTGTAAACTTAGAGAAAGCCGGGACCCGTGTCAAGCAGAAAGAATTTATCCGACGCATCGGCAAAGCGCGCGCGCGCCACGCATCTGCGCATCAGCGAAGTGGCCCGCCGCTTGGGGATTTCGTCCTCGGCGCTGCGCGCCTGGGAGGCCATGGGCCTGGTCACGCCGCAGCGCACGCGAAGCCGCTACCGCCTTTTTACGGAATCGGATGTGCGCCTGCTGCAACGCGCGATTTTCCTGCGCCGTGCCCGCGGCTTAAATCCTGCTGCGATCGTTCACGTGCTCAAGCGCCAGGGCGTGGTCTCAGCGCCCGCGAAAAATGCCATGCTTCCCGGGCAGCGGTTCCGGCGCTTGCGGACCCGCCGCGGTCTTTCGCTGGCTCAAGTCGCTCGCGCCACCGGCGTCTCCGTCGGGTTTCTCAGCGCGCTGGAGCGCGGCCAGATGCGCTCCTCGATCGCCACGCTGCGCCGCATCGCCCGCTTCTACCGCACCAACATCCTCTCACTTTTCGAAACCGCCGGCGATCATCCCCGCCTGGTGCGGCCGAATCAGCGAAAAGTCCTGGAAACCACGCCGGACGTGCGCATGGAATTGCTCGCCTGGGGAAATACGGCGATGGAGCCGCACCTCTTCCGCATCAAACCCGGCGGCGGCAGTGGCGAGTCCTACTCGCACGAAGGCGAGGAATTCCTGCATGTGCTTCGCGGAGATTTCGAGATCTGGCTCGACGCCGGGGAGCATTATCATCTGAAGCCCGGCGACAGCCTCTATTTCGAGAGTTCGACGCCGCACCGCTGGAAGAATCCCGGACGGAAGGAAACCTGGCTGCTTTGGATCAACACGCCGCCAACGTTTTGATATTTTTGATACTGAGGACCACATGCCAATGAAGACTTCCCCGCTGCGCGTGATTGTTCGATCGCTCCTCCTTCTGCTTTTCGCTGCCTCTCTGTCGCGCGCGCAAGGCCGGATCGTTGAACCGGCGGATATCATCGTCGTGCATGGCCGTGTTTATACGGAAGACCCCAAGCAGCCGTGGGCCCAAGCCGTGGCGATATACCATGGAAAAATCGTTGCTGTCGGCGACGATCCGGTCATCGAACGCATGCGCGGTATGGGCACAAAAGTGATCAACGCCGGCGGAAAACTCGTGCTCCCCGGTTTCGTGGATTGCCACGTCCATTTTATCGACGGCGCGTTTAGCCTCGGCCGAGTCAATCTCGAGGGCGCAAAGGACACCGCCGACATTCAAAAACGCTTGCGTGAATACGCCGCCGAACATCCTGGCGAAGATTGGATCCTTGGCCGCGGCTGGAATTACGCCATGTTCGGTTCCGAGACGCTGCCGCACAAAAAGTATCTGGACGAACTCTTTCCGAACCGGCCGGTTTTCCTCGAAGGTTATGACGGGCATACCTATTGGGCCAATTCGAAAGCGCTCGCGATGGCGGGAATCACTCGCGACACCCCGAATCCGCCAAACGGCACAATTGTTCGCGATGACAAAACGGGTGAGGCTACCGGCGCTCTAAAAGAGACCGCTCACGGGCTAGTTTCCAAGATTGTTCCAGAGCCGACTCGCGCCGATCAGCTTTTGGCGCTTCGTGCGGGCATGAAATGGGCGAACGCGCACGGCATCACTCGCGTGCACAGCGCCGGCGGCGATTTTGAAGTGCTCGATCTATTTGACGAAATGCGACGCCGCGGCGACCTCACGGTGCGCATGTATGTCTCTTACTTCCTCAACCCGCCGGAGCTGCGGCCTCAGGACCTCGATGCCATCGAGCATGCCCGCAAAAAATTCCACGATGACTGGATTGACGCGGGCGCCGTCAAATTCATGGTGGATGGCGTCGTGGAATCGCACACCGCCGCGATGCTCGAGCCGTACAGCGATGATCCGTCACTGAAAGGCAAGCTCTTCTGGGAACCCTCTAAGTACAAGCCGGCTGTCGCGGAATTAGACAAGCGTGGTTTGCAACTTTTCACGCATGCCATTGGAGATTACGGCGTGCGGACGGCACTGGATGCCTATGAAGATGCCGAAGCGAGGAATCGCAAGCACGATCGTCGGCCGCGCATCGAACATATTGAGACCGTCACGGCCGCGGACATTCCGCGATTCGGTAAGCTCGGAGTGATCGCCAGCATGCAGCCGCTTCATTCCTATCCCGATGCCGATACGCTGGACGTGTGGGCACGCAACGCCGGACCTGATCGTGCTTCGCGCGCGTGGGCCTGGAAGAGCATCGCTGATGCCGGGGGCCACCTGGCCTTCGGCAGCGATTGGCCGGTTGTGACGCTCAATCCGTGGGAAGGAGTGCAGACGGCGGTGACGCGCCAGACCTCCGACGGTAAGCCGGAAGCGGGCTTTGTCCCTGAGCAGCGATTGACCGTGGCGCAAGTGATTGAAGGCTACACGCTCGGTGCGGCGTTTGCCGGCCGCCGCGAAAAATCGGAAGGCTCGCTGGAGACCGGCAAGCTCGCGGATCTGATTATTCTTTCGCAGAACGTATTCGACGTGGAGCCGCATAAGATTGGCGCCACAAAAGTTGTCACCACTATTGTGGGCGGGCGGCTGGTCTACCAAGCGGATACCAAGTAACCGGGAGGAGCAATGAGATCTCGCGCCATTCTTCTGGGAATTCTGACGCTTGCATTGGCATGCAGCGCCTGCAGGAAAAAAGAAGAATCGCTGAACCTGCTGGTTTGGGAAGGCTACGCCGATCCCTCTTTCATAAAAGGATTCGAGGAAAGTCATCACTGCAAGGTCAGCGCATCGTACATGGGCTCAAGCGACGAGCTTGTGGCCAAGTTGCGAGGAGGCAGTGCGGCGAACTACGACGTCATTTCGCCTTCGAGCGACGTCGCCGTGTCCATCGCGGGCACTGGGCTGGCTGCGCCACTCGATCTATCCAAGCTGCCGTCTTACTCGCAGCTTTCAGCGAAGTTACGGGATCTGCCGCTGGTGAAGGCTAACGGTCAAATCTACGGTGTCCCCTTCATGTGGGGACCAGACCCGCTACTCTATGACACCACCGCATTCCCCCAGCCGCCGGATTCGTGGACGGTCTTCTGGGATCCGAAATACAAAGGAAAGCTTTCTGTGTGGGACGATCTTTCCACTGTCTATATGGCCGCGCAGGTTCTTGGCTACGACAAGCCCGACCCTGCACAGATCTACAATCTCACCGACGATCAGCTGGCCGCCGTTAGGAAAAAACTGATTGAATTGAAGCCCAACATCCGCAAAATGTGGGCCACCGGCGGCGAACTTACCAATCTCTTTCAAAATCATGAAGTCGTGGCCGCCATGGGCTGGCCTTTGATGACCAATCAGCTCCGCCAGCTTCATTTCCCCATCGGCGAGACCATTCCGAAAGAAAACACCACCGGATGGATTGACCACTTGATGATTACGGCCGCAAGCTCCCGGAAGGAGTTGGCCACGGAATTTTTGGAATACATGATCGAGGCGCAGACCCAGAAAAAGATTACCGACGTGACCCACTATACTCCTGCGAATCCGGGGGCGGCCCAGTTCCTGACTCCTGAAGAGATCAAAGGTTTGCACCTCGATAATCCCGATGCCTATATGCAGCGGATCTATTTCTGGCAGGACGTTCCTCGCCGCGCGAAGTACAACGAAATTTGGAACGAGGTGAAAGCCGCTCAGTGAATTCTTCCGCTGCCAGTTCGGCGCAGGCGGCGTCTTCCGCGGGCGGAGTGTTGCTGGAAGTTCGCGGCGTCGCTAAGCGCTTCGGCGCGCTTGATGTGCTGAAGGACATTTCGTTGCACATCGCTTCGGGAGAATTCATCACGCTGCTCGGCGAGAGCGGTTCCGGCAAAACCACTCTGCTTCGTCTCGTCGCCGGATTCGAACAACCTACGGCGGGAGAGATCTGGATGAGCGGCGAGCGGCTGGACACACTTCCGCCGTACAAGCGCCGGGTAAACACGGTGTTCCAGCACTACGCGTTATTTCCTCATCTCAGTGTGCGGGGGAACGTCGCCTACGGCTTGCGCGTCAAGAAGACTTCTGCCGCGGAGATCGGCGGGCGCGTCGATGAAGCGTTGCGCATGGTAAAGATGCAGGAATTCGCGGATTCCCGTCCGTCCAAGCTCAGCGGCGGCCAGCAGCAACGCGTGGCCCTCGCGCGTGCGCTGGTCAATCGTCCACTGCTTCTTCTACTGGACGAGCCGCTCTCCGCGCTCGATGCCAATCTGCGGAAGCAGATGCAGAGCGAACTGAAAGCCCTGCAGCGCGAGCTCGGCATCACTTTTCTTTTTGTCACCCACGATCAGGAAGAAGCCATGGCGCTCTCCGACCGCATTGCGCTGCTGCGCGATGGCGCGCTGGAGCAAGTCGCCTCTCCCCGCGAGATTTACGCGCATCCCGCCACGGCGTACACCGCGCAGTTCATTGGCCAGACCAACTTACTACGAGCCGAAATCATCGACGGCACAGCCAAATGCGGGGCGCTGCAATGGCCCGCGGATGGTCCGAGCGGCGCCGCCATTTTCTCATTGCGTCCGGAGGCTATTCGTCTCGCCTCCGATGGTGCGGATATTGCCGGAACCGCGCGGTTCCGTGCATCACTGCAACAACAGTTCTTCAGCGGGGCGAGTGAATTGCTCGAAGTGAATTGCGGGCGCAGCCAGCACTTGCGTGTACGAATTTCTGCGCGCGGACCGCTTTCTGGTGAACTCGATTTTGTTTTCTCGGTCGCGGACGCCGTTCGCGTCCAGGAGTAATTGCCCTCAACCCTGCCCATGTATTCGCGCGCGTACAAGACGCTAGTCTCAGTCCCGCCGCTCCTGTGGGTCGGCTTATTCCTTCTGCTTCCCTACGCTCTGATGTTCGCGCACAGCTTCTGGGCCGTGCATGGCGGAGTCCTGGTCCACGAATGGAACCTGCACAATTATGCGACTCTCTTTTCCAAGCCCGTCTACGTCGAAGTTCTCTTGCGAACCATGCGCATCGCCGCTTCGGTGACGCTGTGCTCGCTATTGCTCGGCTACCCCCTCGCTTACTATTTGTCGTTCCACGCCGGGGCTCGTAAAGAGTTGCTCTACCAGTTAGTCATCGTGCCGCTATGGGTGAGCTACCTGGTGCGCGGTTACGCCTGGAAAACCATTCTCGGCAGCGAGGGCGTGCTCAATGGCTTCCTGCAATACCTGCATCTCACGCATGAGCCCGTTGCGTTCCTGCTCTACAGCCCTTTCGCCGTCGTTCTGGTGCTGACGCACATTTACACGCCTTTTGTTTTTCTTCCTATTTACGCGGCACTCGAGCACATCCCCCGCCCGCTTGTCGAAGCCTCGCAGGACCTCGGCGCAGGATCGGCTCAGACATTTCTGCGCGTCATCTTGCCTCTTTCGATTCCCGGCCTGCTTGCGGGCGCGACTTTCGCGTTCGTTCTCTCCCTGGGTGATTTTCTCGCGCCGCTCCTCGTCGGCGGCGCTTCCGGCACGATGATCGCCAATGTCGTCCAGAGTCTTTTCGGTGCGGCCTATGACTGGCCGCTCGGGGCGGCGATTTCCGTTTGCATTCTGCTGATCATCATTTCTCTGCTCTTTCTCACCGAGAAACTCGAAAAGCGATGGTCTTTCAAATGAGTGGCACCACCGCAACCCGTCCGGCGCCTCTGCTGACTATTTATGCCGCGCTCGTGTTCATCTTTATTTATGTGCCGGTAGTCGTCCTTATCCTTTACTCCTTCAATCGTAACGGCGTCGGCGGTTTCCCTCCTCGCCATTTCACGCTCGATTGGTACAAGCAGCTTTTCGCCGATGGCCCCATCTGGGATTCTGTCATAAACAGTTTAATGGTCGCCGCCGGCAGCGTGGCTCTCTCGCTGACGCTCGGATTGTTGGCCGCGCTGGCGCTCGATCGCGCCACGTTTCCAGGAAAAGCTCTGTTCCGCCGCCTGGTTCTCTTACCGTTGATTCTCCCCGGGATCATCACCGGCCTATCCCTCCTGATGTTCGCAGTCTTCGCCGGCGCCCAGCTCAGTCTGTTCACCGTTTTCCTCGGCCACGGCACCGCGCTCATCTCTGTTGCCACTACCGAACTCTTCGCCGGCCTCCAAAAAATGGACCGCGCTCAGGAAGAAGCTTCTCTCGACCTCGGCGCGACGCCGTGGCAAACGTTCTGGCGCATCACCTTGCCAAATCTTAAGCTTTCCCTGATTGCGGCCGGCCTGCTCATCTTCACGCTCTCCATGGACGAAATCGCCGTCACTTTCTTTCTCATCGGCCGGGACAACACCCTGCCGATCGAGATCTGGGGCCGCCTGCGCCGCGGTATCACTCCCGAAATCAATGCGGTCTCCACTTTGATCTTTGTCGTTTCGGTCGGCCTCATCTTCGTCTGGTATCGCGTGCGCACCCGCGGCCTCGGCGCCGAAGCGCAGGAACTTCTCGAGAGACCCTAGGAGGTCTTATGGCGACGTCACGCCGTGAGTTCATCAAGTTTGTTGTCGCAGGCTCCGTCGCCGCCGGCTGTCCCATCGACGAAACGCTTCTCGTGGCTCCGGAATCCAAATCACCTTCCGCCCCACTCATTCACGGCGAACAGTTCGAGGTTTGCCACCAACTCCGCGACGGCCATCAATTCGAACGCCCCGACGCGACGCGGAAAGCTGACATTGTCATCGTGGGTGGCGGAATTGCCGGTCTTTCCGCGGCTTATTTCCTGCGCGGCAAGGATTGGCTGCTCCTTGAAAAAGATCCTCAATTCGGTGGCAACGCTCTCCAAGAAGAATTTGACGGCCAGATTTATGGTACCGGCTCGGCCTACGCCTATCACGGCGATGAAGGCGACCAGCTGGCTTCCGAAATCGGTCTCAAAATGCCTCTTGTCAATATGCCCGATCCCACCATCGTCAACAAGACGTACGTCCCCGATACCTGGAAGACCGGCCTCGACCAGCTTCCGTATCCGAAAGAAGTGCGCGAGAGCTTCAGGAAATTTCGGGACGACATGCTGAAAGTTAGAGTCCGCGAAAAAATGGTCGAGCTCGACGCGCAGCCTTTCTCCAATTTCACCTCCGCGTACGCTCCTGAAGTTCAGCAATGGTGGGACGGCTTCGGTCCTTCGAACTGGGGCGCGACCACGGAAGAAAGCTCCGCCTTTGTCGGCCTCGCCAACGTGCAGGATCTAATCAGCGGCGGTGACGCCAAGCGCGCGATTCTTCCCGGCGGACTCGGCTGCATCACCCACAAGCTTGTCGAAGTCCTCCAACCTAAATACAAAGAGCGCATGCTGGATAACGCCGCCGTCGTTGCCGCCGTGCAGGACAAGGACGCCGTTCGCATCACTTACCACCACGAAGGAAAGCTCACCACCGTTTCAGCCAAAGCCGTCCTGATGTGCACGCCCAAGCACATCACCTCGCGTGTCGTCATGGGTCTCCCCTCCGAACAAAAGACCGCCATGCGCCAATACCGCTACGCGCCATACCCCGTCGTAAACGTGATTTTCGACAGGCCGGTTTACAACCGCGGCTATGACAATTGGTGCCCCGGAAGCGCGTTCACCGATTTCATCGTCGCCGACTGGACCATCCAGAAGAATCCCGGCTACAAACAAAAACACAACATCTTGTCGTTTTACACGCCGCTTCGCGAACTCCAGCGCTCCACGCTGCTCGACGAAGCCGACTGCAAAACGCTCGCCGCTCGCGTCCTCGCCGATTTCCAAAAGTTGAGGCCCGAATTCAATGTCGATCCCGTGGAAGTGCGCATCTACCGCCGTGGCCATCCGATGTACATGGCCGTGCCCGGCCACTATACGAAGACCCGCCTCACCGCCTCGCATCCCACGGACCGCATCTTTTTTGGCAACTCCGATTCCGGCGGCCCCGAATCCCTTACCAGCGAAGCTGTTCGCCTCTCGAAAGCCGGCTCCGAGTGGGCCGAACTCCTCCTCGCCGGAAAGCCTGGCGCGAAAGAACTTGCCAAAAAAGCCTTGCAAGCAGTTCCGGAGTAGAATGCCCACTGTGCCCGCGGTTCGCGTCTGGTGGTATCCAAAGAGCGAGGATCAATTTATGGCCAACGGTAAGCTTCAGCGCTGGAAGTCCGTATTTTTGTGGGTGGTTTTCCTCTTCGGCGCCTCTCCCCTCCAATCCCAGCAACCGGCGCAGTCTTTCGACATCATCATCACCAACGGCCACATCATCGACGGCACCGGCTCGCCCTGGTACTCGGGCGACATCGGAATTCGCGCTGGCAAGATTGCCGCGATCGGCAACCTCAGTGCCCTGCCGCGCGCTCGCACCATCGATGCACGCGGAAAAGTTGTTGCTCCCGGCTTCATCGACATGCTCGGCCAATCAGAAGAAACCATCCTGGTGGAGCCCCGCTTGCCCTCCAAGATCTACCAGGGCATCACCACGGAAATCACCGGCGAGGGCGAATCGATCGCGCCGCTGAATGACGCTATTCTCCGAGCCAATCAGGAGGGATACCGCCACTATCACATTCAGGCTGACTGGCGGACGTTTCGCGAGTATTTTTCCCGCATCGAGAAGCAAGGCATGGGAATCAATCTCGCCAGCTATGTGGGCGCCACGCGTGTTCGCCGCATGGTCCTTGGCGACAATGACGTACAGCCCACCGCCGCGCAGCTCGAGCAAATGAAAGAACTGGTCCGCCAGGCTATGCGCGATGGCGCCGTCGGCGTCTCCACTTCGCTGGAATACGCGCCGGCTCCGTACGCCAAAACCGAAGAACTGATTGCGCTTGCCACGGAAGCCTCCAAATTTGGCGGCATTTACGCCACGCACATGCGCAATGAGGGCACCGGCATTTTGCCAGCCATCGACGAGGCCGTGCGCATCGGCCGCGAAGCTCATATCCCCGTTGAGATCTGGCATTTCAAGGTTGGCGGCAAGCCGAGTTGGGGCCACATGCCGGAAGCCGTCTCGAAGGTCAATGCCGCGAGGGCGGAGGGACTCGACATCTCCGCGGATACCTACGCCTACACCGCCTGGTTCAACGATTTCTCCGCTTTCATTCCCGCGTGGGCGCACGATGGCGGCGACGCCAAACTGATTGAGCGCTTGAAAGATCCCGCAATGCGCGCGCGCATCCGCAAGGACATGCTCACACCTTCAGACCAGTGGGACAACGAGTGGCAGGAAATTCCTGGCCCCGAAGCGGTCCTCATCGGCGTCGTGCACAATCCCCAATTGCTTCCGCTGCAAGGCAAAACACTGGCCGAAATTGCAAAACTTTGGAACAAGGAGCCGATGGACGCTCTCTTCGACCTTTTGATCGAAGACCATGCGCTCACTTCCGTGGCCGTCTTCGGCATGTCCGAGCCGGACGTTTCCCTCGCGCTCCAGCAACCCTGGGTCTCCGTCGACAACGACTCCTCCGGAACTTCCCCCGAAGGCATCCTCGGACAGGAACATCCTCATCCGCGCGCCTACGGCACGTTCCCTCGCATCCTGCGCAAATACGTTCGCGAAGAACACAAGCTCACTCTTGAAGACGCCATCCGAAAATTCTCGGCGTTGCCGGCTCAGCGCATGCGCTTCACAGACCGTGGCGTTCTCAAGGCGGGCATGTGGGCCGACATCGATATCTTCGATCCGGCCACCATCCACGACGTCGCCACCTTCGAAAAGCCCAACCAATTGTCGCAGGGCATGGAATACGTCCTCGTGAACGGGGTGCCGGTCATCGACCATGGCGAGATGACCGGCGCGTTCCCCGGCAAAATCCTCCGCGGCCCCGGCTATGTGCCCTGATGCGTGTCTTGATGCGTGCCCTGATGCGTGCCTGACACGCCTTTTAACCAGATGGCCAAAGTTGGTCCATAATAGCGGCACGGTTGATGCGCTGCAGCATGCCCCCGGAGGAGTCATGGCCGATCGCTTGGAAGATTTTCAAAAGTTTCGCGCTGACTTGAACGAAGAAATCCTCGGCTGCGGCCACCTCGGCATCAAACGCTTCTTCGCTCTCGACCACCAGGCCTACGAACCCGGCCCGCTCGGCACCAAACAGAAGGAACTACTCGGGTTGGTCGCGTCCGCAGTGTTGCGCTGCGATGACTGCATCACCTATCACCTGGTTCGCTGCGGAGAAGAAGGCTGGAAGCGCCAAGAAGTGATCGACGCGCTGAACGTAGCGCTGATCGTCGGCGGCTCGATCACTATTCCCCACGTGCGGCGCGCCTTTGCCCGCATGCGCGAAATCGGTGGCCTGCAACCTTGAGAAATCAGCAGTGAGAGAGTAAAGATGAGCGCCGCGTCCAGCCCGGCGATTTCCCAGCCGGAAAGTTTCAGCAGACGGCTGCGCCATATTGCCGTCGGAGTTCTGTTTGCCCTGGTGCTGCTGATCCCGAAGATCCTGCACGCGCGCCGCAACCCGCGTTCTTGGATGCTCTTCCGCATTTTCCTGGCAGTAGGCGGCGCCGCACTGGTAATTGTTCCACTTGGCGCCTGGAGCAGCTACGCTCCGGCGGTCGTCGGCTTGACGATGTTCATCAGTGCGATTCTTCTGCCTCCCGCTAAGCCGGAGGCAATCGCGGACGGCAAAGCCCGCCAATTGGGCGCTCTCGTTGTCGTCAACGGCGGAAAATTCAAACTGGGGGAAGCCTCCTCCTTTGCCGCGCAACTTTTTGTCGGCGCCGAAAACATCTCCGTCCGCGATTTCCGTCTCCAATCGTTTATCGAGATTCCTGTTAGCGAAATCACCTCGGCACAAGCCGAAGAATCCCACAACCGCTGGTTCTTGCGCATCAACTGGGCAAACCAGGCAGCTGCCTTTGCCTATGACGGCGTCTTCGCTGAGCATCTCGCCCGCGTTGCAGAAACCACCATCCGCAGTGTGATGCGACCCGCTCTCCCCGTTCTCCCGCAACGCCGCGCCGCCGGCGCCTGATACTCTTCTCGCCACTTTTCTGCACGGATTCGCCCGCGATTTGCGCAATTTGTGTCACACTCTATCCATGGCACGCGGATGGGAAAGCAAGGACGTCGAATCGCAAGTCGAAGCGACGGAAGCTCCAAAGCAGAAACAGAGTTCGGGACCCAAGACTCCGGAACAGCTCATGCGTGAACAAACGCGCAAGGATCTTCAACTCTCGCGCATCCGCATCGTGAACGATCTTGCTTCCGCCACTCATCCCAACCACCGCAAGTCCCTCGAAGCCGCCCTCGCCCACCTCGACAAGAAAATCGCCGATTTAAGTTAGCTCCTCGGAAAATGTTGCTGCTTCTCATCGAACCACACGGACGGCAGAGCGCGTCAGTGGTCTAGGTTGGACTACGCTTCCCGGAAGCCGAATTCACAACCCAATAGGCGCCGCCGATGGTTTCCACATAGCCAAGCAACCCCAAAAAGCTTGGAGCATAGTTGTGCCCGGAGAACGCACAGCGCTGGTGCAAGGAAAGAATCAGCTTGGAGAAGTCATCCGAAGCGCCGGAAACGCTCCCAGTATTCAGGCCACGGCATCCGCAAGTTCCTACAAAGCAGAATGTCGGGATGGTCGCGCGACTCTTCGTTTTCGACTCCATAGGGATTCGTATTTCCCGCGGCCACCACACAGCTGCCGAAGAGTTTTCTGCCCTCATCCAAGTCGAAGCCCGCGAGGATCACGGTTTGCGGCTGCCGTGGATCGTAACCGCGATACCAGAAGGAATTTGTCAGGCCCATCGCATGAGGCAGGCCAAGCGCGGGACCGTACAGATTCAGAGCGCCTGCTTCTCCATAATTCCCGGTGAGAATTCCGGTGTGCTCTCGCTCGTCTGCAGGCAATGAGCGGTAGACGTTGGCGACGCAACTCGCCAGCTCCGGCCAGCCGATTTCTTCTCGAAACTGATCATGCATCTTGCTGGTGATCTTCCAGAGGCCGGACCCGATGGGGGCAACCGGCATCACGAGCAGAACAAAAGCGATTCCTCCGGCAAGAATCGCCGTCCATTGCACGCCGTATGCGAACCGCGACGATCCGGGGCGCGACTTGCCGAACAATTCTCCAAACAGGACGCTGCCTCCGGCGATCAGCATCGGATACAGCGGCGCGGTGTAGTAGGAACGTGAGCCAGCCAACGCGAATAGTACGAAGCTGACGACAAACGTCCAGCCTAGAAGACGGTAGCGCCGGCCCTGCTGGCCAACGAAATAGAACCATAGGCCCAAGAGCGTCAGAGGGGCGGTAACAAGGTTCACGCAGGTCAGAAGTTGTTCTCGGAAGAATCCGTTGTATCGGCCCTGCCGCAGGTCGCGGGCGTGTAGATGGGACAAGAACTCCAGAGAGATGAAGTGATGTTGCATCTGCCAGATAAGGTTCGGCACAAACACGAGAATGGAAACAGCAACGCCGGTCCAAAGCCAGCCGCTGCGCAGGAAACGCCGAGCGGGCGTGAGGAGCACCGCGCCAGCGACCCCGAGAGCGAGAAAACCCATCGTGTAACGCGTTTCCATGCCGATGCCCAGGACCGCGCCGATCGGCACCCACCAGCGCGAATCTTCTGACTTCATCAGCCGAACGAGAAGATAAGTAACGGTGACGCCCCAGAGATAGTCGAACGAGACGTATTGGAATACTGCGCCTTGTATAAGAGAGACGGGAGAGATTCCCGCAGCCACAGCTGCAAGTACTTGCACATGACGGCTTCCGCCGAGCTCCTTCGCAATCAACCCTGCCAGCACCATGATCGTGCTCACCGCAATTGCGGAGAAGACTCGAAAACCGATGAGCGAAGTCCCGAAGAGAATTAACTCCAAGCGGCCGATGAGCGGCGTAACTGGCGGATACGCTACAAAACCCCAATCGAGGTGGCGTGCGTCGTCGAGGGTCTGCAATTCATCGCGGTGAAATCCGTACTGGCCATTCGTCGCGATGTGGAGCACCAAACGTGCCGTTGCAACGAGAACCAGTACGCCTAAGTCTGAACGAAAAAAAACCCCGATTCGTTTCCCCATTAGCTCGGAAATAGTCCCCATCCCCCAACCGCTAGCGAATAAAATCCCCTGCCAACCCCCAAAAATCATTTACGTAATAATGCGATAGCACGTTTCCGAAGAGGTAGCAAATTCCCTGACATGGCGGAATCTCTCCATAAATCTTCTTCCCGCGCGCAAATATTTTCGTTAAGGAACCATTGCGCAATAAATTGCCGGCAACTTTGCGCAACGGCTCGCAAGGATAAAACACGTCGCCGTTCGGATACACCCGCGGGAACATCGTCGGATAACACTGAAAATCGCCGAAACGCAGCAGCGTCTCGATCGTCCTCGGCGTTCCATTGATCGGCTGCATCCCTTTGCTCCGCCGGTCGATGATCTTGTCCACCAGTGCTTGATATTTCGGATTTTGCAGCAGCGTCAGATTCGGCATCTTCTCCATCTGCGCGGACTGCGCCGCAAACACAAATCCTTGCTCCCCGCACCAGTCCAGCAATCGTTCAACCTCGCCGATATTCCATTGCTCGATCACCGTGCTGATCGTGATTCGCCTCGGGCTGCCTAGCATCTCCTTTGCAAGCTCGATATTGTCCAGCACTTTCGGCAGCGCCGCCGGTTTCGAAAGCGGATTCGTCGGATCAACCGCCAGCGCATCCAGGCTCACGACTAGCCCTGTCACCGCCCGCAGGATCCGCGGCTTGCGATCCAGCACCGTGCCGTTGGTGATCATCAACAGTGATCGGTATTTGCAATCGAAGCGCGCCGCCTCGACCAACTCCTCGATGTCCGCCCGTAGCGTCGGCTCCCCGCCGGTAATCACGATGGAGTCCGTCTCCTTTCGGATGCGCCTTAGGATCTGTATCGTTTCTTTAGTAGGGAGTTCGTCGCTGAAGACGTCCGGCTCTTTTTGCGTGCAGTACCCGCAGTCTAGATTGCATTTATGGGTGACGTAAAACGTGACCGCGTAGGGCGCCACGACCTTGCTCCGCAAGATGTTCCGCCGCCACGCATTCCGAAAGTAAAGCCGAAAATTCTTCGCCACAAACGGCGCCTGCCGCACCAGCCCGCGCAGCAGGGCGCGCTTCGATGGCGGCCGCTTGTCCAACGCACTCACGGGAACGAAATTTGCTTTCTTCTCGGTCATAGGCAGTCATTCAGCGTACATGAGCGTCTCGCTCGAGCCAAGAAAGGAAAACGAGCGCCCCGATCGGATCGAAGCGCCCCTGCTTAGGAAATCTGCTGACCTTTAGAGTCGTGTCTAGTCGGTGAAAACTACGCCTACAGCGACATGTCCCTTTTCCGCTCCCGCATCAATCCGCACCACATAACCGCGCAAGTTCATCGATTGCACGCCATCCCCGCCCGGCGCCTCCATTGTTACCTGCAACTCCGACTGCAGCCGCGGCAAATGCTTCAGTGAAATCAGCGCGCCTTGCAGAGAGATGTCCCGGACAACGGTCTCTTCTTCAAAATCCTTCCCGCCCTCGGTTACGCCACAGACTTTTGCGTGGAATTGCGCTTCGCGCCGCAACGCCGTTCGCGTTCCCGGCATGTGCGCTTGAACCGTGTCTCCCGGCGCCCCGAGCGTGATCACCATGCCTTCGCTCGCCGCAAACACCGAATCAAACTCTTCCCGCGCTTGCCGCAATATCGAATCCACCATGCGATCGGTCGAATCCGGGTCATGATGGAAAAGTACCAGGGTCTTGGCCCCGGCTTGCCGCGCTACTCTCGCCCCTTCCAGCCACGAGGAATGTCCCCAGCCCTTTCTCGTCGTCTCTAGCTGTTCCGGGGTAAATTGCGCGTCGTTAATAAAGATGTCCGCACCGGCGGCCAGTGCGCGCAGATTCTCGTCCAGTTTCGCGTCGCCCGGCTCGTTGTCCGTGGCATAAGCCACTGTGCCCGCCGGCGTCTCGATTCGAAAACCCAGGCAGCCCTGAGGGTGATTTAGCCACCGCGCCGTGATTTTGTTCTCCCCAACCGTAAACGAATCGCCGCCGTCCACTTCCTTGAACTTTCTCTTGGCGTTCATCGCCGACATGTCCACGGGAAAGTACGGCAATGCCATCTGCGCTTCGAATACCTGTTTTAAGCTGTCGCGCCCCAGATATTTCGACCGGAAGCTGTAAAAGTGAAATTCATTGTTTTGCACGTACAGCGGCGAAAAAAACGGAATCCCCTGAATGTGGTCCCAGTGATAGTGCGTGACCAGAATGTGCGTCTCCGGCGCTTTTCCGCCGTTCGGCGCAGCCCAGCGGCTACCCAGCATGCGCAGCCCCGTGCCGCAATCCAATATGAATTGCGTGCCGTCCGGCGCTATCAGCTCCAGACAAGGCGTGTTTCCGCCGTAGCGCCACGTCGCCGGGTCTACCGTCGGCGTTGATCCGCGCACGCCCCAGAAACTCAATTTAGCGATGGGAACCGTCATTGCTCTGAGCGCAAAACCCCTAAAATGAAGGCTCGCTACGCGCCAACGCGCGCGTAACGGGAAGCTCATTTCATGGTCGCAGCCGAGGCACGGAGCGTCAATCTATTCGCGGAGGCAAAGTGTCATAGTGCGTAATAAGCAATGGAAAGGGCTGCGTCGCCGCCATCCAGCGGGTAGAATAAGGCGGATGGCCGCCCACTCCCATGATCATGACCACGATCACCCCGGTCATTCGCATTCCCACGACCATGGCCATAGTCACCCCACGCTGAGTCCCTCGGTGCTTGGATGGGCGATGGCTGCCACGCTCGGTTTGGTGGTAGCGGAGATTTTTGGCGGCATTCTCGGCCGCAGCGTCGCCCTTTTAAACGACGCTGTTCACAACCTTTCCGACGTCCCCACGCTCGGCATCTCCTATCTCGCTATGCGCTGGGCCCAGCGTCCCGCCGACAGCGAAAAGACCTACGGTTATCACCGCGCAGGCACACTTGCCGCTTACACCAACGCTTTTGTCCTCGTCCTTCTTTCGCTCTGGCTTGGCTACGAAGCTATCGAACGCTTCCGCTCCCCCGTGGAAGTAGTCGAGAGCTGGATGATTTGGACTTCCGTTGCCGCGCTTGCCGTCAATGGCGGCATCACTCTCGCTCTCGTGAAAGGCCGGGGCGACCTCAATCTGCGCAGCATCCTCGTTCACAATTTTGGCGACGCGCTCTCCAACATCGCCATCATCGCTGGCGCGATCATCATTCACGCGACCGGTGCCCATTGGATCGATCCGCTCCTTGGCCTGGCCATCGGCTTGCTCGTCCTCTGGTCCAGCACCGGCATCCTGCGCGAATCCTCGCACATTCTTCTGGAAGGCCGCCCGCTCGACTTGCGCGTCGAAGACGTCGCCCGCGCCATCTTGAAAATTGAAGGTGTCCAGGAAGTCCACGATGTGCACCTCTGGTCCCTCGGCGGCAGCCACAACGCGCTCAGCCTTCACGCGCGCGTCCCCGATATGCACCTCGACGAATGCGAGCGTCTTCTCGCCTCGATTAAGCAAGTAGCGGCGACAGAATTTGGAGTGGATCACACGACTGTGCAGTTGGAACGGGCCGGATTGCCCGCACAATCCGGCTACGTCATGCCGGAACCGGCGAGAAAATAGCTTCTACGCCGGCAATCGAAAATTCAATCCGCGTTGTTCGTTGAATTGCCTCGTGGCGTCCAGATCGAGCGCTTCCTGCGTGACCGTGTGGCGTAGCCCCTGGCTTGTGATGTAGCGCAGCGTCCCCTTTTCCCACGAGTACGCCACGGCAAAGAATACCGTTCCATCCCGTCGCACAAAGACAAATTCGTCGTTGTCGGCTGGTGCGGAGCTGGCTGCCTCAACCGCCGCGGGCGCCGCTGGCTCAGTGATTCTGTAACGCCGGCCTCTCTCCCGCACTTCCGAATCTATTACTTCCGGCTGCGGAGTCTCCGCCGGCGAACTCTCCTCGACAGCCGCCGGCGAACTCGGCAGGAGAAATCCACCATCAAACAGCGGAAAGAAGAATGGAACTTGAAGCCCTCGACGCAGCGAACCCGTCCCACTCGATCCACACGTCGCTGATTGGTGCACCGCATCAAACCCAAATCCTGGCGCCGAGCTGCAATCCGATCGCATCCCAAATTCGTTCTCAGCAATGCGGCTTCGCGGTGTGATTCGTCGAGCATTTCGCAGTATAGGCGTCCCCACGCGCGGCCTGGGCACATTGCTCCTGACAACAATCCGTGGCCCAGGAACAGCCGTCGCAGTCCCAGCGTGCGCAGCCGACACTACTGCGCGCGGCGCAACCGTTGCCCCGCGGGAAATCGGTGGCATCGCTCCGCGCCCCTGCGCCTGCACTCCTACCGGAAGAAAAACTACAAGACCTGCGAGGATGATTTGGCGGACCATGGTTCACACCGGAAGGCCTGGGCTGCCGAGCCAGTCACCAACAACCTTGCCCACTTACAAGGATGCGCCCAGTCCAGTATAAGTTTCAATGCAATTCCTTCTCTTCCCTCAAACTCCCAAGTCACGCCCTCAAAGGGCGTTGTTCAATCAAGAGAAGTGTTTTTCTGCTCACCACCAACTACCCCCACCCACCTCTTGCTATCCCCTACTCCCTATCCCCTATCCCCCATTCCCTTCACTGTGCTATAACCGTCCCGCCGTGGAACGCGCCGCGAAGTGGCAGGAAGCTCAGGTCCAGGCCGATCCAGCACAGGCCGCAGCTCAATCCTCTGCGTCTTTGCAGGATGGCCATACCCCCGTTACTTGTACAGAAGACCCTTCGCGGTATTGTCCCGTCTGTTCGCAGCGGTTGGAATCGCGGCGCTGCAAGTTGATCTGTTCCGTGTGCGGCTATTACATGTCCTGCGCGGACTATTATTAGCCGCTGGCGATTTGACCCCTGCCCGGTCTTCGTTTACGATTCAACGCTCAGGGATCATCCATAGATTTGATAAGCTTTAGGGCTCCGGCCCGGGTTGCCGCCGGAACCGCTTTCCGACGAGGAGGAAAATAACGTGGCTTTGAAGATGACAAACCGTGAAGTGGATGGCGTAGCCGTGGTGGCGCTGGACGGCCGCATTGTGCTTGGCGAGGAAAGCAACGCCCTGCGCGAAAAAGTAAAAAGCTTAATGGCTGAAGGAAAAAAGAAAATTGTCCTCAACATGGACAACGTCACTTTTATCGACAGCGCCGGGCTGGGCACGCTCGTCGCCGCCCATCATAGCGTGAAGTCGCAGGGCGCTTCCCTGCGTCTCTGCCACCTGGGCAGCAAGTTCCAGGAAGTGCTCCAGATCACCAAGCTGCTGACCGTCTTCGACGTCTACAACTCCGAAGCCGAGGCCGTCTCCAGCTTCTCCAAGGGCGCCGGAGCATAGGCGTCCAAGCCAGATGGCAAGTGCCGCACACGCTGGTTTTGTGCGTGTGGCCTTTGCCGGAGGGCACGCTCTGGCGTGCCTTCCTTTCTATTCCGAAATCCTCGTCCTGCTAAATCCGCCGTGAAGGAAAGTCCGAAACGAGTCGCGAAATCTTTCAAAGCCACGCTTGAGCGCATGGCCTCAAATCTCGGCTGGGTCATCATTCGCATCCCCCTGGACGTCCCGAAAATCTGGGGAACTCGCGGCATGCTCAAGGTCAGAGGCGAAATCAACGGCTTCGCCTTTCGCACCTCACTTTTCCCAACCGGCAAGGGCTATCACTATCTCCTCGTCAACAAACGCATGCAAGCCGGCGCGCACGCCGCCCCGGGTGACACCGCCGTGTTCCGCCTCGAACCCGACACCGCAGAACGCGTCGCCACCGTCCCCGCGGAACTCCAGCGAATCCTCAACGAAGACCGCTCCTTCCGTCGCTGGTTCGACCAGTTCAGCTACTCCACCCGCAAATGGATCACCGATTGGGTCACGCAGGTAAAGAGCCCCGAAGCCCGTGTGCGCCGGGCCGAGCAAGTCGCCGAGCAGTTGCTGTCCACCATGGAAGCCGAGCGCGACTTGCCACCCGTTCTCAAACTCGCCTTCGCCCGCGATCCTCGCGCCCTCACCGGATGGCAGCGCATGTCTCCGACGCACCGCCGCGGCCACCTGCTCGCCATCTTCTACTATCGCAATCCCGACTCCCGCGACCGCCGCATCTCTAAAATGCTCGAAGACGCCCTCGCCTTCGCCGAGAAGGCAGCCCGCTAACCACCCCGCAAAAATCACAGGTTCCTATTTTCTACTTTCCAATTTCCGATTTCCAAACTAGTGGAAGTTGCTCATCAGGATTACATCGTTCGTGGTTTCGCCCTTCGATAGAAACAACTGCTTCCCATCGCGCGACCACGAAAAATCGAAAATAAGCCCTGAGCTAAAGCTCGTTATCTGGCGCGGCGGGCCTCCCGCGAGCGGCTGTTCCCAAACATTCGTCGCGCCATTTCGCGTCAATAGGAATTGCAACCCTTCCCCTCCAGGTGACCAGCGGAATCCTCGAGGATTGTTCGGCGACTGGAAAATGTGTGTCGGAGCCCCTCCCCCCGCGGGAATCACCGCGAACTTTGGAACCGGCACTGGGTTGCCCTCCGCGTATCCGTAAGCCACCCATTTCCCATCAGGAGAAATCGCGAAAGCGGACGCAGTCGGCTGAACGTTAGGAATCTGCTGAGCGGTTCCACCTTCCACTGGAACTCGGTACAGCTTTGAGAGAGTCCCATTCAACACCCACGTGCCATCCGGCGAGCACTCCGAGCTGAACGCCTCTTCCCCCAGCTTTGTCGGATTCCCGCCATCGGCGTCCGTCCGCATCAGGTCAACGTGTTTCCCGGTAAACGATTCAAAAACAATATAGCGATCCCCGCAGCTCGAAACTTGATTGAAATTGTGTGCCTCGGGAATCAATTGGGTTCTCTGGCTGCCATCCGCATTCATCAACACCAGGTCGCTTGTGTGCGTCCGCACGATCAGTTTTCCTCCCGGTCCAGGCGAGACGCCCGTGTCCGCCGCCTCCCCGAAGGTAATCTGCTTCGCCTGCGCCGTTTGGCCCTGCGGAAGCACCCAAATGTGCGCGATGCGCCGACTCTCGGTAGCCACGAGCATTTGGCCATCGCGTGTCATGTCAATGTTAAATCCATAGCTTGTCAGATCGTTGGTGAACCGGTGTCTTTCGCCGCTGGGATAATCAACAATCAATATCTGCCGTCGGCTCTCCCGCAGTAGCCCGAACGGAACCACAATCCCTTTTCCATCAGGCAGCCAAGCCGGCCTCCCGATTAGGTCGGGCCCGGAGTACAGTTCTCGAACACTCCCGTCCGCTACCCGAATAATATTCAGCGCCCACTTGTTCTCTTTTCCGAGTTGGTAGGACGGCACCACGATGCTCTTTCCATCCGGAGACCATGCCCCTCCCGTCATATTGAACGCGGGGGATTGCAGGGTGACCAGCACGCGCTCATCGCTGCCATCCACATTTGCTACGTGTACTTCCGTCACGGTTCGGGCAGGCACTCCGCGCAGGAAAACCATTTGCTTGCCGTCGGGCGAGAAGCTAAGCCCGGTGTCAACGTCGCGGATTAACTGCCGTGGTGCGCCGCCCAGTACCGGCATTACGTATAGGTAGCGGAAATTGTTCGTACTCTTATCGGACCGCACAAAATAAATATGATCGCCATCGGGAGAAAAGCTCAGGCCCGCGAAAGCAACCGCATCTGGAGCGAGTACCTGAACGTCGCTCTTCGTCGCCACATTGCGAACCCACAGGCTCTGTTGCTCGCTGTCAACCAGAACATACACGATGTATCGCCCATCAGGCGCTATCGCCACCAACTCCGCTTTTCCGCTATCCGTCAGCTTGGCGATCTGCATATTTTGCAGGTTCAACCCGCGCGGTCGCACCAGCAGCTTAAACGCACCGAACACGGCCGCCGCCAGCAAAACGATGACGACCGCCGCGATTGCGTATTTCGAAACACCTGTTTTCACCAAGGGTGCGGCTATGCCCGTGCTTGATTGCCTCGCCGCGATCCTGATGGACCCTGAACTTCTCTCGGTCGCGATCGCTCCGCTGGCGACGTTCACACGCCCCGAACTGGTATCCCGTTTCAGCCTCTTCAAATCCGCCCGCAAATCTGCAGCGCTCTGATAGCGCAAGTCGCGATCCTTTTCCATCGACTTCTGAATCACTTGTTCCAGTTCGACCGGAATCTCTGTATTCAGCCGCACGGCGGACACTGCTGCTTTGTGCAGTATCCCGTCGAAAATCGCTCCGGAACTATCTCCCTTGAACGGAAGAACCCCCGTGGCCATCTCGAAGAGAACAACTCCAAACGAAAACAAATCCGTCCGAGCATCCAGGGGCTTCCCAAGAACTTGCTCCGGCGACATGTACGAAACCGTCCCCAGCGCCGCTCCCGGACTCGTCAAATGCTCCGGATCCATACTAAGCGTAGCCAGCGTGCTGCTCTTGCCGGGGTCTCTCCCCGCTGCCACCTTCGCCAGCCCGAAGTCCAGAATCTTGGCGTGCCCCCGTTTGGTCACAAAAATGTTAGCAGGCTTGATGTCGCGGTCAACGATGCCTTCCGCATGCGCCGCATCCAGCGCGTCGGCTACATCAATGGCCACATCCAGCAACTGCTCCAATTCCATCGCTTGGCCCGTGATCAAGTGCTTCAGCGTCACGCCGTCGAGATACTCCATGGCAATGAACGCCCGTCCATTTTCCTCTCCAATTTCGTGGATCGTGCAGATATTGGGATGATTCAGCGCGGAGGCCGCCCTCGCTTCTCGCCGGAAGCGTTCCAGCGCTTGCGCGTCATGTGCCACGTCTTCAGGAAGGAATTTCAGCGCCACAAATCGGCCGAGCGACGTGTCTTCAGCCTTATAGACCACACCCATCCCGCCCCCACCGAGCTTTTCCGTAATTCGGTAGTGCGAGATGGTCTGCCCGATCAATGACTGCGCATCCGCCATTCTGAGGGTGTCCGCGAAGCGGAACAGGCGCTCATCTTAGGTTGCGCCCCCACCCAAGTCAACGAAGACGCGCCCGCTCTTATAGTCCCCCGGCCTTGCTCTTCTCTTGACGGAGCATACAAATAGACGTATTTATGTATAATGGATGGATCGGACCGCCCTGTCATTTGGGTCGGCTCAAGCCGGAGAGACCTGCGCGGTTTCCCCCGCGAAGTCCGGCGCGAGATCGGCCAGGCCCTTTACACCGCCCAGCAAGGTGAAACCGATCCATCGGCTAAGCCCCTGAGAGGTTTTGGCGGCGGTTCTGTACTTGAAATTGTGGCGGACCAAGAAGGCGGCACATGGCGAGCCGTCTATACCGTCCGCTACCGGGAGGCCATCTACGTTTTGCACGCCTTCCAGAAAAAATCAAAACGGGGCATCGCCACCCCAAAGAAGGACATCGACCTCATCCGTCGCCGCATTGCTGATGCCGAATGGCTCCACAGAGAAAGGCAGGACTAACGTGGCTATCAAAACAAGAAAACAGATCGGGGCAGAGAAAAGCAGTGGAAATGTCTTTGCCGACCTCGGTCTTCCCCACCCGGAACAAGAGCTCGTGAAGGCCGAGCTCACGCTGCAGATTTACCGCCTCATTAAAAGGCGCGGCCTCAAGCAAGCCGAAGCCGGCAAGATCCTCGGCATCAAGCAGCCTCACGTTTCCGCCTTGATGCGCAACCGCGCCGGTTCCTTTTCCGTCGAGCGCCTCATGGACTTTCTCACCGCCCTCGGCCAGAACGTCGAAATCACCGTCAAGCCCGCCCGCAAAAAACAAGGCGAAATCTCCCTCGTCGCCTAGCCCGCCCATCACGCCTGCCCAAAAGGGACGCGCTCGGGATCGTGTCCCTTTCTTTCTAGTTTCGAGTTTCCAGTTTCGAATTTCCGCTTTCCAGGTTCTGCCTTCTAGTTTCTAGTTTTCCTTTCTCCCGCTTCCGCCCCGAACGCAGCAGGTTGATTCTTGATTCTCTTTTCGTTTTCCAGAAAAGAGAATCAAGAATCGGCCTGCGAAGTGAGTTCTCCAGCCCAGCATTACTCTTCTTCCCTACCTGAGTCGCACCTGATCATGAGCTGGCCATTCTGTTTTGATAGGGGCGGCTCATGGCTCCGCCGACCGCCGCGCGCAACCAAACCACTGATCGCCGACTTCCGATCACTCCTTCCCCCCAAGATTCGCGCCCCGCTAAGAAAGTGGTATTCGCTTATGAGTTAACCAGCAGCCACTTAACATCTTTCGATAGTAAGATATTGACAAAGCTGGCGGCACAGTACCAAAACGGAACACCAGTTCACTCTCGGAGGACGGCGATGCCTGATGACACCGATTGGATCACAGCGGCAATCGTGAAGGCTCGCCAGAAGGGCGTCGTAGCCCCAGATATCGTCTGGTCCCGAGTCGAAGGGCTTCTTAGAAGTAGTTTCCGTGAACGACCACTTTCTGCGATGCAGCTTGAAAGCGTCGCTAGGAACCTTATCGAAGCAATGGTCCCCGTAGCGCCAACTGTGGGTGAACATCGGTGAGGATTAAGGCCCTCAGTCTGGTGTGGTTCCGAGGGGCGGCCGGTTTCGTTTCCATGGACCCGGACTGTAGATCGATGGTCGTCTACGGAGTCAACGGTTCTGGCAAGTCAAGTTTTGTGGACGCCATAGAGTATGCGCTCAACGACGGTAGGATTGGTCATTTGGCGCATGAATACAGCGGAAAAAAGCAGGAGCTTGCGGTTCCCAACACGCACAAGCCCAGCGGTGTGAAAACCGAGTTTTCCATCAAATTTTGTGACAACTCGGAGGTGAAAACCGAGATCAAAAGCGATGGTTCGACGAAAAGCTCCCGTACGATTAGGGACTGGGACTACCGCCGAACCGTTCTCCGGCAAGACGAGGTGATCGCATTTATTCAAGATACGAAAGGCGACAAGTACTCGGCCTTATTGCCCCTATTCGGCTTGCAGCAGATCGAAGTCGCCGCCGAGAACCTTCGCCAACTCGCGAAGAATGTTGAGAGTTTGTCGCAGATCGACCTAAGAAAAATGGTACTTACCCAGGCAAGAGCCAAAAGGAAAGCCACGTTCGGTGCTGATACCGACGATCAGATTCTCAAGAGAATCGAAGGGCTGCACGCAAAATACTGTGCGGACAAGGCTGCTACAACCAACGGTTTATCTCGTTGCTCGGAATCAATAGCCGCCATCGACGTACGGATTGCACAACTCTCGGCTGAGGGAAAGCGACACATTGCCCTCAGGAGTGCCGCGGAACTCGAACTCAAAACCCATATAGAAGGAATACGCGCCGCCAGCCTGACGCTCGCGGGCGCCCTCGAACCATTGGTTAGTCAAAAGCTTTCAGTGTTGCAACAGACTGAAATCTTCATAGGCAAATTGACCGGAGACGGAAATGTAGAGTGTCCAGCCTGCGGGCAGTCCATTCAAGTCACAGCGTTCCAGGCTCATGTCAAGGCCGAGCTGGAGCGCCTCCAAAGCATCCGGGAAACTTTCAATGCGCGCAACCTTGCAATGGGAAAACTATGTGACGATGTGAGGTCACTCAAGCTCAACCTCGGCAAGTTCGACGTCAAGACATGGCGGGAAGGGCACGCAGAGGGGACGCTCGCGGAGTGCTTCACTCACTTAGACAGCGTTGATGCCGACACACTCCGGACAATTTGTGGCGAATCGGACTTAGAACAAATCGAAAAACAGCTGCTCCCACTAGTCGACGTTGCTGCCACAGCCTCAGTCGACGCCCCACCTGAAGCACAACATCTTGTAGAGGACAAACGCGTGATTGAGCTGGCAAGGTCCGCAATCCAAATGAGCGGAGAGTCCGACGAGGTCGCGCGTGCCGAGGCGCTAGTCTCTCTCGTCAATAAGCTAGAGCACGCGATTCGTGAAGAGATCAGGCTGCGCTCGAAAGCGGTTATTGCTGAAATCTCTGACGACATCAAGCGGATGTGGTCAATTCTGCACCCGGGTGAAGCTATAGAAAACGTTCATCTCTACCTACCGAAGGAGGCGGACAAGGCGATCGACATCGGACTGAAATTCCATGGTAAGGAGCTTGGATCTCCGAGGCTGACACTCTCCGAGGGTTACAGGAACAGCCTAGGCCTCTGTATCTTTTTGGCCCTAGCAAAACGGGAAGCCACAAAAGATCGGCCCGTGATCTTAGATGATGTGATCATCAGTCTGGATCGCAACCATCGTGGCATGATTGTCGAATTGCTCGAGAAGGAGTTCGTATCGCGGCAGGTCATCATCCTAACTCACGACCGTGATTGGTATACGGAGTTACGCCAACAGCTCGATGAGAGAGCTTGGACATTCAAAGCGCTCCGACCGTATGAGACTCCTCAAATTGGTATTCGCTGGTCACACAAAACTACGACCTTTGATGATGCTCGCGCCCAACTTAAAGAACGGCCGGACTCGGCCGGTAATGATGCGCGAAAAATTATGGACGTCGAGCTTTCCCTTATTGCCGAGCACCTACAGATTAGGCTTCCCTATCTACGATTTGAAAAGAACGATAGACGCTTGGCGCACGACTTCCTGGAACGCTTTATTGCAGAAGGAGGGAGATGTTTCCAGATAAAAGTAGGTACCGATTTTCTAGTCCATGGGGAGGCAATCGAAGCGCTGAGCAACGCCGACGACCTACTGCTGTCATGGGCCAACAAAGCATCGCACTCCTTCGACGTAATGAGGCCCGAAGCAACCAAGTTGATAGATGTCTGCGAGACCGCCTTGGCTTATTTTAAGTGTCCATCCTGCAGAAAGAATATTTGGTTCGCGAACGCGGGGGGACCCGAGTGGGTACAGTGTCAATGCGGTGGAATTCGTTGGCGGTACGGGAAAGGCTAGGCCGTGGCCAATCTTTCACGTCGCGCGAAACCGGAGCCTTGTATCTTTTTCCACAGATTTCCACAATCCTTTCGAATCCCACCCCTCCCGCAAACCCTTTCGCCCGACCAACTTGTACCCCACCGTCTCAATTCGCGACGCTCATTCGAATGACAATATAGTTATGCTTGACTGCCAGTACTCTTTGTGATATAGTGCTCTTGTCTTTGCCCTTGGCGGAGAAAGGAGCGCCTCCCTTTGTCCGCTACCCCTGTACCCTCCCGACCCGCCACTCACCAATCGCTATCTCTGTC
>JBGPIX010000027.1:0-25502 GCA_041485085.1 Candidatus Acidiferrum sp.
CAGCCATCGCCGCAGGTCGGCGAGGACATAGGCCGCGTGAGCAATGCCTTTATGGAGCAACGCGGAGGCCATCATGGCCACGCGAGCGCCTGCCATCATGCACTTGACGACATCCGTCGCGTTGTGGACTCCGCCGGTGATGGCGAGATCGGAGTGCACATGGCCGTACAGAATCGCGGTCCAGTGAAGGCGAAGCAGCAATTCATCCGAGTGGCTCAGCGTCAGGCGAGGCACGACTTCCAGCGATTCGATGTCGAAATCCGGCTGATAAAAACGGTTGAAGAGAACCACGCCGCCGGCGCCGGCCTCGCCGAGCCGCATGGCGATGTTGGCAGGGGCGCTGAAAAACTGCGAAAGCTTCACCGCGATCGGAATGCGAACGATGCGAGTGACTTGGCGGACGAGGTCCACGTAACCTTTTTCCACGTCGGCCGCGCTCTCCGCCGGTTCCGTGGCAATGGAATAGATGTTCAGCTCGATGGCGTCCGCCCCGGCCTCTTCCATCAGGCGGGCGTACTCCGCCCAGCCGCCAGGAGATACTCCGTTGAGGCTGGCAATGACGGGAATGTCGACGGCATCCTTCGCACCGCTAATCAAGTTGAGATAACCGTCGGGGCCCAGATTGTAAGTTTTCAGATCCGGCAGCACGGATTGCGATTCTGGGAAGCTTTCCGCGCCTCGCCAGAGGTCCTCATCCAAAGCGCGGCTCTCCAGTTCCAATTGTTCCTCAAAGAGAGATGGAAGAACGACTGCGCCGATGCCGGCGTCTTCGAGTTCCCGAATATTCGAAACGGATTCGGTGACGGGACACGCCGAAGCCACAAGTGGGGACTTTAAAGTGAGACCCAGGTATTGTGAAGTCAGGTCGCTCATTCCTCGCCTCCTCCCTTTTTAACGGTTTCCGTAGTGTTTTCTTCCGGTTCATGGGGAGCGATGTTCGGTGTTTCCGCCCGGCCCGGCATCGCCGCGCGATTGGAATAAACGCGCCACTGGCGCTCGACATCGTCCTGCGCCGCGCTCAGGAGCTTTCGAGCAGCGGTCGGATTGCTTCGCGCGAGCATCGTGTATCGCGCCTCTTGATAGGCGTACTGTTTTAGCGAAATCGAGGGTGCTTTGGAATCCAATTGGAAAGGATTCTTGCCTTCCAGGCGCAGAGCCGGATTGTAGCGGATGAGCGGCCAATAACCGGAAAGCACCGCTTTCTTCTGCTGATCCAGACCAAACGCCATGTCGTAGCCATGCGCAATGCAGTGGCTGTAAGCGATGATGAGGGACGGGCCGTCGTGCGCTTCCGCTTCCTGAAACGCCTTCACGGTGTGAGTGTCGCTGCCGCCCATGGCCACGCGCGCCACGTACACGTTGCCGTAGCTGATGGCCTCCATCGCCAGGTCTTTCTTGCCCGTCTCCTTGCCCCCGGTCGCGAATTTGGCGACGGCGCCGCGCGGTGTGGCCTTGGACATCTGGCCGCCCGTATTGGAATAAACCTCCGTGTCGAGAACGAGCACGTTTACATTGCGGCCGGAGCCCAGAACATGATCGAGACCTCCGAAGCCGATGTCGTAGGCCCAACCGTCGCCACCGACAAGCCATACGCTCCGGCGCACGAGATTGTCAGACACGGCGAGAAGACTTCGAGCTTCCGGGGAATCGAGCGAAGCAAGTTTGCGCTTGAGCTCGACGAGGCGAGAGCGCTGCGCCTCGATGCCGGATTCCTTGGACTGGTCCGCTTCGAGCAGTTCCTTTACCAGAGTGTCGCCAAGCTGGCTGCTCAGGCGAGTGAGAAGTTCCCTAGCGTAATAGCCGTGCTGATCCACCGCCAGCCGCATTCCCAGTCCAAATTCGGCGTTGTCTTCAAAAAGAGAATTGGACCACGTTGGGCCGCGCCCAAGGGGATTCGTCGTATACGGGGTTGTAGGCAGATTTCCGCCATAAATCGAGGAACAGCCCGTGGCGTTGGCAACGAGCAACCGGTCGCCGAAGAGTTGCGTGAGCAGTTTGATGTAGGGAGTTTCGCCACAACCCGCGCAAGCTCCAGAGAATTCGAAGAGCGGTTCGAGAAGCTGAACGTCCTTCACCTGGCTGTGGGAGATGCGCTCGCGATCAAACTCCGGCAGCGACAGGAAGAATTCCCAATTGACTGCTTCGGATTGGCGGATCGGCGGCTGCGCTTCCATGTTGATGGCTTTGTGTTTCGTTTCGGTCTTGCTCTTCGCAGGGCAGATTTCCACGCACAGGCGGCAACCCGTGCAGTCTTCCGGAGCCACTTGCAGGGTGTATTTTAGGCTCTCGAGTTCCCGCCACCGGGGCTTGCTGGATTTGAAAGTGGCCGGAGCATTCGCGAGGAGTGCGGAATCAAAGACTTTTGCGCGAATTACGGCGTGCGGGCAAACCAACACACATTTGCCGCACTGGATACAAAGCTCCGTATCCCAAACGGGAATCTGCTGAGCGATATTGCGCTTTTCCCATTGGGCCGTGGCGGTTGGAAACGTTCCGTCGATGGGCATGGCGCTGACCGGAAGCGAGTCGCCATTGCCGGCGATGATGGTACCCACGACATCCCGCACAAAAACCGGGGCGCGTTCAGGAACAGGCGGCAGGACGTTGAAGAACGCGGTGACTTTTTCCGGAACTCTTACTTCGTGGAGGTGAGACAACGCCTGGTCGACGGCGGCAAAATTCTTCTGTACGACCGCTTCGCCCCGTTTTCCATACGTTTCCTCGATGGCGTGCTTGATGGCGGCGATGGCCTCCACACGCGGCAGGACACCGCTGATGGCAAAGAAGCAGGTCTGCATGATGGTGTTGATGCGGCTGCCCATGCCGGTCTCGCGCGCGACGGTATACGCATCGATGACATAAAACTTGAGCTTCTTCTTGAGGATAGTTTCCTGCACCTGGCGCGGGAGATGGTTCCAAATTTCGTCCGGCCCAAATGGAGCATTCAACAGAAATGTCGCCCCTGTTTCGGCCGCTGTAAGGACGTCCATGCGATCCATGAATTGAAATTGATGGCAAGCGACGAAGCTGGCCTTGGAGATCAGATAAGTGGATTCGATGGGATCGGGGCCAAATCGAAGATGGGAAACCGTGACGGCGCCGGCTTTCTTGGAATCGTAGACGAAATAGCCTTGCGCGTAGTTGTTCGTTCCCTTGCCGATGATCTTGATGGAGTTTTTGTTTGCCCCTACCGTCCCGTCAGAACCAAGGCCATAGAACAGCGCGCGGACCGTCCGCGGATCTTCCGTGGAAAACTGCGGATCGTAGCTGAGACTCGTGTGCGTGACGTCATCCCGAATGCCGATGGTGAAATGATTTTGCGGCTGGGGCTTTTTCAATTCGTCAAAGATGGCCTTCACCATGGCCGGCGTGAATTCTTTCGAGGAGAGACCGTACCGCCCGCCGATGATGCGCGGCAAAGCCGGTGAGCCTGACGCCACATGGCGTTCCATGAAGGCGGTCACCACATCCTGATAGAGCGGCTCTCCCACGCTGCCCGGCTCTTTCGTCCGATCGAGCACCGCAATGCTGCGCACCGTCGCGGGGAGAGCGGCGAAGAAGTCACCCAGCTCGAAAGGTTTATAGAGACGCACTCTAAGCACGCCGACTTTCTCGCCAGTTTTACTCAAGGCATTCACGGCTTCCTGTACGGCACCCGCCCCCGAGCCCATCAGAACAATTACGCGCTCCGCGTCCGCCGCGCCGAAATAATCGAACAGGTGATAGCTCCGCCCAGTCTGCTTGGCAAAGCGATCCATCACGTCTTGCACGATTCTCGGGCAGGCGCGATAGAAAGGATTGCAAGCTTCGCGGGCCTGGAAGAAAACGTCGGGATTCTGCGCCGTGCCGCGCAGCACCGGATGATCGGGAGACATGGCCCGGTCGCGGTGGCCTTGGATGAATTTGTCGTCGATCACCGCGCGGAGGTCTTCATCCAGCAGCGGAATGATCTTGTTCACTTCGTGGGAAGTCCGGAAGCCATCGAAGAAATGCAAGAAAGGAATCCTGGATTCGAGCGTCGCCGCCTGGGCGATGAGCGCAAAATCGCTCGCCTCCTGGACGGAATTCGAAGCCAGCATGGCGAAACCCGTCGAGCGCGCGGCCATGACGTCACTGTGGTCGCCGAAAATCGATAGCGCATGCGTAGCCAGGGTGCGCGCCGCGACGTGAATCACAGCCGCCGTCAGTTCACCGGCGATCTTATACATGTTGGGAATCATTAGCAGCAGGCCCTGCGATGCCGTAAACGTCGTGCCGAGGGCTCCAGTTTGCAGGGCGCCGTGCAACGCACCCGCGGCTCCGCCTTCGCTCTGCATTTCGATCACGTCGGGTACCGCGCCCCAAATGTTCTTTTTGCCTTCCGAGCGCCACTGATCGGACCATTCGCCCATCGGCGAGGACGGCGTGATGGGATAAATGGAGATCACTTCGTTGAGGCGGTAGGCGACGGAAGCAGCCGCTTCATTTCCGTCGAGAATCACAGGAGCCCGAGCCATAAGGGACCTCCGCAGTTGGTCATCAGCGATGCTGGTCTCGTTTCACGCCAGGTCAACGAGAGTGAAACTTAGAAACGAAACGCCCAAGGTCCAATTAAGTACCTTGGAATGACTACGTTGGCCACTCTAGCGAAAGCAGTGGCAGGCGCCTGTGACGAGGGTCACAGCATAGTGTGATGCCCTGACCAGTTTTTGATTACGGCGCGAAAGTTGCTGAAACCAAGCAGGTTACCAGGCGCGTGATTCCCACAGGAGGTCCTTGGAGCGGAACCTTGTTCTTAATCCTCACTAGGGTCAATGTGAACCTAGCGTCTTATTTGCTGCCGGAGATGAGCTGATCGATGCAAGGAGAAACGCGCTCGCTGAAGCGGGCGACCCAGAGGGCGGCGACGATTCCGGTGAACACATCCATCGTGTAGTGGGCCCGCAGGACCAGTACCGTTGCCACTTCGAAAATGACAATCAACAGAGCAAACAGCGTCAGCCAATTGCGGCGCAAACGAGATAGCTCAATCGCCCCGAAAACCGCGATGGCGGTATGCCCGGAGAAGAAAAAGTCGTTGGCCACGTGATAGGTCACCAGTAGCGAAGGGAACCCAGGGTAGTGCCAGATCATGTTGGGCGGCGGCGGCAACGCGCAGATGGCTTGCATCACTTGGCGCAGAGCCATGAGCAGGAACAATCCGAGGAACGGTCGAACACTTCCGCCGAAAAGCCAGCGTCCCAGGAGGAACAGGCCTAGTGTGTCAATCAGCGCGGAGCTTCCGATGAGGAGCGCGTTGGCCGCCTTTAGGTCCAGAGCGAAATAGGAGTTGAGTCCGGCGGTAAGGTTGTGGAGAGAGTCGCCTATTCCTGATGCCGGAGCGACCCGCGCACCGATGAGTGACTGCGTCCAGAACCACAGCACGAGGACAATTGCAGTCACCAGCAGCCGCAAGAGCAGCCCGCGTCGGTGGGTGGAGTGTTCGGCTTCGGTCATAGAGGGCTATTCATCGCAGGCGCACTTTTGATTATTCGTCGGGTGTTCGCTGTTTCATCTCCAGCGCCAATCCGCGCGCTTTGCGCAGATCGAGCTTTCCGGTGCCGAGATAGGGAAGATTCTCGAGGCGCAGGAACTGGTCCTTGCGCGGCCGCCATAGCGCGGGAAGGTCGCTCTTTCCCAATTTCTCGAGACATTCCTCCAACTTGGGCTCATCCAATGTGTGCAAGACGACCAGGCGCTCGCCTTTTTTCTCATCCGGTATGGCCGTGACCACAAAAGTTTGCTCGGAAACTCCCGCCAGCTCCTGAAGTAAATCCTCTACCTTGATGTGCGGCACCATCTCGCCGCCAATTTTGCTGAACCGGCTCAAGCGGTCGGTGATGCGGATAAACCCATCTTCGTCCATCCTCGCGACATCTCCAGTGTTATACCAGCCATCGCGCAGCACCTCGGCAGTTTTCTCCGGCTTGTTCAGGTAGCCGCGCATGATGTTCGGGCCGCGCACGAGCAGCAAGCCAGGCTCATCCACTCCCACTGGCTGCAACGTGTCGGGGTCCACGATTTTCACCGTGATTCCCGGCAAGGGGTGGCCGATGCTACCGCGCTTCGCTCCGACCTGGCGAAACGACGCGGCGCGAAAATCAATGGTGTTCACAGTAACCGCTGGTGAGCATTCCGTGCAGCCGTAACCTTCGTGGGGGCGAATACCGAATTGATCTTCAAACGCTTGAGAAATGCGGTCCGGCAATTTTTCCGCGCCGGCCATCACGAAGCGCAAGCTGCCAAAATCTTCCGGCGTACAGCGGCGCGTATAGGCATTCAGGAAAGTAGGCGTCGCAAGCAGCATGGTGACCGCGTACTTGTTGACCAGCGCGCCGATGACGCGCGAATCCAGCGGATTGGGATGAAACACGACGCCGATGCCCGTGGCGGCAGGCAGGCAGAGCGTGCCAGTAAAACCGAACGAATGGAAGAAAGGGAGAATGCCCATGATGCGATCGTCGGCGTGCAGCATGAAGACCTGGTTGAGCTGCTCCACGTTCGAGGCAATATTGTAATGCGTGAGGATGACGCCTTTGGGGTCGCCGGTCGAGCCGCTAGAGAAAATGATTGTTGCGATGTCATCCAGCGACGCGCGCCGGTCGCAACCCGCAAAGCTCGAGATGGCTTTGGCCGGCAAGAGACCTGCCGCCAGCGCAGCGACAATACGCTCACCAAATCCCGTGTCCTTAGCAATGTCCTCGATGAAAATGATTTCGCCGGGAGGTTGGATTTTGACTTTCTCCAAAAAAACGCGCGCTGTAACGACCGTCTTCAAGTTGCACTGCTCCGCGCAGGAGGCCAGCGTTTCATTCGAAACAGTGTAGTTAAGGTTTACCGGCACCTTGCCAAGCAACATCGCGGCGTAATTCACCAGCGCGCCCGGAACCGACGGCGGCAGCAGGACGCCGACCATTTCCTGCCCCTGCCATTGCTTTCGCAGGCGCCGTGCGAGCACCAGAGCCCCCACCAGCGCCGAAAACCAATTCAACTTCGGGCGCTGTCCGTCGGCCATGGCAAAGCGGAAGGGATGCCTGCGCGCCGAATAAATGAAGGATTGGGGCAACGTGTGCATACGCTTCTTGCGGCGTGCGAAGGCTTCCGCGCCCAGATCCTGCACGGCACGGCGCACGTCCTGCGCCGTCGCTTCCGAAGGCAGCGGCTTTCCAAAAGTCACGCGCACGGGATAAGGAATTTGCCGCGGAAACTTCCAAAGAAATCGCCCGCCGGCAAAGCTGAAGATCGAGCCCCACACGCCATCCAGATTCACGGGAATGATGGGCACGTTGACGCCCTTGATGATGCGCTCCATGCCGCGGCGGAACGGCAGCATCTGGCCGATGCGCGTCATCTGCCCTTCCGGAAAAATGCAGACAACTTCGCCGTTCTTCAGCGCCTCGGTTGCCAGCCGCAGAGAATGGATCATTTCGCGCGGACCTTGATCCGACGCGATGGGAATCACGCCCATTATTTTTGCGAATGGTTTTACGAGCGGGTGCTCGTAAGAGCCTTTGAACATGATGAAGCGAATCGGCCGGTCGATGGACGCGATCAGCAGCACCGCATCGGCCATGGAGACGTGATTGGGGGTCAACAGCGCTCCGCCACGAGCCGGCACGTTTTCTCGCCCTTCCACATCCAGCCGGTACAGCGTGTGCGTGGCAATCCACAGCATCAAGCGCAGCAAAGAATCCGGCAGCAGCCAGAGCACATAAGCCGTTGCGCCGAGTGTCGCAATCGCCGACCAGAAGAAAATTCCGCCCGGCGTCAGATGAGCAAAATGAATGGCCGCGTAATACGTCGCGGAAGCAGCCCCTATGCCCACGAAAGAAATCCAGTTCGCGGTGCCAATGACCACGCCCTTCTTGTCTTCCTCCGGTTGGTGCTGAATCAGCGCACTAATCGGCACAATGAAAAATCCCCCGAAGAAGCCCAGCGCCGCCAGCAACAAAAGTACCGCGCGGAAAGACAGGTCTGGAATCGCCAGGCACAGCCCAAGGGACGTCATGCCAATCGAGCCAAGAGGAATTAGTCCATACTCGATTTTTCCTCCGGAGAGATACCCTGCCGCGAAGCTGCCAAGGCCAATCCCGATAGCGATCGCCGCTTGCAGGAACCCGCCTTCCGTCGAGCGGATGTGCAACACATCTTGTCCATAGATGAAGATGTTGAACTGCAGCAACCCGCCGACGAAAAAGAAGTAGGTATTGCCCAGCACCGCCAGCCACAGCACGCGGTCGCCACGAATCAGCTTCATGGGCGACCAGACATCGATTAGTGACGTAAGATGGAATCTCTTTGCGGCGTCCGCTGCAGGTACCCGGCTGATGCCGAAACTCCAGGCCAGGCCGACAATCGTAAAACCAAGCAGTAGCGCCCCCGAATAGATCTCCCGCCCGTCGAAAGCCTCGGCTAGAAAAGAACCGCTCACGCTTCCGATGATGATGGCAAGGAAAGTCCCGAGTTCGAGGACCCCGTTGCCCCACGAAAGTTTTTCCTGTGGAAGCAGTTCTGGCAACAACCCGTATTTCGATGGTCCGAAGAATGCACCCTGCGTGCAAACGAGAAAAATCGCCACCAGCGCCAATTTCAGATTAGGTCCCACGAGCGCCGCCGCTGCGAACAGCATGACGCCTACTTCAAACACCTTCGTCCAGATGGTGACGCTACGTTTGCTGAAACGGTCCGCCAGATAGCCGCCCGTCAGCGAAAAGAGAATGAAGGGGGCAGCAAAGAGTACGCCGACAAGCAATTCGAGCTGATCTCGCTTCGCTTTGTCTTTTTCAACTGCAAGAATGAGATAGATAGTGAGGAATTTCAGCGCGTTCTCATTGAAAGCGCCTTGGAACTGCGTGGCGATCAGGCTCCAGAAACCGAGCCGCCACTTTTTTTCGGGCTCAGGGACAAAAGGGTTTTCTTCGGCCGGCATGCACGCTCACCCAAGCTTTGCGATTAGAACGTAAGTAAGGCCATTAGTCTAGCAATCCTAATCGAATCCGAGAGCAGCGCCTCCGTTCTTTGTGGCGAATATGAGGCGACGACACGGCCAACGCGAACCCTTCGAATACGCGATACGATAGCCTGCGCTAAAGGGGGCCAAATGAACGCCGAGCGTGGAACTCAGACGGTTTTGATTACCGGAGCAACGGATGGATTAGGGAAAGCCGCCGCGCTGCTACTAGCCGAGCGAGGCTACCGCGTTTTTGCCGCCGGGCGCTCGGCGGAGAAGCGCGCGCGCCTTGATGCCTTGGCGAAGGACAAGAAACTACCGCTCGAGACTCTGGAAATGGACGTGTGTGACGACATCTCGGTGCAAGCGGCTGTCGCTTCCGTTTTTCAGAAGGCCGGCGCGATCGACGTGCTGATCAACAATGCGGGCCTTGTCTACGTTGGTGCCGTCGAGGACCTCCGCATGGAAGACTGGCGCCGTCAATTCGAAACCAATTTCTTCGGCGTTATCCGTGTGACCCAGGCCGTTCTTCCCCAAATGCGCGAACGCCGCAAAGGCCGCATCTTGATGATGAGCTCGGTCTCCGGTTTTGTGACGCCGCCGACGCAAGGAGCCTACAGCGCCTCGAAACATGCCATTGAAGCGCTCAGCAACGCGTTGCGTCACGAGCTTTATCCCTTCGGCATCCACACGATCCTCATCCAGCCCGGCTATATCGTGACCAACATTCAACCTACCGCCATGGAACTCGCAAGAACCTACCAGGAAAGATTCAAGAACGGACCCTACGCCAGAATCTATGCCTCCTATTTGGGAAGCGCCACGAGCACTCGGGCGAAGTCCAAGACCACTCCGGAAGACTGCGCGCGCATCATGTTGAAAGCCATTGAGGCCCCGTATCCCAAGGCGCGCTACGGCGTGACCTCGCTCGCGACGTTTGCGAAATTGGCCAAGTGGTTGCTGACTGATCGTGCAGCCGATCGCATGATTCGCCGACGGTACGGAATCACGCGCGAAAAATAGCCTGCGAAACGGTCACGGGTTGGAAATCTGGAAGGAAAGACTGTTCTCGCGCTGTTCTTGCCACATTTTGGACCACGCCTCATGAACTGGGCTTTCCGCGTAGTCCGCTGCCGCTTCGGCGCTCGTGAATTCGATTGCGTAGACGCCGCTGAAATCCTTGATCTGATTGCGCCCGGTTTTCAGCCACACGTTCTTGATACCCGGAATTTTTCCAGCCATATCCTTGATGCCGTTGATGGCGCGTTCACGGTCGTAATTCGAAACATTGTCCCTGAACTTGTACACCACCACGTGCAGCACCGTTTTTGGCTGGCCAAAGCGGTTCTGGACCGCCGCGCTGCGTGCATGCAGCGAGCCTGCCGTGATTCCGGCAACGAACATCACTGCACCTACAACAATTTGCGAGGCGCGTCTCATAGCTGATGTCATTTCTTCCTCCACAATAAGATCACTGCCAGTTTATGTAAGGCGTCCAGGTCAAAGCAACTCGCGGCAAAAACGGAGTGCGATATTCCCAAATGGTTTGACGCAGGAGCGCCAGGGCCGTTACGCTGCCAAGGCACACAGGTCGAGGGCGAAAATGGATTGGTCCGGCGGAGAATCGCAAGAGCAACAGGCGGAACCCGGGGCGCTGCCTCAGTTTCCGCGCGTCTGGATCGGCTACTTGTTGGGCGTTGCGACGCTGATCGCGGAAATTGTCGCAGTTACATTGCACCCGGAACTCGCCAAGGAACCGCTGACCATACCGCCCTTGTACCTGTTTCTCGCGAATTTCATCAGTCTCGTTTATTGGCTTGTTTGCGTCTATGAATTCCATGTCGTGCTGATGCAGGCGTCGGCTGGCACTTATGCCATCAAGCCGCTTCGGGCCGCCTGGTTTCACCTTATACCGCTCTTCAGCCTCTACTGGGTTTTCAAGTGGCCTCGGGAACTGGCCCGGTTTGTGAATAGCCGCATGGGAACTCCGCTGATGAGGCCCGGCAGAACTGGGTTCGCTGTGCTCGTGGCCTTTGCTGTGTTTCTTGTGCTCAGCCACGGGATTGGCATCCTTGCGCTGTTTTGGGCGGCATCGTATCTGTCGCGATGTCTTCGTTATGCTTTGTCGGCGCGGCCTGCCTCACCAGCAGCGCCACTGCCTTTTTCGTGATCGTTCATTCCGAGGAGAGTAAATGCTACGAGGGATACGCTGGATCTTGTCTTTTTTTCTATTCACAAGTTGTGCGCCCCAAGGACGAACTCAAGGTCAAGACCAAACGCAGCAAATGGCGCGCGACATTTTCAAGCAACTCATTGAAATCAACACCACCGACTCCGTTGGCAACGTCACCACCGCCGCTGAAGCGATGGCCCGGCGTTTGCGCGATGGAGGTTTTGCCGAGAGCGATATCCACGTAGCCGGGCCCAACGAACGCAAAAAAAATCTCGTCGCCCGCTTTCGCGGCACCGGAAAGCGCAAGCCCATTCTATTCATTGGGCACTTGGATGTCGTCGAAGCGCTCCGTTCGGACTGGACCACCGATCCTTTCGAATTCATCGAGAAAGACGGCTATTTCTACGGCCGCGGCACTGAAGACATGAAAGAAGGCGATGCCATCCTCGTAACCAATTTCATCCGCTTGAAAAAGGAAGGCTATCTACCGGATCGCGATCTGATTCTTGCCCTTACAGCCGATGAAGAAGGTGGCTCCTTCAACGGCGTGGACTGGCTTCTGAAAGAACATCGCGACTGGGTTGATGCGCAGTACTGCATTAATCTCGACGGCGGGGAATTCGAAAAAGACAAAGGCAAGCGGCTCCTCGCGGGAATTCAAGCCAGCGAAAAAGTCTATGTCGATTTTCAATTCGAATCGCTGAATCCCGGCGGCCACAGCTCGGTCCCCAGTCCGGACAACGCTATCTACCACCTGGCCGGCGCGCTGTCCCGCCTGCAATCGTATTCCTTCCCCGTAAAGATCAACGAAATCACGCGCAGCTATTTCGCTCAGACCGCGGCCATGGAAAGCGGACAGGTTGCTGCGGACATGAAAGCCGTGGCCAAGCAACCGCCGGATTCGGCGGCCGTCCAGCGCCTCTCGGCGATGCCCTATTACAATTCTCTTTTGCGCACGACGTGCGTGGCCACCATGCTCTCCGGCGGACATGCGCCAAACGCACTCCCGCAAACCGCCCGCGCCAACGTCAACTGCCGTATCTTTCCGGGAGAAGATCCGGAGGAAGTTCGCAAAGCCCTCGAACGCGTAGCCAACGATCCGAAAGTCAAAATAACCGTAGTTCCGCAACTGACTCCGGACGGAAAGGTGGTACCTGTCGTGCCGGTGCCTCCATCGCCGCTACTTCCGGAAGTGACGCAAGCCATGGAGAAAGTCTTAAGCATCGCCTGGCCAGGCGTTCCTCTCGTCGCGACGATGTCCACCGGCGCCACTGACGGAAAGTACGCGCGCATTGCCGGAATTCCCACTTACGGCATCTCCTGCATGTTTTTTGACAAGAACGACAATCGCGAACACGGAAAAGACGAGCGCGTCGGCGTGCAGGATTTCTACGACGGTGTGGAATTCGGCTACAAATTGATGAAGGAACTCTCCTCGAAAAACTGAAGAACCAGCGAAAGAAACATAATCTGACCGCAACAGAAAATGGCCCGGTGAAGAGATCTTCGCCGGGCCGTAATATTTGCAATGGTTGAATTGTGGCTGACTACGGCTTGCCTGGCGCCGATCCATTGGCCGGTGTTGCCGCGCTGGCGGCAATGGGTTTCGCCGCTTCCGTGCCATAACGCATTAAGTACGGCATGAACGGCGTGACTTCAAACGGCATCTTCTCGCGCTCCGCCACCGCGCCCACTGGCTTGCTCTTGATCAGATCCAGTTTGTCGTTCCAAGGATCCATCTTGACGCGTCCGCCGATTGGCAGCGCCGCGATCATCTGCGGGTTCTGCTTCTGATCGACCGGCATTGAGGACCTGAGATCGCCAATTACAGGCACGCGATCGCCCAGGTGCGGGCTGATCAGGTTCGGAATCTCCTTCTCTCGCGTCGTCAGCGCCGTCAGAAAGAGGCCGGCGTTGCCCAATTGGTTTTTATAGGGCGAATTGTTCAGGATCTGCATGGCTTTCGCGTTGGCGGCTTTCTCCTCATCAGGAGTCCGCGCGAATCCGAAATGGCGGAAAGTTTCCTTGTCGTCGATCAGCAATTGATCGAAGAACGCATAGCTGGAATCGAGTCGATGGCCGAGAACCACGTGGCTGAGTTCGTGCGCCACCATGGTCGCCAGGCTGGCCTCATCCGGCAGCACGTCGATCAATCCGCGGCTCATCACGATGGTGTGGCCCACGGTGTAAGACTCTAGCGTGGAAGTCATCATCACCCGGCAGCGAACTTCCGGCTCGACGTCAATGTTGTTGGTGACTTCGAGGTTGTTGACCACCGTCTCTAGAACCTTGTCGACTTCTCCCTTGGGAGCAATCAGGCCGATCCGCTCCAGCCGATCGATGACGTTGTCTTCAGCTTGATGATCCCAGGAGCGTTGCGCTTGTACGGGCGATAGGTCATTCGCCGTCTTGGTATCGTCTTGTACCGGCGTCTCCACCAGGATCTTGCTCAATTCCTGCTCCTGGCTGGCGTGGCCGAGGTTGTAACCCCAGAGCCGCGTCTGCGCCTTGAAGTCCAGCTTTTTCGTTAAATTGTAGTGCATGTCCTTTTCTTCGCTATATACGAAGGAAGGCATCCACTGGCCCGGCTGCACGTTGGCGCGCCAGCTGTCGAAGTGGAACCACCAGCTGGAATGCCCGTTCCCGCTATAAGCGCCGTTGAAGCGCACAATGTTGTAATCCTGATCTTCCACCCAGATGCGCCCGAGAAACCGGCCCTTGCCGGCCTTCTCCTGAGGCGTAACGTCGAATACCAGGCAGCGCACTTCGCCGAGGAATTCGCGGCGCACGTAGTCAAACTTGTAGTGCTGCTTGTCGAATCCGTTCGTGTCGATGAAGATCATCTGCAGGAAGCCGTCCGGCACAAATTGCAACGCGAACGAAAAGAAGTTGCCGATCGAACCGAAGATCTTTTTCCCCTTGCCGTTGGTATCCGTCAAGGAGATCAGTGAGACGCCCTTCGAGAAGTCGGCGCGGCCCAGGAAATACTTGTCGCCGGCCGGGGCGTAGCCAAGATCCTTGTCGGGCTTAAGGTTCTGGATGTACGTCTCCACCAGCGGCGAATACTGCCGGATTTGCTGGCTGGCGCGGTTTTCGTTCGTGATCACGCGGTCGATGACGTCGTCCATGGTCCGCGCCTGATCAGCCGGCCGGGGTGCCGCCGAAGCGGCAAGGGTGCCCAGCCCGCTCAAAATCAGAACGAAAATACCTGTTGTTACCTTACGCATTTTCTCTCTCCCCTCAGTATGCCAAACGGAATTCAATTCGCACGCGTGCCGGGAAATCCACTGCCTGACCTTCGCGTCTTGCGGGCTTGAACTTGATCTGCTGCGCCGCCCGCGTGGCGGCTTCATCGAGACCATGGCCCAGACCGCTTACCACTCGGCTTACCTGAACGCTGCCGTTCGCCAGGAATACCATCTCCAGCACCACGTCGCCTTCTATCTTCAGACTACGCCCTTCCGCGGTGTACTGCGGACGCGGTTTTTCTAAAATGTCAACAGGAGTTGTGGCGCCCTCTCCGGTCGCCGCTTTTTTCTTGGGCGCTTCCGTCGCCACGGTTTGGTCCGCAAAGCCAGTAGACTGCAGCGTGCCCCCACGCTTGGGGGCCGGCGGAGGATTGGCTGTGCCGTTTCCAAATCCCGTGCTCGCTACCGTGCCGCGAATTCCTTTGTCACCGCCGGTGCCGTTGCCATATCCCGGTCCACCTGGCAATGCGGGCGAGCCAAGGCGATTGACGTTGGTAGCTTTGTTCGGATCACCCTTGCCTGCCAATCCGTTGGGATCGCCAAAGCCGCCGGTTTGCACTTTGTTTACCGGAGCCACTACTGTCGCCGGTGCGGCGCTGCCGGAAGACATCAAGCCGACTTTCACTTCATCCTTCGGCTTCTTCGGCTGGCTCGTCGGCGTATCGATCTTCACCTGCTCGAAAACAGGATTAAGTTCCACCGGTTTTGCTTCCAAGGTTTTTATTTTCTTCGGCTCGACTTTTGCGGCTAGAAAGACGTGAGTCTGTCGGGGGTTCAGCTTCACCGGTTCAGGTACCACCGGCTTTGGTTCCGGCGGCGCAACTTTGGCTTTTACTTTCACTGGCGGTGGAGGTGGCGGCGCAACCGGGATTTCCGTAACGGGTTGCATCAGCTCCGTAACGCGCAAATGCAATGCCGTTTGCATCTGCGTTGGGAACAGCAGGGGAAGCAGAAGCAAGAAACCAAAGATCGCAAGTTGTACACCGGCGCTCACGCCAAGGCGGTCCCAGCGCGGCTTCGATTCAGGGAGCAAGGCAAGGCGTGCCGGAATGGCTTTGGTGCCGATGGCCTTCTTCCAAGCTTGTGGATCGCCGGAACGGCCCCGGCCTCCTTCAAACCCGACGCCCATCGTCGTCTTACGTGGTGGATCTGCAAGCATGGTTGTCATCCGCGTGCCGCCTCGTGAAATTTCCGGCCTGCAAAGAGGAGTCGCCTTGGGATTCTTAAGCGCTCCCAAGTCCGCTTGCAGGGTAGGAACTACGCTCTAGCAGTACCAGAGTACTGACGTGGCTGAGGGAGCCCGAATAGGACTTTCGTACTAGCGTCGCGAAGTCGCTAATGCTCCCGCGAGCGCACCGTCGCGCACCCTTTACCAACCCGGCGAGGCAGTTTCAGTTGCGAGTCTGGGGACGCAACACAGTATAGGATACTGCAATTCCGGGTGGGGTTGTTCGAGTTTTGCGCACCACTTTCCGTCTGCCGGGCTTATGCTCTAGGATGCAGGGGACGGCCCGGGCGTTGGATTGGGCCTATCCTGGTATTGTCCCTTACGCTCACTAAATGACGGAAGACGCGCCCAAACCCGGCCCTGAGAGTCCACCGGTGGATTTTTCCCATCCGTTCGACGGCCAGACCACTCTCCTGGAGTGGGTCTATGCCCACGCGCAGGCGGGCCGCTGGGGTGTTCCTCGGGAACGATTTGCCTCCGCTCTCGAACGCAGTGCAAAGAAGGCCTTGACACCCGGAGTGGTAACTCCCCAAAAGCTCCAAGATTATTTGGGCGCGTTGCATCTGGAAGATCTGGCCTTAGCCACAGCATGCGCCGATGGAGCCGAGGCCGCTTGGGAACATTTTGTCAACACCTACCGGACTTACTTGCGAGCGGCGGCAGCGGCGATTCTCCGGCGCAGCGCGGGTTCGGCGGAAGCCTGTGATCTCGCCGATTCTCTTTTTTCGGAGTTGTACGGTCTGGCCAGTGGCAAGGGACCGGAGCGGTCGCTCTTCCGCTACTTTCACGGGCGCAGTTCGCTGAAGACTTGGCTTCGCGCCGTCCTTGCCCAGCGGCACATTGATTCCATACGTGCTGGCAGGCGCTTCGAGGAGCTTGCCGAGGAAGAAACCGGCGATGGACCGCCAAGGACGTTGCTGGGTCCTCAGACACAACCCGCCGATCCGCACCGGGAACGCTACGTCTCATCCTTTGCCCGCGCCCTGCAAACCGCGCTCGATCGCCTCGCACCTCCGGAAAAGGAGAGGCTTCGCCTCTATTACGCCGAGGAAAAAACGCTTGCGGAGATTGGGCGTGTAGTTGGCGAGCACGAATCCAGCGTTTCGCGTCATTTGGACCGTGTGCGGCGCGATTTGCGTCGGGCCGTCGAAGAAATTCTTCGCAATGGGATCGGGGCCGCCAACGGTTTTGCTGTTCAACCCCCCATGAGCGAAGCGGAGATCGCGCTCTGTTTTGAATGCAGTGCGGGAGACGTCCCCATTGATTTGGACAAATTGCTGCCACGCACAAAATCGCCGGGGCCGGCGGCCGGAAAGCGCACGCCATGACCGCTCCGTGCAAGAAACCCGCGGAATTTCGTTCTAAGGATGGAGAAGCTTATGGCGCCTGAAGAACGCGACCGGATGTTTGACAAAGCGCTTGCACGCCATCTGCGTTCTGCCGCGCCTGCGGGTGAAGCTGCGGGAATATCCGGTGTTCCCGCTTCTCAGAGCGGCGCATGCCTAGACGCGGAAACGCTGGCGGCTTACCATGAGCGGTCCCTGCTTCCCGAACAATTGAATTCCCTGAAAGAACATATCGTCGGCTGCGCGAATTGCCAGACCGTTCTCGCTCACCTGGAAATCACTGACGAGATTCCTTTGCGGGCTGCGGAAGAAGAGCAAGTCTTAGCCCAGACGGCAGCCACACCTATTGTTGCTTCCGCTTCCACCAAGCCTCAGGCGCCATCGCCGGAAGCGCTTGCCCGAAAGTCCCGTCGCCTTCGTCTCTTGCGAAGCGCGCGCTGGCAGTGGCTCGCTCCCGCTGGCGCAATCGCTGCCGGATTGCTTGTGTGGATCGCTCTCCACGAGAATCAGTCCTTACCACTTCCTAGTCCGAGTGAGAATGAAAGCAAAATGGCAAAGAATCAAGCGCCTCCTCCCATTCCTTCTGGTGCAATACGGGAGCCGCAATCTTCCGCACCTGCAAAACCATCCGTCGCTCTCACGCGTCCGCCATCTTCCGTCGGCGAATACACGGCCTCCAACGGGCGAGTTGCGTCCGACGCCACCAAGCAAAGCCCGACGTTGAGCGGCGCAGCTGGGGCGAGGCCCGCGAATGCCTTGGGTGATAGAGAATTCCGCGCGCGAAAGGATGACACACGCGATGAATCCGTCGATCAGCTGATGGCCGCAAATCGCGCCGATCTCGACGCCAAAAATCTTCCAGAATCCTTGCAAAAAAAGGAAGAGGCGCCCGCACAAGCCGCAAAGGTTCAAGCGGAGCTCGCTCAATTACAAAACTCTCAAAACCAGAATCAAATCAACAATTATGTCTCGCCAAAAGTCTCGGGCCCCAGCCCTCTAAACCAAATGGAATCTTCGACGAAGCCAAAATCAAAGGCTGGGGCCGCGCCCGCTGCTCCTCCCCCACAGCCGGTCGAAATTGGTGGCGCTGTATCCAGCTATACCGACACCGGTTCTCTTATCGTCGCCCGTTCGATTTCCAATCCGCGTTTGTTTTCATCGCCCGGTTCGAACGCAATCTGGCGCGCTGGCCGCGGCGGACTCATCGAATTCTCCAAAGATGGCGGCTCATCCTGGTCACCCCAGACAAGCGGCGTCCGCTCCGATTTGCTGACCGGCTCCGCTCCTTCCAACCAAGTGTGCTGGATTGTCGGCCGCGCAGGCGCCGTTCTCCTGACGATCGATGGCGGCGCCCATTGGAAAGCCGTTTCATCGCCGCTCGCCGAAGATCTCGGCGGTGTTCGCGCCACGGATGCGCTCCACGCCACCATCTGGAATGCTCGCGGCGCGAAGAGTTTTGAAACTAGCGACGGTGGCCTGACCTGGAAGCCCGTCTCAAATCCATGAGACACAGCGTCCGTGCCCTGCTCGTGGAGTGCAAGAAATTTCGCTCGCATCGTTCTAAGGGAGAAGGCAAATCCAGATTGAGGTGAATAGTGATGAAGATCCCCGTGAGTCGGTCAACCAATCGTTTGTTTTGGAAGATTTCTGCCGTTGCGGTTCTTGCCGCCGGCGCGGCTATGCTCTATCCAGCCGTTCGCGGCAACAAAGTCTATGCCGCCCAGGAAAAGGACGCGTCTCGTTCCACCGCCGGCGATCAATCCACCAGCCTCAATGATCAGACCGATCTGAACGTCACCGTCTACAACTCCAACATCGCTCTCATTCGCGACGTCCGCAATCTAGCTCTCCCCAGCGGCACCTTTCGCCTGAAATTCATGGATATCGCCGCGACCGTCAATCCCGCCACGGTTCATTTCCGTTCGCTGAACGAGCCAGAAAAGCTCGGCGTCATCGAACAGAACTACGAATACGATCTCCTCGAGCCCGCCAAGCTTCTCCACAAATACGTCGGCAAGGAAGTCACCCTGGTGCGCGCCTACCAGGAAAGCGGCACCACCAAGCGCGAGGAAATCAAGGCCACTCTGCTCTCCGACAACAACGGCCCCGTTTGGAAAATCGGCAACGACATCGTCACCGGAATGTTTGCCGAAAGCTATCGCTTCCCGGAAGTCCCGGCCAATCTGTACGAGCGTCCCACCCTACTGATGTCTCTGGAAAATTCCGGAGCAAAAAAACAGCAAGTCGAAGCGTCCTATCTCGCCAGCAATCTGTCCTGGAACGCCGACTACGTTCTGACGGTTGCGCGTGACGATAAGGCCGCCGACCTCGACGGCTGGGTCACCGTCGTCAACAACAGCGGCACGGCCTTCCACAATGCACGTCTCCAGCTTGTTGCCGGCGAACTGAATCGCGTCCAGCCGCCCGCCCCCATGGAGATGAGAACCCGCGATATGGCGATGAAGGCGCAAGCCGCCGCGCCGCAATTCCAACAAGAAGCGTTCAGCGAATACCACCTCTATTCACTGGGCCGCAAAACCTCCGTCGAGGACAAAGAGACCAAGCAGATCAGTTTGCTTCAGGGCTCCGGCGTCCCCGTCGAGAAAATCTTCATGGTCAACGGGCAGAACTACTACTATCGCAACCAACAGGCTCCCGGCTCTCCTCTGAAAGATCTCGTCATGGTCTACTACAAATTCAAAAATGAGGAAAAAGCTGGCCTCGGCATTCCTCTTCCCGCGGGCAATGTCCGCGTCTACCAGAAAGATTCAAAGGGCGGCATCCTCTTCGCCGGCGAAGACCGCATCGACCACACTCCGAAAGATGAATTCGTGAACATCCACATCGGCAACGCCTTCGACGTCGTCGCCGAGCACAAGCAGACCGACTACAAGCGCATTGATACCCACGTTTGGGAAATGGAATTTGAAGTTACCCTGCGCAACCACAAAGACGGCCCCGTCACCGTGCAGGTGAATGAACCCATCGGCGGTGATTGGGAGATGCTCTCTTCCACCTACAAGTACACTAAGACTGCTGCCTTCGCCGCCCAATTCATCGTCCCGGTCGCCAAGGATGGCACTTCCGTCCTGAAATACCGCATCCGCGCCCGCTGGTAGCCCGTCAGAGAACGCCAGGGAGGATTACTCCAGGCCCTGTGGTATAATGCTTTCAGGTCACGGTGTGACTAGCATCAAAAACGGCAGCCTCGCGCTGCCGTTTTTATTTTGGAGTGCGGACGGCTCGCTGCCGCCTTTCGTATTTGTCGCCGGCCCGCAAGTAGCTCGCGATCCTCGTCCCCACCGCGGGCGTCATCCTGAGCGAAGCAAAGGATCGCAATCGCTCCCCAGCTCGCCAGAAACGGGACAAGGAGAATGCTGCTCCAGATAGGCCCCGGTTTCTCCGCAAATAGGCCTACGGATGCCCAGTATTGTGTAAACTCCTAAGTTTTTTAGATGCAATACTTAGAAACCACCTCGCATGTGTTGCAGACAAAGGACTTGCGCAATATTTAAGTCCTTTAGATGCAATACTTACAAAAAACTGGGGGAGGGTAATCCGCTCTTTGCTACTGCCGTTCCGCGACGAAAATCATCTCCGGCGAGTCATCTAGAATAGGAGTCCGGTCAAAGTTGCCATACTCCGCCGCCACCTGGAACCCGCACCGCGCCAGCAGGTGCTCTACCTCGTAGCGGAAGAAATAGCGCAGCGGCCACGCGAACACCATGCGCTCCTGGTGCCCGCCCGGATGCGTCACCGAAAAGATCATCTCCACATCATTGATCTGCTCCGCCCGATGGAAACCGGCTACGCGCTCCGCAATCTTGACTCGCCGGCCATCGGGAGTACTGTATTCCGTCACCAGCATTTCTCTCATATGCACGGGATCGTGCATGCGCTCGGCATCCGTCTGAAACACATCCAGGACCAGCCGCCCGCCCGGCGCGAGATGCTTGCGCACGCACTCCAGGCACTCCATCTGTTGCTTTACTTCCAGCAGGTGCTGCAATGGCCGGAAGGGAATGATGATCAGGCGGAATTTCTCGCCGAGATCAAACTGCGCCATGTCCCCTTGAACGAGGTGAACGCGCTCTCGCTCCTCCGTAAAAAGCGCGGCGCGTTTTTTCACCGCGCGCTCCAGCATGCGCTCGGAAAGATCGAGTCCAGTAATCCGCTTTCCTGCTTGCGCCAGCGCCATGGTGACGCGTCCCGTACCGCAGCCCAGTTCCAGCACCGGGTCTCCGAAATCGCGCGCGGCATCGCGATAAAACGCCACGTCCTGCAGCCGCCCTTTCACAATGGGCGACTCATCGTAGTAATCCGCGATGAACGAATCGTATAGCGCATTCGTCATTAGAGTTCTTCGAAGTTGATCGAGATCATCAAAGCAGCCCCACACCCTCGCGCATGTCATCCTGGGCGCAGCGAAGGATCACTTTGACTCCTTTACTTCCTTTACCTCATGAACCTCATTTACTTCATTCCACGATGGCGTCGGCTTCTATCTCCACCAGCATTTCCGGCGCGATCAGCTTGCTCACTTCCACCATGCTCGTCGCCGGCCGGATCTCGCCGAAAAATTCTCCGTGCGCTCGGCCGGCTTTTTCCCACTCAGCAATGTTGGTCACAAAGATGCGCGTTCGCACAACGTCTTTCAAGCTCGCGCCGGCCTTGGCAAGCGCCGCCTCGATGTTCTTGATCGTCTGCACCGTTTGCGCCCTCAAATCGCCCACGCCCACGATCTTTCCGTCCGGCCCTGTCGCCGTCGTTCCCGACACCTTGATGACGTTTCCGATCCTCACCGCCCGCGAGTAGCCAACAATCGGCTCCCACGGCGTACCGCTAGAAATATTCTGCCTTGGCATATTGATCCCCCGTTCTTCGAAATCCTAGAAAGGATAATCTACTCTCAATTGTTTGAACGTAACAAAATGGGCTGGTGCCGCTCAGTAGGGGAACTCCTCGGGAAGATGTTAAACTGAATTCAGTTCGGCGGAGAAATCGAGAAGACGAATGAAGTGCAATAACATTCTGGAAGCCGTTGGTCACACGCCACTGGTGCGCCTGAACCGCATCAATAAGGGTTTGAAGCCGCAGATTTACGTCAAAGCGGAATTCACCAATCCGGGCGGTTCGGTAAAAGACCGCATCGGGATTAGCATGATCGACGATGCCGAAAAAAAAGGCTTGCTCAAGCCCGGCGGCACGATCATCGAAGGCACTTCCGGCAACACCGGCATGGGACTGGCGCTGGTCGCCGCGGTGCGCGGTTACAAATGCGTTTTTACGACGACCGACAAGCAATCCAAGGAAAAAGTGGATTTGCTGAAAGCACTCGGCGCCGAAGTCATCGTCTGTCCAACCGCCGTCGAGCCGGATGATCCGCGCAGCTACTATTCGGTGGCGAAAAAGCTCGCGCGCGAAATCCCCAATTCCTACTACCCGAATCAATACGACAATCCGATGAACCCCGAAGCACACTACCGCACCACGGGTCCTGAAATTTTGGAGGACAGCGAAGGCAAGGTCACGCATTTTGTGTGCGGCGTGGGCACCGGTGGCACCATCAGCGGCGTCGGGAAATTCTTGAAAGAAAAAAATCCCAACGTAAAAATCATCGGCGTCGATCCGTACGGCTCGCTCTACTACGATTTCGTCAAGACCGGGCAAACCATCAAACCCAAGACGTACGTTGTCGAAGGCATCGGCGAAGATTTTTTCCCGACGACCATGAATCTCAAAATTCTCGACGACATCATTCAAGTGAACGACGAAGAGTGTTTCGTCGTGGCGCGGCGGCTGGCGAAAATGGAAGGGCTTTTCACCGGCGGCTCCGGCGGCGGCTGCATTTCCGCGACATTGCGCCTTGCCAAGGATTTAGGACCGAACGACTTTGTCGTCGCGTTGCTGCCGGATACTGGCACGCGCTACCTCAGCAAGGTTTACAACGATTTGTGGATGCACGAGCGCGGCTACGTGGATGCGGCCACCGCCATCACTGCAATGGAAGTCGTCAATGCGAAGCACGCCAGCGGAAAGGTGCGTGAACTGGTCATTGCGCGTCCGCACCAAACCGTGTTTCACGCGCTGAAAACCATGCAAGAACAAGACATTTCACAGATTCCCGTTTTTGAGGAAAACATTCCCATCGGCACGATCTACGAAGACCAAATCCTGAATCTCGCGCTGCAAGGCAAGGATCTTCGGAAGTTGGTCGTTCGCGAAGTGATGAGCCAGCCTCTGCCGCAGGTGCCAAAGAATGCGCCGGTCGAGCGCATCACGCAGATTCTCAGCCACGAAAATCCTGCGGTCTTTGTCGAGATGGGCGACTCGCGTTTCGAGATTCTAACCAAATACGATCTCATGAGCACCGTCGCCAGCCTCATGGAACAAAAGCGATAGGGAGGGTTATTGGGAGGGTACTTTCCAGGACCTGTAGGCCTCGCTGCATTCGTGGGCGTCAAGTTTTGTGGTTATGTACTCGCGGGAATCGTCGTGAAAAAACTTCAGCCCACGATCACTGCGAGCGCGGTCAAAATCGCTGCGGCGAGGACCGGACTAGGTCTCCTGCTTGGTCCGCCGATGACTCTCCTGGGTGGGCTTCTCATGGGGCTTCTTTTTCCCCAGCCCAGTTCGAAGGTGCCAGACTATGGCTCTTATGTGTTTCTCTTTCTAGTGCGAGTGTTAGTTTGGGCGTTAATCATTTTCGTCTTTACGAAACGGTCCGTCACTCCACGCTCCACAATTTGGACTTACGCGTTCGTCGGAGCGGTTTGGTCATGTTTGCTGGATGTGCCGGGATTCAGACTTGCGATTATCTCTCCTGGCAAAATTGCAGTTTGTTGATCACTTGAACGCCGAGTCTACGCGAAAAAAACATAATGAAGATTCTCGATTTTAATGAGCGGCTGAAGGACTCGATTCTCATTGCGGACGGCGCGATGGGCTCGATGCTGCACGAGGCTGTGGGCTCGCAGCGCTGTTTCGACGAAGTGAACGCGACGGAACCTGAAGCCGTTTTCCGCGTGCATCAGGCTTACATCGAAGCGGGCGCGCAAATCATCGAAACGAATACGTTTGGCGCGAATCGCTTCAAGCTTGCGCCGCTCGGCCTTGCCGAAGAAGTGCATCGCCTCAACAGCCGCGGTGTGAAAATCGCGCGCGAAGCGCGCGAATCGGCCTCACGAGAAGTCTTGATCGCCGGCTCCATTGGTCCGCTGGGCCTCGGAGTGCAGTCGCGCCATCCTGCTCCGGAAGAAATTCAGGATATTTTTCACGAACAGGCGCTGGCGCTCGAAGAGCGTGGCGTGGACTTCTACATTCTAGAAACGTTTTCGTATATCGAAGAATTGTTGCTGGCGATTGATGCGATTCGTTCGTTTTCCGGATTGCCCATCGTCGCGCAGCTTACCTACGCGGAAGAAGGCACGACCTACGGAGATGTGCGCCCGGCGAACGCCGCGGCGCAGTTGAAAAACAAAAATGTTCAGGTGATCGGCGCGAATTGCACGCTTGGCCCGCAGGCGCTTCTGCCCATCCTCGCGGAGCTCGCCGCCGTCGATGATATTCGCGTCAGCGGCATGCCCAACGCCGGTTTTCCCAAGCGCGAAGGCGACCGCATCGTTTATCCAAAATCTTCTCCGGAATATTTTGCGCTCTTCGCGCGCGAAGCTGCCGCGCTCGGTGTGCGAATTCTCGGCGGCTGCTGCGGCACGACGCCCGCGCATATTCACGCAATGGCCGAAGCCGTGAAGTCACTTCGGCCTGCAAAAACACACCACGCTACAACATCGGCCCAGGTGGTCTCAAAACCAGTGCCGGTTGCCGAGCGCGATCCGGAAAGTAAATTCTGGAAAAATCTTCAGGCCAAGAAATTTACGGTCTGCGTGGAAATCGACCCGCCAAAGGGCCTTTCGCTCGATCGCATCTACGAGCAGGTCGACAAAATCATGGCGTCCAAGAAAGTGGATGCCATCGACATCAATAGCGGGGCCATGGCGCGCGTCGGCATGGACGCGCTGATTGTGGCGGGTGCGCTCGAAGCCCGTGGCGTCGAAACTGTTCCCCATCTCACCACGCGCGACCAGAACATTATCGGTTTGCAAGCTGCGCTTCTAGGCGCATGGACTGTCGGCGGCGTGCGCAATATTCTCGCTATTACCGGTGATCCGCCATCCGTCGGCGATTACCCGGAAACGAGCGGCGTCTACGAAGTCGATTCCGTGGGCCTCGTCAAAGTCTTGCACCGGCTGAATCAGGGCACGGACTGGGCGGGAAAAACTCTTGGAGGCGCGACGAATTTTACCATCGGCGTGGCTCTCAATCCCGTCGCCGACGATCTCGACAATGAAATCGAGCGCTTTCACGCCAAGGTCGAAGCTGGCGCGCACTTCGCCATGACCCAGCCGCTCTTCGACCCCGAAAATTGGCACGCGTTCCTCAAGAAACTAGGCGGCAAGCCCGCGATCCCCGTGTTGATTGGCGTCTGGCCGCTGAATAGCTATAAGCAGGCGCTGCGCTTGAACAACGAAGTTCCCGG
>JBGPIX010000028.1:0-25489 GCA_041485085.1 Candidatus Acidiferrum sp.
ACCCGGCGGTTCTCGATCCACGGGCGGCCGCCACGGCGATTCTTGCGCGGCTTCGGAAGCAAGGGCGCGATTTTCTTCCACTGTACTTCCGTCAGCAACGGACCCGATCGGGCCATCGGCCCTCCCTCGGCGCTGCTGACTTTGCTTATCTCTCATCTGAGAAAACTCAACTACCTTCTTTTCAGGATCCTGTACTGGGTTGTGCAACAGCTTCTAGTTCGATTGGCGGGGAACCAATAGAACAAAAGTTCCTTTTCATCAGTACCTGAGGTGACCAGTCAATTCTCCAAATCTGTTTTGCCGAAGGAGAACAGAAAGGCTGTCGAACTCAACCGGGAAGGATTCGAGAGTCACTACGACCAAGAGCCGCTGCACATCGCTTTCGACGTGCAATATCTGCTTGAGTTCCTCCGTGCCGTTGGTGGAAGGACTTCAAATCGTATGCAAGTGAAGGACGCCGCGAGTGCCGCTGAGTTCAGGCCGTCCGGGGATGATGGCGAGAAAAGCCGATACGTGTTGATGCCACTCCGGTTGTACTAAGGGGCCGGAAAAACCTATGCTTTCAAGCCAGCGTTTGCTGGTTGGAGATTGGCCCTCGCCTTATTTTGCTTGGTTGCGATACGGCGGGTGGATATCGGAAGGGCATTGTGGTAGGTTACATGTAACCTGTCACGGAGGTAGACATGGGAACACGAAGACGATCCAAGTCATCTCGCGATAAGGTCAGAGCACATCGCAAGCGGTTGCGACAACAAGGCTTACGGCCCATCCAGATCTGGGTTCCCGACATGCGCTCGCCCTCTTTCGTGGCAGAGGCACGTAGGCAATCCCTGGCTGTTGCCAGGAGTCCTCATGCCAAGGAGGATCAGGACTTTATCGATGCCGTCTCCGATTGGGGCGGGAAGTGAAGCGCGGCGAGATTTGGACCGTTTCTGGCGGTAAGGACTACACTGGAAAGCCGCGTCCGGCGGTGATTCTTCAAGACGACCGCTTCGACATGACGGATTCCATTACGGTGTGCGCGTTCACAACCGATCCAACCGATGCTCCCCTATTTCGACTCCTCATCAAGCCGAGCGAGAGCAACGGGCTGCGAGCTGTTTGTCGCTTGATGGTGGACAAGATCACGACTGTTCCGAAAACGAAAATCGGGACGCATGTTGGCCGTCTTGCTGACGAGGATATGGTGCGGCTGAATCGCGCCTTTCTGGTCTTCTTGGGAATTGCTGCCCCAGCTGGCAACGAACAACTGGAATCGCCATAACTTGTCCGGCGGACTTGCTAGACAGTCGAACGGACAGAGATGAGTGGTATTGAGACCTGGCGCAGGCCGTGTATTCGGGGTGCGCGTCGAAGGGCAAACAGTTTGGCCGCGAGCCGCTCAAGGCCGTTTTCCGGAGATAAAGGACCTTAAACAAATCGTCCACGATCGCATTGCCCCGGGCCGTGAGCTTGGCCATTCTGATCGGTAAGACCGTCCAAACGGCCGCGTAAACAAACTCCGCCACCTTGTGTGTTCGCGTGTCCCCTTCGCGTTTTCTTGTTTGGTGTCTCCTTCCGCGCAGATTCCCAGATGTCCACCGTGAACTCAGCTGAACACCACCACGCAAATTCCTTACGAAATCCGCGGTCCGTGTCGTGAAGATCGTCTCGCTTCGCGGATTTCGGTGTTGAACCTCTGAATGGAAAGGAGAACGACAGAAATGGAACAGTCCCAACTCTTGGCGCACTGCGGCAGCTCGAAAATCACCCGAGAAGAATTGAAGATGATCCCGACGCCCGCAGGGAGCGCAACCCATCAAACTCTTGCACACTTCGAGATTGTCGGGGCACTGGTCGAAGCGCTCAGCTTCCGACAGATCTCGGTGGTGCGGGAGGAATACGCGGTTACAGGCGCCGGCATGAAGATGTTCGGAATCCTCGACCTGGAAACCACCTTCGACGGGCCTGCGCTCCTCTCTTGAGGGTATTCAATCGGCCTATCGCCCAAGACGAGATGAAAATTCACGCCATCCGAGCGCGATATGACTGGCCCTCGTTCGTTTAGTCTCTCCAGCAAGTACGAGCGACCATTCTGTTCGCAGTGCGGACACACATTAAAATTCCTCCAGGGCGATCTCGGCGGACGTACATCGCCAACAAAATATGACGGAACTGCGTCAGCGTGAGACCACCGGCTCAGGTTGAACATTTAAGGCCCCAGAAGAAGGGCGTCCGTATGCTTGGGAGCCATTTCTTTGCTTCCCCGTCAGAGGAAGGTGGGAAATCACGGCCCCCCTCTTCCGAGAGTCTTATATGGTTCCGTACAGATACGTGTCAAGAGAATAATAACCACTTATATTGCTGTATCGAGTACCATTACCGTATTGACATAAGGAGGAAGCTGGGGTACAAGTGGCTTCCCGTTGGCGCCCAGAGCTGGCTTATGGGGAGATGATGAAGTGCCTCACGCGATTTGTTCGAGTTCTAGCTGTGACTTCAGCATCAAACTCCAAGACATCGAAACGGGATCGTCCATAGAGACGCCAAAGGAGTGCCCATGCTGCGCATCCGCGATGATTTCCATCTGTCCAGGGTGCGGGTTTCTCTTGACGGGGAATCCGGTGGAGACGCATTGCTCGCTCTGCCAGGCGGATTTAAAAGCTGTGTTTGCAATGAAAAGGGCGGTCGCTCAATCCGCGCATGGTTTTATCAACTAGCCGGACAGATTCTAATGATGTTTGCTTGAATGTTTCCCAAAGAAATACACGAAACTGCCGGTGAGCCGAAGATTGCTTTGACCGCTGATGACTGGGCTTGAGTCGAAGTAACGGGTGTGCAGGTAGTCCGCGCCAAGCCGAATGCCTATTGATCCATGCACTCGGTATTCAGCTCCTGCTCCGATTGCCCAGGCAAATTGATTCACATATCCGGCAGAGAATCCGCCGCCGCTGGCTGGAACTGCTCCTGTCACCCTGGCAGCACCAATAAGCCCGTGGCCGAAGACGGCGAGATCCCGATGTCTCACTGGATAGAAGATAGGGCCAGCAAGATAGCTCAATACATCACTGTGATTTCCCGAATTAAATACGTCGGAGGCGCGACCGTAACCAACGTCTAGTTTTCCTCCAAGATGCGAAGTCACATTGACAGTGAAAGCTGCATCCACACCGTTCAAATTTATTCGGCTGGATGACGGGAAGGCTTGGTTTGTGAATGAGTATCCCAGACTCGCGCTCACAACAGGTACGATGGCGGTCGCAACAGGTGATTGCGCCATCGTCCAAGGAGCGTAGACAGATAAAAGGAGAAGAAGTCCCGAAGTTTTGTTCATCATTATCCACCCAAAGACAAGGATCGAAATCGGTCGAATGATTTTTATCTGCCAATTTCCTTTTTTTCTCTTTTTTCCAGCTTTTTAGGATCGTCGGTGAATTTGATCGGGGGACCGAATTGAACTTGTGCCATTCTCCCGGTCTTGTGCCAAAGCACGAACGGTCGAATATCTCTGAAGCCGGCATTGATTGCCATCTCAGATATCTCTGTAATAGCCGAAAGGGCTACCCTGTCGTCGACGATGGGGATGATTTGGCAGTCCGGGCCCTTGTGGAGTTTTAGTTCGGCGAGAAGATAGTTGGCCTCGACTTTCTTGTACTCACCGGAATCAACTTCGAACAGAAGACCCTTATCGGACATGTGGACGGTGACGACAATCTGTTCAGGTTTCTTATCTGAGGGAGTGGTTTTCTTTGAATTTTCCGCATATATGCCTATGGCGGTTAAGCAACTCAACGAAGCGAGCAACAATGTTTTGATCGAATTTGCCATTTCATTTCTCCATTCTTCCTTTTTAATTTTCATGCGACGGGATTGACCTTTGTACACATTAAAACCTAATGGTGATTCCAATGCCTTGGCTAGACGAGAATTTCGTCTTAGCTGGGGATCCTTTAGTTGCGATGGCAAAGCCATGAGCGGCTTCATATACATGGCCCATTGTTCCTCCCCACAAGAGCCCAAACGCTAGGTTCCCGTCACCATGCTTTTTCAGCCACGAACACACCATGTAGTTTGCAATGGTCATCGGCATGCCGAGGCCGTAGGACTTTGCTCGGCTCGGGTAGCGCCCGAACATCGGATTTCCCTCGATGCAGGTGTGAGCATTGAGACACGCCTGGGTTCCTTCTATGTCTGCAATTGTTGACGCCAGATTGAATAGTCCGCCCACGACCATCATTGGATTCCGCATCGCTTTACCCAGAGTAGGGTCGTGTTCGGTCATGTGAGATGGATCATTAAAATAGAGGCGTCCACCCAAGAGCGCACAGGACTTTCCAATTCCTGCGGGGCAAGGAAGAGGGCCATCTTGGACGTTCGGGAGCACCGGTATCGGTGCATCAGGCAGGACTCGATCTGGCGCAGGCTTTACGGCCTCGAACCGTGACGGAATGGGTTGGGGCGATTGAAATAGAGGTAGGGGTAGATTGCTGGGGATCAATTCTGATTGCGCCTGCGTCATCACCCCAAAAAAGAGGGCTATGGTGAACGTCATTAACACTCTTTTCATGAAACCTCCGTCACAAAGCAAACCCGAATCGCGTGGTCGGCAAGACCAAAAAGAAACGGGAGCATTCTGAGGACCTGTCCGTGTTTACCCAGACTTGAGCCGCGGGACAAACCCTGAGCCCGATCTGAAGCGGTCCGGCCTCAACTTGATCCTTTGAACGGCTATTGCAAGAAGTGAACCATTGAGATGTACCAGTACTCAGTAGTTAGTGGCTTTTAGAATGAACACAATGTGGGTCCGTTCGATTTAATTGGATCGAACTTCTGGATGAAATTCCCACCGTGAAACAATCTTTTGGGAACGCTTCCATATTGGAACTAGTCAAAGATTCCGGCTGATGAGAAAGCACTGGATCGCAGACCCAAAGAAGGATGATACCCGTCAAAATCGGTTGCTTCGGAATCTCCTTAAGTTACTCCTAATGGTAGTACATGATAAATACACAATAATCCCCGCCATTTTCGCGCGTGGCCCATCTTCCAGCCAAGCCAGTTTATTCCGGTTGCCATCGCCAAGCCGGTTGTGTAGTACGCAGGCGCTGGCAGATGAACAATGGGTCGCGCCAGTGGGTCTCCCTCGGACCACCAAGGCAATTTTCGATTCTCCAAAGTCTGATGCATGTCTGCCAAACCCGCTGCATATACGCCCGCGCTTAGAATGATGAAACTTGTTTTGTGAAATCGCAGAGGTTCCTTGTGGTTTGATTTGAAGTCACGACCCTCTTTCCCGCCTAGTTGAACGGCACTGTGGTCGCTCCGGTTTCCGACTTTTGGAGCGCGAACGAGGCCGCCTGTTGCGGAGTCATGATTTGTTCTGTAGCAGTCGGGCCCAAGCAGAGCCAGAGAAGTGCGGGAATGAATCCAGCTTTTGGTATCGGCGTCACTCTTCCTCCTCACCGAGAGGAGTAAGTCACACCTTACAAAGCAATTGAACTGCCAACTTTGCAAAGGCAGAAATGATTGGGAACTGTCTACAACTTGCGCGGCTTAACGGGCTAGCAGGTGCCTGCAAGCATGTTGTGAAATTATGGGCAGTGTCCATAGCCGTTTCAAGGCTCAGATCGCTAGAGCAAAAGGCCCCCCAGTTGAGAGGCGGTCCTGGAACGCGGGAATTGTATATTACCTATAAGGCATCAACTATAAATCTCATATTAGTGCTTGACAACTGAACGACACTTACATATAAGGTCAACAGTTAATGACTGGGTGCGGTTCCCTACAAGGGTGTGCGTGACCGTGCCGGAGACTGAATGAAACCCTCGTCGATCAGTGTGGTGGACTTGCTTGCGGTACGCGAAACGGATTTCCACCAGTTAGGACTTTGACGGCAGTCGTTTGGTTTCAAAAGGGAACTTAAATCGGGACGCAGTCCCCGCGCTTCCCTGACTTCAATTTACGTTTCTGAGTCTTTGGTCATCAGAGCTGAGCACTCGGTCCAGCCCGAAGGGAGATCAGCGTGACTAGCGAAGTAGATGGGGCATGCGGACGCAGTCTCACAGCTTTCGATGTACGAAAAACAACGCGATCTCTGCATTCAATCCGCCACTTCCGCCAAATTGCTGACAACTTGCCGGTAGTACTTGCTCTTGCCAACGCCGATCTCACGCGGTTTCTCTTCGTAAACAGTGCCTATCGGGAGATATGGGGGCGCACTGTTGAAAGCCTCTACGCTAATTCCATGTCCTTTCTCGATGGGATCCACCCGGATGATCGCGACTGTTTGAAGAAGGCTCTCGAAGGGCTAGTCAAAGGAAAGCCAATTAAAGGTCTCGAATGCAGAGTAATTAGGCCGGATAGTTCGACCTCATGGGTCTTGTGCCAGGGGTACACCGTTCGTAATGCCCGAGGTGAGATTGTTCGACTGGTTGGCAGCGCGGAGGACATCACAGATCGAAAGGTTGTTGAAGACGCTCTTCGAAAGAGCGAGGATCGCTATCGTGACTTAGTCGAGCATTCCAACGACCTAATCTGCACACACGATCTCCAGGGCATCCTTCTATCAGTCAACGAACCCCCGCTGCGGATTCTCGGATTTACGCGAGAGGAGTTATTAAATAAGCCGTTGCGCAACTTTGTCACACCGGAAACCAGGCCTCACTGCGATATCTATCTAGATCAGATCAAGCAAGATGGTTTTGCTAAGGGCATCCTGAATGTCCTCACCAAGAACGGACAAGTTAGGCTCTGGGAATTCAATAATTCTCTCCGCCGAGATGGAGTCAACCCGCCTATCGTTCGCGGAGTGGCGCACGACATAACAGAGCAGAAGCGCGCTGAAACCGCACTGCGAAAATCTGAAGAAAAATTCTCCAAAGCCTTCCGTTCGAGTCCAGTTGAAATGGTCATTACTACCCTTGATGAAGGTCGATTTTTAGATGTCAATGAGAGTTTTGAGCGTGCTGTCGGCCTTAGCAGAGACAGTCTCATTGGGCGGACTAGCTCGAAACTGGGTCTTTGGGTTGACCCGGCTGAGAGAGCGAGCATCGTCGAAGAGGTCAAGCGGGACGGACGCGTGGTGAATCGTGAAATTCATCTTCGGGCTAAGTCTGGTGAAGTCAGAATTAAGCTCCTCTCAGCCGAACCTATTCTTATCAGCGGCGAAGCTTGTTTGCTGTCGGTCAGTATCGACATCACCGACCGTAAAAAGACGGAAGAAGAACTCTGCAAACTTTCGGGCCAACTCTTACGCTCGCAAGACGACGAACGACGAAAGATCGCACGAGAATTGCATGACACGACGGGGCAAAGCCTCGTTGCCGCTGCAATTCTGTTACGCCAAATACAACTAGCGGCACCATCATCCATTATGAAACAGGTATCAGAATGCGCAGAGTTAATTGAACAATGTATAAGTGAGATTCGGACACTTTCTTATTTGCTTTTTCCGCCGATGCTTGAATCCGCTGGAATAGAAAGCGCCATTCGCCATTATCTGAACGGTTTTGTCGAACGCACTGGACTTTTCGTGGAACTTGAGGTGTCAGCTTCCATCCCGAGATTGGCAAGCGATGTTGAGTTGGCTCTCTTCCGCGTAGTCCAAGAAAGCCTAATCAATATCCATCGTCATTCGGGTAGCAAGACCGCAAAAATCAGTCTGTACCGAGAACGGGGACAAGTCCTGCTTGAAGCGAGCGACAGAGGTCGAGGTATACCTGGTTCTGAGGAAAATGAGAATAAGAGTGACTCTCCAAGGCTTGGCGTAGGCATCCCCAGCATGATGGAGCGGATCAAGCAAGTTGGCGGTGGCTTAGAGATTGAATCCAGCGATTTGGGAACAACTATTCGAGTGAAGGTACACGCAAATGATGCGAAACGCTAAACAGATACGAGTTCTTCTGGCTGACGATCATGAAGTCGTTCGTCGCGGCGTTAGAGCGATACTCCAGACGCAACGCTCTATACGAGTAATCGCCGAGGCTCCGGATGGCCGAACGGCTTTCGAACTAACGCAGGAATTGAAACCAAATGTAGCGATCGTCGATCTTGAGATGCCCGAACTCAGCGGACTAGAAGTTACCCGCAAGATCAGACAATTGGTTCCCGAGACGCACGTTCTCATTCTCACGATACATAAGTCGGTCGAGGTAATGCGCCAGGTGTTAAAAGCGGGAGCCCTTGGCTTCGCCTTGAAGACAGACGTTGGGCAACACCTGGTAGATATTGTAAAGGGTGTTGCATGGGGTCGGCGCTCTCTTTCCCCAAAGGTTTCAGAGATGGTGATAGATGGAGTCGTCAACCCTCCAGCAGAGGTCGGGCCAAGTGATGGCTCTGGGATTCTTCCGACCCCACGTCAAGTTGATACGATACGACTTTTAGCATCAGGGAAAACCAACAAAGAAGTTGCCACCGTAATGAGAGTCACGGTGAAAACTGCGGAGACATACCGGGCTCTCATCATGCAAAAGTTTCACTTCCATTCCATCACACAGTTGGTTCTTTACGCGGTCCGCACCCATCTCGTTGATGCTGACCCCGACAGGCAGAAAAACATACTGACAGTAGTTTCCCTACCAGAATCTACCGACTAGACAGAATCCGTCCGTAGTGTAAAAGGAGGGCTGAAAAGTGTGCCGAACTGAAACATGGTTTGGAAACATTCAAGGAAGGTTGGGAGAAGGTGCCCATCTCGCTCAACTTCTCAAAGAATTCGCCCGGCTTTGGCCCTCACCAGCCGCCCGGCTGCCAGTTCCCGTTGGTAGGGGGGCCTCTCTTCATGGTGGAGCAAATCCGCCGAATGCGGGGCGGGTCACAAGCGCACTTGATGCGGTCATCTACCAACAGTTATTATGTCGTTAAATTCCAAGACAATCCTCAAGGTACACGAATCCTCGTGAATGAACTGTTTGGCACGCTACTTGCTGCTCGCCTTGGGCTGCCTACGACTCAGTTAGCGCTTTGCTTTGTGAATGAGGATCTCATAAAACTCACGCCCGATCTTTGCGTTGAAATCCCACGAGGGCGCATCCCCTGCAGACGAGGTCTTCAATTTGGCTCGCGTTTTTCCTCAGATCCACATCGCGTTGCGGTATTTGATTTCATCCCGGGCCAGAATTTATCAAAGGTCAAAAACTTGAGAGATTTCCTGGGAATGTTGGTTTTCGACAAATGGGTGTGCAACGTTGATGGAAGGCAAACCATATTTTATCCGACCGAGGTCGATGGTCAGTACCAGACTGCGATGATTGATCAAGGATTCTGTTTTAATGCCAGTGAGTGGAGCTTTCCAGACGCTCCTCTTCGAGGCCTGTACTGTCAACACGCGGTCTACAGGCAGGTGCACGGGATTGATGATTTCGAACCTTGGCTGACCAAGCTTGAATCAGAAATTGGAATGAAGGTGCTGTTGGAAATTGCCGAAACTGTCCCGCCAGAGTGGTATGAATTCGACTCGGAAGCGCTTCATCGTTTGTTGGAGCGGCTAGATGCTAGGAGATGCAGAGTGCGTGAACTTCTTTTCTCATCGAGGAGGGCCTCTCCATCTGCATTTCCAAACTGGGCTGAACAAAATCGAACGCAAGGAGAAAATAACCATGCCTCACAAAACAACGCGGACGTTGTTGCACTTTCTCGTAGCGATCACCGTGACGTTCGCAGTTCTCACAGCTGAATTGCCCACCCATGCCAGCGCCGGCAAACGTATTCGCACGCTTGGCAAGGATACGCTCGGCGAAACTGTAAAGCAGTTCCGAATTCACTATCCAAAAGCAATCTGCGGAACGCTGACTTCTATAGAAATAAACCCGCGGAATTTGGTTGACTTAGGAAACATGGACGACATTCATTGCTGTCTAAACGACAGGGAATCGCTTTCTGAAGTTTCTCCATTCCCAATTTTGAACTTCGATGAGTGCGCAGTTCATGCCCAATTCTGGAAAGATAGGCTGAGTAGCCTCAACTACATGCTAGACGTTCGGTCTGTTCAGATTGTCCTGCCCGATTTTAAAGAATTCTACGGGCCACCCACGCGGATGCTGAAGGACGCGGAAGACCCCACTAAACTGATCTCCGTTGATTGGATGGATGGCATGACGAGTTTGGAATTGAAATTGTCCCGGTTGGGCAGAGAGGACTTTTCCAAGGATTCCACGCAACCGAAGGGGGAGCCGTGGCTAGAAGTCGTTTCCATTGATCTCTGGGACACTGATCTGGGAACTGCTTAGAAATTTGGATGCACCGGCATCTCTGGTCTGTCCCTACATATTGAAAGGGGCAAGGAAATGCATGAGGAATTGTTCAGCAAGGTTATGGGGCGTTTTTTTTCCACTATCATCACGATGCGACCATGAGATATCATTTGTGTAGCTGCAAAACGCAACTCAAAGTGCGTCCTCTCCTTTTATGGATTGCCGCACTGTTGCTGCTTCCAGTAAATGTCTTTTGTGCCAGAGTTCCCAAAACAGCCCCTGATGGACTAAAGGTCGATCATATCGGCGAGTCTCTTAAGGAATTTAGATCAGTTCATCGGAAGGCGTACTGCCGTCGGGCATATGGAGAGTGGGATGAAGATGATCCCAAGAAAGCCTGGCTACTGTGGATACATTGCAGCCTGGAAGCTGGTGTTACATTTGGAGGTTACAAACTTCTGAGTGAGTCAGAACCCCGATATCCCTTTGGGGAGTATGCCACTTTCTATCGAAAACGATTGGTCTCGATAACCTACACACTCTCCACTGCAAGCATTGAATCCCTCGTGTCGCTGATCGGACATGAGTGTGGGCAGCCATTGATTTGGACGAAAGACGACGAAGGAGTGCTGACCGGGGCTTATTGGGGCACAAAGAGACTTTCGGTTGTCATTCGATCGGTGCCAATAACAGCGCTGAATGACAACAATAAAACGCTCAGAGTAACGGCGGACATCATGGTATACGCTACTTCAGTCACGCTCGCGGTGGGTAGTGAAGACGAAGATTGATATTTGAATTGAATGTCTAAAACTTCGGGCTGGCCATCTGCCGCTCATGAGGTCGTATTGGCACCATTTCCCGCAATGGGTTCCCTCTCTGTTTCGTTTTGGTTGGACCGCCGTTTCGATCCTAACTAAATCCTTTGTCCTAAGTGCTCACTCCGTGGAGAAGCGCGTGCAAAACATCAGGACGGACTCGTTGAAAGTCTTCGTGATGTCTGATGATTTTGCGCAAAGTCATTTCGATTTTGATTGCATGTTCGTATCTGTCCCCCTTGGCAGCAGCCCAACAAGTGCTCCCGAGCCCCTCGACAATCCCACCTGTATCCACAATGGAACACACTCAGGATTTTAGCGAGACCGTCGTTCCTATTACCTCGGGAAGGCTAACTCCATCGATAAAGCTTCATATCACGGCGAAGCCTGGTCCTAAGCTCGACCTAAATGCTAACTTCGGTACAGGCTTCTGTTTGGACGCCGCGTGTCGTTTCATCCTAACCAATTATCACGTAGCCATGACCACTCGAACTGACAAGGTCAAAGGAGAGAAGGTTATCCAACGATATCTTGCCACTGGTCCCTACGATGAGGAAGCTACAGCGAACCTCCTCCCGAACGGGGATCTCCTTCCGTATGCTAAGAAACGGGACCTTGCCATATTCGAGTTACGGCGCTCGTTGCCCCATCATCATGGTCTTAGTTTCAGTCTCGATGAACTGGAAGTTGGCCAGGAAGTAGACATCTACGGTTACCCCAAGGGAATTATCAATCCTATTCGCAAACTGACTCGATTTCCCGCCACATTCAAAGCCCCGACGACGTCAGGCCTTCTCGCCTTTGAGTACCAGTTGTCCCGGGATAAACCAATTCGGATAGAGGGGGCAAGCGGCGGCATCGTCGTTGATAGGAAAACCGAAAAGATTCTAGGCATTCTGTGCGGGACCAATGAAACGATGGCGGTGGCTGTTCGCGTCCAAACCTTGGTCGACTTCGTGGGCAAAGTACAGCCCTTCCTAGCACAGAGAATATTCCCCACCATCAAGGATGTCTCACCAGTCTCGGCGGACCTCTATTCAAAATTCCTAGCCTCTCCCGCCGACGTACTACAGCACCGCCCTGAAGAACCCGCCGAAGTCAAACTCCTGCGAAGCAAAGCTCAACTTCTTGCCGATAGCATGCGCAACTTTATCGCGGTGCAGTCTTTTGCCTGGGGGTCTGGGGACCAGGAGCCCGCTGCTGTGGCGGCGTACGAAGTCCGGGTCCTCGACGGATACCAACGATTCCGCGAGTATCCCGATGGCAAGACGGAGTTCCAAAATGTACCCTTCCCTCCTTTGAACAACTCGGTTTCCACCGGTGGCGAGTGGTCCGAACTACCTGAGATGGTAGGGACAGAACTCCGGTTGAGAATTCATCAGGTCGCCGATGTGGTTGTCAGCGAGCGGCGGATGAAGGTCTTTCAGTATCGGGCCGACCCGGAGGATGGTGTGTGTAGATTCAAATCCAACTTCGACTTTGGATTCTTCTCAGTCAACAAGATTGCCACCGTCGCTTGCTTCGGCGAAGTCTGGACCGACGAGGATACCAACATCCTCCGCATATCGGAGCATTACGAACTTCAGGGCAAATGGAAGGACTACCAAGGTGTGGTGACCTACGGTTGGCTCAAGCAGATGGGTGAGACTCCTCGGCTCGTTCCTCTGACTATCTTTACACAAGCAAAGAACAATAAGAAGGTCTACTGGTGTCGAGGCCAGTTTACGGACTATCAGAGGTTCACCACTCAAGCGAAGATCATAGCCAATTAGGGGGCCCGGAATCCAAGTGGTTCCAGAGCCAACCGTTTTGTCAGCGAATGGTCATCTTCTGGGCCATCTGCAAAATCAGTTTGCGATCTTGTTCGCTGGCCTTGCCCAACAGTCGGCGAAGCTGACTCAGAAACCGCGCATCTTTCCCCGAACTGCCCCAAGTGTCTTCGTGAGCGGGCTTCTGCTTGAGCAGATTTGGCAATGTAGGCGGTTCTTCGCCGTCATAAAAGAGTTGATAGAGTGGGACCTCGAAGGCGCGTGCTATCTTTTCCAGCGTTTCGATGGCTGGGACAGTGTGACCATTCTCGACGCGGGATATGTAACAGCGAAGCAGACCTGTGCGCTTTTCGATGTCGCCTTGAGAGAGTTTCTTTGCCTCGCGCATTTCGCGGAGGCGGTCGCCAATAATCATGGCGGGATTGTTTCATCGCAGTGCCTAGAAGGCAAGCAGGGTGAGCTTCGTGGCGCTGGTCTTAAGAATGACCTGGGCTTTCATTCGTTGCTGCGAGCATTTCGTTCTTTTTCCCGCCTGACAATTTGTTCCCCTTTTTCACAAGCTTCATTGCCGCGTGTACGGTGTCCATTGGTCGTGCTAGGCGAAGGTTACCAAGAAATGGGTGTTCGATGCCGTACCAAAATGAAATTGGAAAGTTCCAGTTTGGCTGGCCTGAAGCCATCCTCTCAGAACGGAGCCACCAGAAACCAAGACAAACCAGTGACTTATATTACAGTCACTGTGGAACAGTATTTGCTTGTCACTAACAATGACACCGTGCTCGGGCCCGCCGCGGCACGCACTAACAAGGACTGTTCATGAAGATTAACCCAATTGCACTGGCGTTACTGAGTTGTTTAATGGGGTGCGGTATTCAACCACCTCCAAACATTTCGCCACAAGATGCGAATGTAATCTCGCTCGATCCTCATAACTGGTACATCTTCTACAGCGCCGGGATGCCGCCTCATCCGTCTGCTGACATCGGGGGGACATGGTCGTTCGAGTTGCCAGCATCGAAAACCGGCGGGCACGTAAACTACGTACAGACGCCATTTAACGCAGCAACGACCCTGCACAATGTGAACATAACGTTCAGAGTTGAGAGCGACACCCCGCAATACACAGTGATTGACCCCAGCGACATCCTCCCGGCGACGGTCCATTTATTTTTCGAGCAACAGAATGACGATCTTCGCAATCCCAACGGGCGCTGGTGGGCTAACGCGAACGGGTATAATCTCGGCTCGCAGGACAACGCAACGATTACGTTTGTTGTGCCGCTAACACCCGATCAGTGGAGCAACGTGGATGGTAAACTCGACCCGAATGCGTTTTATGCCGCGCTCAAAAACGTTGGCTGGATTGGCCTGACATGCGGGGGCCAATACTTTTGGGGACACGGAGTCGCCCTGAATAGCGGCAGCGCAAAACTTATTCTTATTAATTTCTACGTAAATTAGCCAAAGATCTGCGCCGAGTTCACTTTTCCGATGTAAGCGTCAGCCGGAGCTTTTAATTACCCACAAGTTGGCAGCGCGGGACAGGACCAGTACTTTCTGTTGGCTGATTGGCTGAGTTCCTCCTAGGCTGTGGCTTTGTTCAAGATCGCCGTGTGCTGAACTGCCGTTATGACCAAGCGGCAGGAGTCGCAACACTCATTGAGGGTTGAGCACGCCACTGCCTCCCAAACCAAGACCTGGATCGATCGTGAACTTGTCGGCAGCGAGTTCCGCGACACCCTACTCCACAAGCGATTTAGAAAGCTTTTTGAGCAGCTCTCGGATGGCATTGGCGAGAGCATTCCTTTGGTTTGCCAGGACTGGGCCAACACCAAAGCCGCCTATCGTTTTCTTTCCAACCGCCGCGTCACCGAAGCAGAGATTCTAGCTGGTCATTTTCAAGCGACGCGCGATCGGTTTGCTGCTTCCGATGCCACGGTTCTGATCCTCCATGACACAACCGAATTGTCCTATCATCGAGCCGACGTCCGGGTCATTGGCATTCTTAAGAAATCCTTCACAGGAAGGGACAAAGCCGACCGCCTGCACAACTACACCATCTGTGGAATTCTGATGCACTCCAGTTTGGCGGTGACCACCGCAGGACTTCCCCTGGGGCTGACGGCCATGAAGTTCTGGACCCGCAGCGAATTTAAGGACTGCAACGCGCTCAAGAAGAAAATCAATCCGACGCTCGTGCCGATTGAAAGGAAAGAGAGCATCCGCTGGTTGGAAAACCTGACCCAATCCACGGCCCTTTTGAACAACCCGGAACGCTGCGTTCATATCGGCGACCGGCAGAGCGATATTTACGAGCTTTTCTGCACCACCGAGTCGCTGGGCACCCATTTTCTGGTGCGCACCTGTGTAGATCGCTTAGCGGGAGACGACAAACATACGATTGCCGCTGAAATGGAAGAAGTACGCCTCCAAGGACTGCACCGCATCCAGGTGCGCGACGAAAAGGGTGATCGGTCCCAAGCCGTTCTGGAAATCAAATACCGCCGCATCCGGGTTCTTCCGCCCATCGGCAAACACTAGGAGTACCCCGAACTCTTACTCACCGTGGTCCACGCACAAGAACGCGGCGCGCCACACGGGCGGGAGAAAATCGACTGGAAATTGATCACCAACTTGCCCGTGCACTCTCGTGCGGAAGCCATTGAGAAACTGGAGTGGTATAGCATGCGATGGAAGATTGAGACCTTTCACAAAATCCTGAAGTCTGGGTGCAAAGCGGAAGAATCGAGACTAAGAACGGCAGAACGCCTCGCTAGGTTGCTGGCTGTCTTTTGCATCCTCAGCTGGAGGGTTTTCTGGCTGACGATGATGAACCGCTCGTTGCCCGCGGCATCTCCAACCCTGGTCTTCACGGCACTGGAAATCCATCTGCTCGATCAATTGGTGAAAAACATAGGAACACGGCAACGACAAAGAGGTTCACTTTCGACATATCTCACGAAACTGGCTCAACTGGGCGGCTACCTAGCACGCGCAGGGGATTCTCCACCCGGAAATCGGGTGATCTGGAGAGGCATGTCGCGTCTGACCGATATCGAACTGGGTTTCGCCATAGGAGCTGAACTTGTGGGTAATTGAAAGACTGACCGGACGCTTACTCTTATTCTGCCCTTCCTGCTGAAAACCTGCGCCTGGACCATCCGCTTCTCCTGTCAAGGCGCTCACGCTTCGCTCCGATGAATGCGAAAACCGCGCGGCCTTGACAGCGCGGACGGCCAGGCGCCTTGCCCCGCCAGGTAGGGCATTTGCTTTTAATGCACCGCTCTCTGCGGTGCCTCTAAGAAGCAAAAAGCGAAACCAACGAAAGGAGTTTCTCCAATGCATCAACTGAGCAAACAACCTGCTTTCGAACTCGGCCAGATCGTCGCAACACCAGGTGCCTTGGCCGCGCTTGAGAAAGCGGGACAGCAGCCGGGCGAGTTCCTCTCACGCCATGTCAACTGCAAGTGGAGTGATCTGTCTGACGAGGACCACAAGGAAAACGACTACAGCCGAGAGCATGGGCTCCGGCTCTTGAGCAGTCACCGAACGAACGCAGGCGACAAGCTGCTGATTATCACCGAATCGGAGCGCACGGTGACGATCATCTTGTTGTCCGAAGAATATTAATCCAAATGAAATCGAGAAAGAGGTGAAGAAGAAAATGAGTGAAGCAATGCTGGCAAATGAAATGCAAACAATACCGCTGGCGGGGTCGTCCATCCAAGACATTCCGTTGGATAACATTCGCGAATCCAGCACCAACCCGCGCCGGCTTTTCGACGAGTCCCAACTCCGAGAGTTGGCGGCCAACATCCAATTGCACGGCGTCTTGCAGGCAATTCTTGTGCGTCCCTCCCCTGATGGTGCGGATGGGATGTACGAGTTAGTTGCCGGTGCCCGCCGTTTTCGTGCTTCGAAATTGGCCGGAAAGAACACGATCCCTGCAGCGGTGCGGAACCTGACGGATGCCCAGGCACAAGAACTTCGTTTGATTGAAAATTTGCAGCGGTCAAATATCCACGAGATGGATGAGGGAATCGGCTATCGGTCGCTGATTGACTTGCGGCCAGATTTCTACACCGTCGAGACGATTGCGGCACAGGTTGCCAAAAGCCCGTCGTATGTGAAGGGTCGCATTTCTCTCACCGAGCTCATCCGCGCCGCGCAAACGGCGTTCTACGATGGCAGGCTCTCCGTCGCCCACGCGCTAGAGATCGCGAGACTTCAACCACGGGATCAAGAGAGAGCCTTCATGGAATGTTTTCCGGGCCATCGCAGCACGGGCTCGATTCTAAAGGATCGCAAGGTAGAGGCGCTGACAGTCCGGCAACTCCGCGAGTGGATCGAACGCGAACTCCACCTCGACTTGAGAAATGCACCCTTCGATACTGAGGACGCGAACTTGCTGCCTGCGGCAGGCGCATGTTCGGCATGCCCGAAACGGACCGGGAACAATCCGCTGCTCTTCCCCGAGATCAAGAACCGTTCCCTGTGCACAAACCCGGTGTGCCACCAAGCGAAAATCCAAGCGTTCATCCAGCTGCGGGTTGGCCCGTTGGTGAGAGAGGGGAAGCAGCCAGTTCAGATTTCCGAGAGTCCTTCCTGGCAGGTCCGCACCAAAGCCGCCAACACGCTTTATGAAGGTCAATACCGACGCGCAGAGCGCGGAGGAGAGTGTCCGCATACTCAGGTCGCTGTCCTCGTAGATTGCCGCAAAGCGGGAACCGTCATGCACATTTGCGTAGGGGAGAAGTGCAAAATACACCGGCAATTCTCGCGCTACGAGATCTCGCCGCAGGAGAGAGACCAACGCAGAAAGACTGCGCTCGCGGTCAGGATTCAGAAGGAATCACGCTTGCGCATTTTGCAGGTTGTCAGGCAGAAACTCCCATCTGCTTTAGCGCGCGCGGACTTCGAGATGGTCGCACTGGATTATTTCCGCCGGCTCGGTCATGACAACCACCATCGGGTATTCCGGGTTTACGGGGGGAGAGAAGAAGACCAAGACTTCGTGGGGTGGGAATTCAGTCGAACACGAAAATTTGGCGCAGGCTCGCATCCGAACCATGAAAGCTGCCGACCTCAACCGCTTCATGGTGACGTGCGCGCTTATCGCGGACCTTTGTTGCCCAGGCTACAGTTCCGCAGAGGTGCTTCGAAGGAAGCGAACCTCATGCGGACTGCTGTGCGCTACAAAGTAGACGCATCCAAGATTATTACCAGAGTCTCTGCAGAACTGTCCTTCAAGAGGAGTGGTGCTAGAAACAAGCCGGGTCGCTCGTCAAGCGGGGGCGAGCACCAAACAGCCAAGGCCAGCTAACTCGAGGCTCGTACCTGCCCAACACCGCTTTGCGGAATGCTAGTCAGAAATCATGCGATTAGCGAAAAAACGTCACCGAGCATCGCTTGCCGGTTTTGTTCGATTGAATCCATTGGCTTTAGCGAGCGTTCGGATCTCCCCGGATAAGGGAGACAACGTTTATCGAGGATGCGTCCACGGGGCTCAAGTTGTAAGGTCCGTTCAGACAACATTGCGGAACGAATCCGATCAGCGGTCAGCGATGCTGTGACTGCCCAGGTGTTGAGGGAACCGGGCGTGAGAATCGACACATTCTCAGTTTGTTCCCAATTAGGCAAAAAAGGTTTTGCGCATGGCTACTTATACAAAGCTGTTACTCACTCCGAAGGAAGCCGCTGAGTTCCTCGAGATTCCCGCAGGAACCCTTGCTCAGTGGCGTTCACAGCGGAGAGGTCCACCGTACATAAAACTGGAAGAGAGACTCGTGCGCTACCGTCGCTCGGATTTGGAGGAGTACTTGTCCGGACATTTGGTAGATACGGACGGGTTGGGTGATGTTCCTATCGCCATCAGAATGACGGGCGCATAACCCGAAAGAAACAGCGCTCAGCGATTTGGCTAGCCACGTCCGAATGCCAACAGGAATTAGTCCTCGAAATCGAAGCTATTTCACAACTACTCAAACGTCAACTGGATAGGAAGGAGGAACCCATGAGTGTGTTCAAGCGCGGGGGTTCTCCTTTCTATCAGTACGATTTTACTTTCATGGGTCGTCGGTTATGGGGTTCCACGAAACTGACGAACCGGAAAGCGGCAGAACGCTATGAAAACAAAATGCGCGAGAAGTTGGCACAATCTCGTGCTGGAATTCTCGATCCCGAGCCACCACCATTGCTTGCGGATTTTGCCTCTGAATTCTTGCTGCGCACCAAGGCAGAGCTTCGCCCGAGATCGTGGAAACGCTATCAAGTATCGCTTAAGAGCCTTCGGCCCTGGTTTGATCGAAAAAGATTAGACGAAATTCGAGCAGACGACATCGAAAGGTTTAAACAGGCAAGGTTGCAAGAGGGCCGTTCGCCGTCCACGGTTAATCGCGACATGGCTTGTCTCCGGCGTATTCTCTCATTTGCTCTCCAGTTGGATCTCCTCCTGACAACGCCTTTCGTTAGAAAGAAAGTGAGGTTTCTAAAGGAACGCGGTCGCGAGCGCATTCTGACTTTCGACGAAGAACGCCGCTATTTGAAAGCCGCTCGAAATCCATTACGCGATGTCGCCACTCTCATGTTAGAAATGGGTTTGCGTCCCGAGGAAGTTTGTTCCATACGGCGGGAGAACATACATCTTGCGACTCTGCCACCGTTCCTCCATGTTCCAGGGGGGAAGACCAAAAACGCGAAGCGGGATGTCGTTGTGACAGAACGGGGGCGAGAAACTCTGAAGCGTCGGCTGCTTCAAGCAAAAGGAGAGTACATTTTTCCAGTACGTGTGGGTCGCGGATTTGATTGGTCTTGTCCGATGTGGGAGCTACATCCGGCTCACTATCAGGCTCTTGAAGAGAGTGAAATTCAACCCCCGTTTCAAATATATGACCTTCGACATACCTACGGGACAAGAGCGATCGAGAGCGGCACAGATCCACTCACGCTGATGCGTCTTATGGGCCATCAAGACCTGAAGACAACCATGCGCTACGTCCATCTGTCGAAAACGCATCTTGCTGAGGCCCAGGTGAAGATCGAACGGTATCGGGCGAGGCGAGAGAAGGAGGAAAAGCAAGAGCGCATGAAAGGTCCACGCGCAGTACAATGAGTGTCGGGACTTTTGTCGGGACTCCCGACACATTCCGGTGCATTCCAAAGCAGCTCTATCAACCTGGAAAAAAGGACCTAAGTGACGCCAAATGATAGATTTGTGGTGGAACCGATGATCAACCAACAAGTTACACAAAACAGCGGGAATAGGGCTCATAATCCGTTGGTCCTAGGTTCAAATCCTAGCGGGCCCACCAATCCTGGTTCGTTTGACGAAGATCGCTCAAAATACCTCGGGGGCACTCGAATGAGGCAATTCTGCCGTTTAGTTTTCGTGTTTTCACTTCTGTGGTTGTGCTGCCCGGGTCTCGTCCGTGCTCAGTGGCTTCCGTTGAATCCCGTTCTCTCTGTGCAGCGGGAATCCGATGGAGTGCAACTGACACTGCAAAATGGAGCACTGAAATTGCAAGTTTGCTCGGATTCCATCATTCGAGTGCGCTACTCGCCCACGGCGGCATTTCCATCGCGCCAGGAATTTCTGGTGATCAAGGACAATTGGCCGGCAGCGAAATGGGAAATGCAGTCCGCGGACGACGCCGTCGTAGTGAGCACTTCGCAACTGAAAGTGGTCGTTGCGCGCAAGGACAGCAGCGTTACCTTTCAGGATTCCGCCGGCAAGACCCTTTTCGGGCAGAACGAAGTGAGCATGACGCCGGACGTTGTGAATGGCGAGCAGACCTATCACGCGGAACTGTATTCGAAACTTTGGGGTTCCTACGAGTCGTTTTATGGGCTGGGACAACACCAGGCGGGCGTTTGGAACTATCGCGGCGAAGCGGTGGACATTTCGCAGGACAACACCAACATCAGCATTCCTTTTCTTTTGTCGAGTAACGGTTATGGAATTTTCTGGAACAACTCTTCGCGGAGCCGCTTCAACAACCGCTTTCTGAATGCACTTTATCTAAACTCGGAAGTGGCCGATGTATTGGACTACTACTTTCTCTATGGCCCTGAATTCGACAAAGTGATCGGCGGATACCGGGAACTCACCGGCGCGCCGCCGATGTTTGGAAAATGGGCGTATGGATTCTGGCAATGCAAAAATAAATACAACACGCAAGAAGAGTTACTCGGCGTCGCGCATAAATACCGGCAGTTGCACATTCCTGCCGACAATATCGTGCAGGACTGGTTCTGGTGGTACACCATGGGCGAGCCGGTCTTCGACAAAGCGCGCTATCCCGACCCTCCGGGGATGGTGGAAGACCTTCACAAAAATAAATTTCACCTGATGATTTCTTTCTGGCCTTACGTCCGTCCGGGCACGAAAACTTATGAAGACATGGACAAGCGCGGATTTTTCATCGACAAGACGAAGGTTGGCGCTTTTCATCCGGCGCAAATGGGTTTGTACGACGCGTTCAATCCTGAAGCGCGAAAGTACTACTGGAATCTGATGGACCAGGCGCTTTTCAAGATTGGCGTGGATGCGTGGTGGCTGGACACGACTGAACCGGAGACCGAAGACCGCGAGACCAACATCCTCGTGACAAACAAGACGTTTCTCGGGAGCGGCGCAAGATACGCCAACATGTTCCCATTGATGACGACTAGCGCGGTTTATCAGGGCCAGAGAAGCGCCTCCGACAAAAAGCGCGTTTTCATCCTTTCGCGTTCCGCCTTTGCGGGCGCGCAGCGCAACGCTGCCGCAGTCTGGTCTGGAGACGTGAATTCGGACTGGGTGTTTTTCAAGAAGCAAATTCCCGCGGGACTGAATTATTCGATATCCGGACTTCCGTACTGGACGACGGACATCGGCGGATTCGTCTCCGGCAATCCGGATGATCCGGAGTACCGCGAATTATTTATTCGCTGGTTTCAATTCGGCACGTTCAACCCTTTGTTGCGCGTGCACGGAACGCGTTCCACGAATCAGAATGAATTGTGGTCGTATGGCGCCGATGCTCAAAAAATCCTGGTGAGCTATGACACGCTTCGCTACCGGCTGCTGCCTTACATTTATTCGATGGCGTGGATGACCACGAACCAGGGATACACGCCCATGCGCGGATTAGTGATGGATTTCCGCACCGATGCGCGCACCGCGAGCATTGGGGACCAATTCATGTTTGGCCCAGCCTTCCTGGTGAATCCTGTCACGGAACCGGGAGCGAATACGCGACGCACTTATCTGCCGAAGGCGAAGTGGTATGACTTCTGGACGGGGAATTCGGTGGAGGGGCCGCGCACGGTTGATGCCGCTGCGCCGATCGAAAAACTGCCACTCTTCGTGCGCGCCGGGTCAATCGTGCCCATGGGGCCGGAGAAGGAATGGTCCACAGAGAAGCCGGAAGATCCGATCGAACTGCGCATTTATCGCGGAGCGGATGGCGATTTCACACTCTACGAGGACGAAAACGACGGCTATAACTATGAAAAGGGCGCGTACGCCACGATTCAATTTCATTGGGACGACACGAAGCAGACTTTGTCGATTGCCGATCGTAAAGGAGAATTTCCAGGAATGATGGGTGAGCGAACCTTTCAAATTATCTTCGTCGGCGAGAACCACGGAACAGGTGTCATGCCCGAAGGTAAACCGGATAAAGTCGTGCACTACAGCGGCAAGCAGATTGTCGTCACGCCATAGAATCTCATTGTCGCGGGCGACTGTATGTGACTTCTTTTGAAAATGTTGAACTCTAAGCCAGCCCTGCTTTCGAGAGTGGCAATTCGCGGATGCGCTTTCCCGTGGCGGCAAAAATCGCGTTGCAGAGCGCGGGCGCGAACGGCGGCAGGCCCGGTTCACCGATTCCCGCCGGGGGCGCATCGCTCGGCACGATGTAGACGTTGGTCTCCTGCGGCGCATTGTTCATGCGCGCCATTTGGAAATCGTTGAAATTGGATTGGTCGATCACACCGTTGGTTGCGGTGATCTCCCCATAGAGAGCCAGGCTCGTCCCCATCACTGCCGCGCCCTCGAATTGCTGCTTGATCATTTCCGGATTTACGATGGTACCGGCGTCCAGAGCCGTATCCACGCGCTTGATGCGCACCTGGCCCGCATCATCCACCTGCACCTGTATCACGGTTGCCACGTAGGTCAGGAAGCTGCGATGCATCGCGATACCGATTCCGTAGCCGTTGCCCGGCTTCTGTTTTCCCCAGTCGGCCTTTTCCGCGGCCAACGTGAGCACGCGGCGAAATCTTGCGGTATCGATCGGATACTGCTCGTAGTCGGCGCCGTAATTCGGAAATTCTTTCGGGAGCTCGGTTCTCGGCACCACTCGGTCTGGTCCGAGCAATTGCAGCAGGTACTCCACCGGATCTCTTCCGGCAGCGTGCGCCAATTCATCCGCAAAGGAATGAATTCCGAACGCGTGATAGATGTTGGCCACCGACCGAAACCAGCCTATCCGCGTATGGGTTGTGGCGGGCCCGTTCTCCGCGCGAAAACTCGGCAACGCGAACGGGACATCCGTGAAACCTAATCCGAGTTCATCTGGTGCAGAGTAAGTCGCGGTGGCGTCGAATGTTGAACCGATAGGAGGAAAAACGGTTCGCTGCAACCACGCGGTAGGCTTGCCGTCCGGTCCGAGTGCCGCTTTCATGTACATCGCTGCGACAGAGTGATAGGCGTCGAACTTGATGTCGTCTTCGCGGCTCCAGACCACTTTCACGGGCTTTCCGGTTTTCTTTGAGAGCACAGCTGCTTCCACCGCGAAATCGGGGAACGACTTCCGGCCGAAGGCGCCGCCGAGCAACGTGACATGCACGGTTACATCTTCCTTTTTTAGTCCCAGTGCTTGCGCGACGGCATCCCGCGCACCTTGCGGGCCCTGTGTCGGCGCCCACACCTCCGCTTTGCCCTCGTGGTACACCGCCAGGGCAGCAGGCGGTTCCATCGAGGCATGCGCCAGCAACGGCGCGTAATATTCCGCTTCGACGATTTTTCCGCCCTTTGCAAAGGCCGCATCCACATCGCCGTTTTCGCGGGCCACTTTTCCTGGCTTGCGCGCTGTTTCCTGCAATTCCTTTTTGTACGCGTCCGAATTCCAAACGCTGTGAGCGCTCTTCTCCCATTCGATCTTTAGTTTTTTCCGTCCTTGCATGGCCGCCCAGGTGTTATCGGCCAGCACCGCCACGCCGCCGAGTGCCTGGAATAGCACCGGTGGTTTGAACGCATCGATGGTTTGCGTCTGCTTCACACCTGCGACGGCGAGCGCCGCTTTGTCGTCTACTGATTTTACGCTGCTGCCGAAGACTGGCGGATGCGTCACGCTCGCATACAGCATCCCTTCCATGCGCGTATCTTGGCCGTACGAAGCCTTGCCGGTGCACATGTCCTTGAGGTCGTAGCTGGCGGTGCCTTTGCCGATGTAACGCCACTCGGACCGCGCCTTCAGCTTCACTTCTTCCTTCTTCGGAACTTCCAATTTTGCTGCAGCGGCTGCGAGTTCTCCATAACCCAGTTTTTTTCCTGAGGCTTTGTGAACGACAGTATGCGAATTCGTGGAGCATTCCGCCGCCGGCACGCCCCATTGCGCCGCAGCGGCCCGCACCAGCATCAATCTGGCGGTGGCTCCCGCCTCGCGGAGTGTGTCGAAAAAGCTGCGTACCGAATGCGACCCATCCGTATCCTGGTCGCCATATTTTTCGTCACCCGTTGCCTGGACCAGTTTCACCCGCGTCCAGTCCGCATCCAGTTCATCCGCCACGATGCGCGGCAATGCCGTACGGCTGCCGCTGCCCATCTCCGAGCGGTGCGCGATGATGTAGGCGGTCCCGTCCGTATCGATGGCCAGGTACACGCTGGGCTGGAGCTGCGCTTTAGACATGGCCTCATCCGCAGTCGCCTTCGCTGATGCGCCAAACAAATCTTCCGGCATCAGCCGCACGCTGAGCACAAATGCTCCGGCTCCAAGCATGCCCTTGAGGAATCCTCGCCGGCCGCTCAGCAACTCACGATCGCGGTTGGAAATATTACTGATTTGAATCATGCGCCCTCGCTTAGCCACTGGACGAAAATGGATGCAAAACCGTGTAATCCAATGCACCCATCCTACCGCCAATTCGAATTCTTGCAAGTCCGGCGGGGAATCCCGCTTTGCCTGGGGAGCTCGGGAGTTAAATGATTCCGCGCATCGGAAAAATGGCGCGTTGCGATTTCAGGGCGGACAGTACAATCTGAACTACGGTAGAGCAACCAGACATGTCTCCAGAATTCATGAAGCGCGCCATCGCGCTGGCGCTGGAAAATGTGCGTTCGGGAAGCGGGGGGCCGTTCGCCGCGCTGGTGGTCAAAGATGGCCGCGTCCTTGCCGAAGGCGCGAACCGCGTCACGATCACGAACGATCCAACGGCGCACGCGGAAGTCGTGGCTATCCGGGAGGCTTGCCGCCTGCTCGCCGATTTTCAACTCACTGGTTGCGATCTTTACACGACGTGCGAGCCCTGCCCCATGTGCCTCGGGGCGATTTACTGGGCGCGCCCCGGCCGAGTTTTCTACGCAGCGACTGCGGCTGATGCCGCGGGGGCGGGTTTTGACGACGCTTTCATTTATGACGAGCTGAAAATTGTACCCGCCAGACGGCGCATTCCCATGGCGCAACTTTTGCGAGAAGATTCTCTCGCGATTTTCTTGGCTTGGAAGCAACAGGAAAACAAAACGCCCTAT
>JBGPIX010000029.1:0-25007 GCA_041485085.1 Candidatus Acidiferrum sp.
CTGCTCCTCCCAGTCCCGCAACCGCCGCCAGCAGGTCGAAGGATGCGGATATTCCTCCGGCAAGTCCTGCCAGCGGGCCCCGCTCCGCAGAATCCAGAGAATCCCTTCCAGCACCCGGCGGTTCGCGATCCACGGGCGGCCGCCACGGCGATTCTTGCGCGGCTTCGGAAGCAAGGGCGCGATTTTCTTCCACTGTACTTCCGTCAGCAACGGACCCGATAGGGCCATCGGCCCTCCCTCGGCGCTGCTGACTTTGCTTATCTCGCATCTGAGAAAACTCAACTACATTCTTTTCAGGGGCCTGTACTAGGTTATGCAACAGCTTCTAGAGAACAACCTAATCGTGGCCAGCCGCTGTCCGGAATCGGCGCCCTGCAACAGAATCATCACAAGTCTGACTTGAGATGTCGGTTTGAAGAGAATACTCAGGAACAATTTCCTTAATTTTGGCGCGGACCGGTGCCGCGCCATCTACGCTCATCGATGCCCGAAGCTCCTCCAACTGACGACACAATACCGGCCAGTCTCTCAACGACCCTTTCGTCCGTTTGATCTTTTCACACGATGTGGGAATAACTTCTTCGTGCTCGTAAAAGAGTTCCTCGCTGAGTTTTTCCCCCTCGCGCAAACCCGTGAACCGGATCTCCACATCGCGTTCAGATTTGCCAGAAAGTCGGATGAGAGTGCGCGCTAAGTCTACAATCTTTACCTGCTCACCCATGTCCAAGACAAGAATGTCACCGTGCTTTCCAATTACAAAGGCTTGCAGGACCAACGCCACAGCCTCACGCGTTGTCATAAAGAACCGTTTGATTTCCGGATGTGTGACCGTCAACGGCTCATGGTTATGGAGCTGTTGAGCCAGTATGGGGACGACGCTCCCGTTCGACCCCAGGACATTTCCGAACCTTACCGACACACAACGCATTCCATTTTGCGGTCGAGATGAGAGGATCAATTCGCATGTTCGTTTGGTTGCACCCATTATATTCGACGGATTGACAGCCTTGTCAGAGGAAATCATTACAAAATTCTTGCAGGCTGCCTCATCAGCCAGTCCCACTAGGGACAAGAGACCAAGGACGTTGTTCTTAACCGCCTCTTGGACGTTGGATTCCATCAGTGGCACATGCTTGTACGCGGCGGCATGAAAAATAATCTCCGGGCTGAATTCCGACAGGAGCCTGCGAACACGCTCACCATCAGTCACGTCGGCTACGCGATAGGCCACTTGAGTGCCATTCTGGTGCGTGTCCAGCTCTAAACGTAGTAAGAAAAGCCCCGTTTCACTTTGATCCAAACAGATAAGTCGAGCGGGGCCGTAATCCAGGATCTGGCGACAAAGCTCGGACCCGATTGAGCCAGCAGCTCCTGTCACGATAATAGTCTGGGAGGCGATCTGGCTGCGCACGGCCTCAAGGTCGATTTGGACAGTCTCTCTCCCAAGCAGATCTTCGAGACGTACTTCGCGGAATTGATTTATGCTGGCCTCACCGCGAATTATGTCGCTCAGCGTAGGCACAGTCTTGAAAGGTAATTTCGCCTTTTGGCAAGCATCCGTAATGCGCCGCATCTGTTTGCCAGAGGCGGAGGGAATAGCAATTAAGATTTCTTCAGCAGGATTATCCTCAACGAGAGTATCTAGGTCCTCGATAGTGCCCAGGACTGGCACTCCCTGAATGTGGACACCGATTTTAGATCGATCATCATCCACGCAACCGACTGCCGCATAGCCGCTATTGGGTCGGGCAAGTTCCCGAATCACCATCTGAGCAGCAAACCCTGCTCCAACGACCATTACTCGCTTCGAACGAGAGGAGTCGCGCCGAACAGACTCTACTAGAACGCGTAAACCAAGCCGCGCACCCGCGAGGAAGCTTGCGGTCAAGACCCCTTCTAAAATGTAAACGGCCCGTGGAAAGCCAACTCCGCTCAACAGAAAACGGTTCATTGCAAAGAAGACGACAGATCCAGTAATCACTGCTTTCAGGATGTTCAATGCATCACTTACGCTCGCGAAATTCCACCAGCCATGATTGAGATTGAAAAGGCGCAGCGTAATCAAGCGAACAACCACAAGCAGCAGACCAGAAGTTAGCAAGATACGCCGATAGGGTAACGAGAAATCAAAGCGCAGCAGCCATGACAAAACGAAAGACCCGATCACGAGCATCGCCTGGACGACCGAGATCAATAACGGCCGCTGGTGAAACAACAAGCGTGGCAGTCTGAAAAGGTGCTTGCGAATTATAGACCTCAAGGCGTCTCCCTTAATTATTCGGAAGCTGCGTACAATTGGGCCCCGGTGGAACCGGTTGCCGTCCTCTTGCTGGAGTGCATCTTTGATCGAATTGTTAGGCTTACCTAGAGAGCGTGTCGCGCTCCTGCTTTTCTGCAAACAGAAAAGAGGATGCAATGGTTTTCCCAATGATGCGAATATCGTTCTGGAGAGTAATCTTTTCAAGGTAAGCCCTGTTACGCGCCAGTTTATCGGGCAGAATCTTTGTTCGATAAAATTGCTCGGGATCGCCTTGACAAGCTAAGATCTCTTCTTCATGGCGATAAGCGAGACTTGCAGGGTCTGTGATTCCGGGTCGTGCAGACAACACTACGCGTTGTTCTGGCGTGTATTCTTCAATATAGACAGGGACCTCGGGCCTCGGACCAACGAGACTCATATCCCCACGGATTACGTTCCAAAGCTGGGGTAACTCGTCGACCTTATAGCGTCGAAGGAATTTTCCAACGGGAGTCACTCTCGAATCTCCGGCAACTGTAATCTTCAGGTCCCTGTTCGACGCTTGGCTTGTCATGGAACGAAACTTCAAAATTTGAAACGGCCGAGCACCCTGACCAATTCGAACTTGGCGATAGAGAACGGGGCCACGCGAGGTCAACTTGATGCAGCAGGCCACGATCGCGAGCACAGGCGACAACAGAATCAGGCCGGTCGTCGCTGCCAAAATATCTAAGGCGCGCTTGCCGTAGTTTGCATAAAAACCGTTTGGGAACGCGGAGCGTTGCTCGGAATCTTGCGCCCGCACAATCTGGCTCTTCTCTTGATCAATCACTTGGATTGACATGGGCAGCAACCGCGCGAACGATTCGGGACTCAGCTGCAGTACTTAAGACTGCAGTTATAACGTGATTGATCTCTATTTCTGTCATGCTCGGATAGATGGGCAGCGACAGGCATGAATGATATTCCATCTCGGCGCGTGGAAAGTCCCCCGGCTGATAGCCAAACGTCCGTCGGTAGTAGGGCTGCAGATGCAAAGGAATGAAGTGAACACTGCACGAGACGCCACGGCGATGCAACGCCTCAATGAAACCGTTACGATCTACGTTCAAGCGGTCTAAATGAAGTCGCAGTATATAGAGATGCCAAGATGTCCTGCGATCAGGGAGCACTGTCGGAATGACGAGCTCATCGCAAGAAGAAAAAGCATCCGAGAACCGCTGTGCAATGTTTTCACGAGCTCGCCGCATAGCATCGCACTTGGCCAGTTGCACGAGGCCAATCGCAGATTGAAAATCGGTTAGGTTGTACTTGAATCCGGCTTCCAGCACTTCATAAAACCAGGAGCCATCTCCGCGATAGCGTTTCCAAGCGTCGCGTTCAATACCATGCAGGCGCATGAGGCGCATGCGGTCTGCTGCTCCAGTATTGTCGGTGGTTATCATTCCACCTTCGCCGGTTGTCAGCGTCTTGGTCGCATAAAAACTGAAACAAGTGAACTCACTAAGCTGCCCGACTCGTTTCCCCTGGTATTCCGAAGGGAGCGCGTGAGCGGCGTCTTCGATAACTCGCAGGTGATGAACTCGAGCGAGCGCGTGGATCGCATCCATGTCGCAGGGCTGCCCAGCAAGGTGCACAGGAACTATCGCCTTAGTTTTCGGCGTGATTCTTTGTGATGCATCCTCCGGATCTATATTCATCGAGACGGGATCAATATCAACCAGCACAGGACGGGCGCCGACGTAAGTGACTGCCTCGGCAGTCGCCGTAAATGTTGTTGTTGGCAGCAGCACTTCGTCGCCAGTCTGTACTTCCGCAGCCTCGAGCGATAGGTGTAGCGCTGCCGTGCCCGTGGAAACTGCGATGGCGTGCTGTGCGCCGACGTATTTCGCAAATTCCTTCTCAAATTCAAACGTCTTCGGCCCCATTGTCAGCCATCCCGAGCGGATCACTTCACTCACCGCCTGCACCTCTTCTTCACCAACGGGAGCGCGATGGAATGGCACTTGCATCTCGTTCAAAGTGTTTTTCAATTCTTCTTTGTGTCGCATAAACGGAGTTCGGATTGGATCTTCTTAACTCACTGCTGTATCGGGAGCCCCGGACGTATGGGCCTGACGGAAGGCTGCTGGAATAGATAACGTAGTCCGAAAAGCGTCCCAGCCCCGTAGGCGATGTGAAAACAGAAGGTCGCGAACGGCTGGACGAGGGCCACAACCCTCTCGCCTTTGGTCTTCGCACGCAGCGAATAATAAAAACCGGCCACAAGATAGGCAGATGTCATCGCGATCAAGAGCGTCCGCGCGCTCACACTAACGAAGGATGCTGGCACCATCAGGAGGAGAAGGATCAGAAACACTGCCGGCGCCAGGTGACGCGCACCCATGGATTCTCTATTCTCGCGAAGCGTGAAGATGTGCCACTTACTTGTCTTGAGTGCATATTTCAGCAAGCCATGGAAGTTCTTTACAGGATGATAGTGTGTTGTCAGCGCTGGCGTGAGGTAAATTCTTCCGCCTGCTTTTCTGATTCGGGCGTTAAGATCGTTATCTTGATTCCGTACTAGCTTTTCGTTGTACATCCCGACCCGATCAAAAACCTCCCTTCGAAAAGCACCGAAAGGTACCGTATCAACAAATCCCTCCTCCCTAGTCGTTCGAAACTTGGAATTACCCACCCCAAAGGGACTGCTTAAAATGGCCGCGACAATCCTGGCGCTGAAATTCTCGGCCGCCGCCATCGTCACACACGGACCGCCTACATTATCAGCGCCTGTCTCTTCAAGGTACTTCACGCAGTTTGCCGCGTAGTCCTGCGGGTATACATTGTGTCCATCGGCCCGAATGATCACCTCTCCGCGTGCGGCTCGAATACCGATATTCATCGCGGTCGGAACGATGCCCGCACTATTGTCCAGGCAATGAACTTGCGGATTCCGCTCGCCAATCTCTTCCACGATTTCCCTCGTCCGGTCCGACGACCGCCCATCCACCACAATGATTTCGCACTCACTCGCCGGGTAGCTCTGCTCCACAAGCGATTGCAGAGACGCACGAATGTACTCTTCCTCATTCCGCACGGGCATAACGAAGGAAACAGTTGTCATATGTTCGCGCTATGATTCAAGTCCCGGGAAACTGAGTTGCGCACAGATGGTAATCACCTGATTGCGAAATCTCGGCACAGGCCGCCCCTACCCAACATTGAAGCGTTCTCGATACGGCTCCAGGGCTGCCGTTAATGTCACGGTAACGCTGCAACGAGGAATCGAGGGCCAAGCATCAGTCTTTCACCCGAGAGATGCCAAGCAACATTCGACATTGCGTAGTATCCGCTTGCGAGTGCGTTTCGAGGAGAGCTCCCCTGATCAGTGGCGGGCAACGGCTGCAGGGAAGATACACGGAAGCCAGACCCGCGCAACACTGAGGTTATTGCTTTCGGATTATAGAAGTAGACGTGATGGCTCTCAAGAAAAGAGGCTTGGGCTCGGCCGGAGAGTTTACCCATCCATCCGGTATTTCGCCAGATGTGACTCGTGGCGCAGGTCAGAACTATCACCAGTAGACCGTCTGGTTTCAAAATCCGGCGAATCGCCTCCAGCTCGCGCTGCGGTTCCGAAAAGTAGTAAAATGTGTCTAGCACGGTTACAATGTCGAACGCCGCCGCCGGGAGCTCAACGGAGTGAATGTCCCCGACCTGGACGCGAATCGCCTTCGACTTCGCCCTCGCAGCTGCGAACTTCGAGAGATCCACTCCCCATTTCTCCCATGCTGATATTCGAAAATGGCGATCAAGGAAATGCCCACCAGCACAGCCGAGGTCAAGAATCCTGCCGCGGGCCTTTTGCTCATGGATGAAACGTGCGACTTTACGATGACCTTTCTCCGGACGCGTGCCAAACCGATCCTCCATTTCCTCCTCGCTTGAGATGTACTCTTCTGAAAAAAAACTGGAGAGTTCACGCTCGGATGGCCGAGGATAAAGGTAAGCTACGCCGCAACTGAAACACTTCATTAGTCTTCGGGCCGTTCCCTCCAGGATCACCGACGGAAAATCCGTGGAGCAGAGGGGGCACCGACTCTGCATGAGTTCGCTTGAAAGCGAGTCGGTCCCGCTTGCAGACAGCGTTCCGAAAGAAACTCGCAGAGAGTCAGGATGCCGCGGATTCTTCTGGTCGGTCGTCATGGCTCGAACTCAATGTTCCTTTGAAGAACTCTTCCGATGGACTGGGCCTGGCGAATCCGTGTCGAATTGCGCACAATCGGAAGGCATTGTTGCTAGAGATCCGGAGATGTTCTTTCGCTTGCATATCCAGACAATCGGCCCAATTTCGGCCATTTGCCGGAATCTTTTTCAAGCAAGTATTTCGTTAGGGCATAGTCCAAGCCCCGCCTAGCATGCTCAAAAGTGGTACGGTTAAGGTTACGCCCAGTCACTCGATGTCCCGAATGACAAACCTGTAGCGCGACGTCGTGAGTTACGTGCAAGCCGAGACGAAGACAAATCTCCGCGACAGCGAATTCCTCCGCATAGAGAAAAAAACCATCATCGATATAACCTCCGGCATCGAAGTACGAGCGACTGAATATAATGAAAGATCCATGCGCAGCGTAGATCTTCGTGCAATCTCCCGGCTGTGATTTAGGGCGCCAAAAACAAAAGTAATGCCAGAGGATTCGCACATACGGCGAAAGCAATTGCTTTAACCACATTAGATAATAGTTGGAATACCAGAATCGATATCCCCACAACTGAATTAAAGTCGGTCGCTCGCGAAGGAATGGATTACCGTCCAAGTTAGTCAAACTAGCGATAATCACTGGGGCAATGACTTGCGCATTCTCCGGATCTCGATGGAGAAGTGCAGACAAAAATTGCCGGTCATCAAAAAGGATGTCATTGTTGCATATGATAACCCAGTCCGGTCGGTAGCCTCTTGTCATGTATTGTTGGAGCGCCCAATTTGCCCCCCCGAAGTACCCTCTATTCAGCGGAGACTCGAGCAGTTCGACATTGCTAAACCTAGCTACCACGGGTCGCAGCTTCTCGACCGATTCATCGCCCGACCCGTTTTCAACGACAATTAAATGAGCGGCATCAAAACATTCGAGCTTGGATGCGCTTTCGAGAAACAGCATTGTCGAATCTGCCGCTCTATAATTAACCGTGATAATCAGAGCCTTAGACATGTTGGTGTTCCACAATCTCTCACTACAAGAGCTATGATTCAGTTGGCGTACAAGGCTAGCCTTGCACGCTTCCGCGCCGCGCATTTCCTCTATGCTGAAGAAGCTTTCTCCGCCATAGAGAGGCGAAGCATTCCCTTTGCCTTGGCAAAGTGCCGATTGGCCGGGGTCCACTTGGCAATCCGGCTAACAATCGAATAGCTGAACCGATTCGCGAAAACCGTAAGCAAGGGATGAAAGACCACGCGCTGGTTGACCAATTTCGCAGTATATCCCATATGAAACTTAAATTCTGCCACGCGGGCCGGCGCATCGAGAGATTCAAGGCCATAGAAGACCAATCGTACGCCCGGCCGGGCTGCAGCATTTTGCGATACGAGGAAAGTGATAGCGTTGTTGACGTTCAGGTCTAAGTAATCCCGATGAGATTGTTGCTCAACGATGTAAACGCAATCATCCATCTGAAATGTGACAAGGTATGCAGCCAGGCCATTGCTGACGAAGGCACCCCATGCTTGAAAGCCCTTCAGATCCGCTGCGTCGAGATACTTTTTCCGCCAGGATTCATAGTTGGTCTTTACATGCCTTCCTTGACGGTCCAGCGTGTCCACTCGCAGCTCCCACCCTTCGTCAACCAATCGTTGAAAGGACATAGGCTCCACGGTGCAATGTCGAAGTCCTCGGCGCACATTCTTACGGGTTCGGTAACCCAAGTTTTCAAATCCATAGTTTCCATCCTCAAGAACAACACTGTAACTGGCACAGCCCTGGCGACAACCAGGGGGCATGGAATATCGGACTGCGACTGCCCGATGTCGGGAGAATAGATCCGCGAGTTCAGCCTTCGATGGTTCGATTAGCCAGTGGTATGGAAAGGCCTGATAGACTCCGAGCCCTTCACTGTGCCAATAGGTGCTCGCCGTGCGAACCACCACGTGACCCTGTTGGCGCAACCATTCGGCGTAAGTGTCTGCGTTCATGCTCTGGTACTTTGCATCCGGGGCGTATGCAGATTGGAACTAGAACCTGCCATCTGCCGACTAAATCTGTTACATATTGGGTTGAAGGTGGTTAAGAAAGTCATTGTGAAGGGGGCGGAACCACAAATGACTAGCTGCGCTTTTGCCTACAGTGCGTTAGAGATCATGTCTTGAATTCTGTCCAGACGAATATTCCAGGCTTGTTCGTGTGTCTCGTAGATCGGCTCTGCCGCCCAACTTCATAAACAGTTCAATATTCAAATGGAGCCAAGAGCTGAGGAAACCAACGATAGCAGCGAGACGATCTATGGGGCTGTTCGATTTTAAGCTGATGCGAAAATGGGTCCGCGCTTCAGACCATTTCCTCCTGAGAAGGAGACAACGGCCTTCCGAAAAGTGCAGTTTGGCTTCGGCTTCTCGCCAGTTTCGTTGGATGCTTTCGTGCTCGGAGGGTGACAGGACAAACTTATCCCTGTGCCTGCCGACGAAACCCATTGTGAAGTCAGAAACCATTTCGTGAATTCGTTGGGCATGGTGCACCGTGATGGAATTTTGGTGCCGCCTCCGATAGCCCATTGTTTGCGCTGAATAGTGGAACTTGCCAACTAAACTGAGTTCCATAAACGTGGGATAGTCGGTGAGAGGCAGACCAGGTACATACTGGAATCCCCCGATTCGCTCCAGGGCAGTACGGCGAATGATGACAGTGGAGGGGCTTACGAGACATCTTCCCTCTGCCAAAAACATGTACTGCGTGGCCGAGCCTACGGGATCGTTGAACAGAACTGAACGGGATAGACCTTCTCTCAAACGGGCCGTACGGCTCTTCGTTCTTTGCTTGAGGCCTTTAGCGTCCACATCTGCCACTTCTCCGTATGCCAGGACAACATCGTCATCAAGGAACGCAGAAACAAGAGCGCCCAATTTGTCGGGAGGCCAGAAATCATCTCCCTCAAGTATGGCGATGAGCTCCCCCTTCGCGCGAGAGAGGGCTCGATTGTATGTCCTTGCGAGTTCGAATGGGCCCTGGTTCTCTTGGCGCTCTAAGCAAATCCGAGAGTCACGAAATCCGGAAATTATGTTAGCCGTATTGTCAGATGAACCATCGTCGATGATAATCTGCTCCCAGTTGGAATAGGTCTGCCGGAGGACGCTCTCGACGCACTGGGCGATATAATCCTGATGGTTATAAGTGGGAGTGATTATCGTTACGAGCGGCTCAGAAGTTAGGTTCATCAAAGGTGTCCAAGATAAAAAGCACCAGAATTCTCTAAAGTGCGGCCTCAAAAGGTGGAAGCACAGCGCATAGCAAGAGCCAGAAGTTGATCAGCGTCAGGGCAAGAAGAATGGCTCACGCGACGTAATATCTCGCATTGAAAGCTATGACGGCAGACACGGCGCCGTACCGACAGGAGTTTCTGGCGACGCCAACCGGCGACCACCCGTCTGTGTAATTCGCTTGTTGATCTGAAGGACGATCCATAACAGAACAAAGCTCACATAAATGTTGATCCAAACGAGCATGCTGATGATGAAAGAAGTATAGAAGTAACCCATTGCGAATACGAACACCGCAACAGTAAACACGGGTCTTCTGTTGCGCAGCATGGTATGAAATGCCCGATGAAGCAGAATGCCGGTCGCGAGCATGAACAGCACAGAGCCGATGAATCCGAAATCTTGGATGAGCCCGCGAAACACCGTGAAAATATTCGTGGTTAGCCAATTCCCATAAGAATAATCGTCAAAAACGCCTTGCGGCACCACGTTGTGGCTGCCCACTAGATCAAACACGGCCATGAAGGTGTAAAAACCATGAGCGGCACTTTCATGGGGGTAGACGATCTCTGAGTGACTTCCGACGATGAAGGCGAACCAGTCCGAAAAGGCGTAGATATGGCCGCAGGAATACGACGCAAAGCGCCCAATTAAATTGCGCATCACTTCTTCATTATCTTCGATAGCAGTCAGACCTCGCGACATAAACGACATCGTGACAATCAGTATCAAAAGGGCCGCATAGGGCGTCAGAGACTTGACTGTACCCTTCTCAAACAAGAGGAGAGTACCGGCCGACGCCCGGTATACCAATAGCCCGGCATAAAAAAAGACTATGCACAAAAACAGGAGTCCCTTGGCCGTCTGGGTGACCGCAACTAGCGTGGGGGGGAGAAACGATAAGACAACGATGAGCCATCGTCTGATTCTCGACGGCGTACTTGGAAACACAAACCCACCGAGAATGGCGCCCACGTAAGCAAACACAAGGCTCAATCGATCGAGGATGTGGACGCGTAGGCTCTCGGAATAGTGCAGGTCCGCGTAAGCGGCGGCACTCGCAAACAAATCGAAAAACAAGTCCTTGAGCGAGATGCCTTGGGCGAGAAAATTGAGAGCAAGAAATACCAGTGATGCGAGCGTCGATGCGTAAAAGACGACCCTAAGAAAGTGGCTGCCGTACACCAGGGTGGTCGTCTCGCGCTTTCGCGCGTTTCTCTCAAAAGCGGTCTTCCAATCAAAAGGCAACGAGCCGATCGAGAACGCCAAAGTGCACAGAAATATGAAGGCGATAGCATACGGCTGCACCGGCACCCAGAATAAGAAGGCCAGGGGAACAAAGGTGTAGACAAACCAGAACAGTCCGAAAAGGCATGCTGGAAACAGCCATGTACCTACATATCGTCGCACCAAATAGGCTTGACCAAGGATCATCAGGCTGAATACCAGCGCCAAGCATTTTCCAAAGACGTCCATTATGGGCGGCAGATACGCAATTCTCTGGCGATTAACGCAAAGAAAAGAATCTCTCTGAGTGCAAACCAAATGGGAGCGTCGCCCCCCGACAGAGTCCAAACAGACACGTCAGGGCGAAGAACCAATTCGCCGCTTGTCAGCACCACGGCTCCGACAGTCGCGAGGATGAGCAAGCAGAACACTTTGAGGCAAAATAGCGCAGGACCCATGGGAAGCACCAACATCAAGGAAAACACCATATAAGCCGGCAAAGCAACCCAGCTGTCCCAGTCAAGAATCAAGCTTCTGCTTGACATACTTAATGTTCCGTACAAGGAATTACTCGTGAGCGGCATACATTCCGCGATTTGCCTGAAACGGACGCCGTCTCCGCCAACCTGCCGCTGAGTCAAGGAATGCAGCGTTCTCAAGAGAAACGCTGGTCTGATCGCTTTGGCTCGGCTTCATTGCGTGGACGATGATGTGATATGGACGCTCCACTGCAATATTCAATATCCGCATGTGGAGAAAGTTGAACATCTCAATGAGCAATTCAGGACTGAAGACATGGTGATGCATGGCACGCTTCGAAAGGTTTTGTAAACATCGTGCGCGAAACTGTTCCGGTGACCCTGCGGGTGGATCCAATTCCAGATCATGCAACTCCAGAATCTCGTGCAAATGCGTCAAGTCCCCCTCGGTGACATTTGACTCGAAGTCTGTCTTGATATGATCAAGCGTTGTGAAGGGACGTCGGTGATCAAACGTGTTAGCTTTGTTTGGCAAAACAACCAAAATCGTGCCTGCAGGCTTGAGAATTCTTTTCCACTCTTGCAGCGCACGAAGGGGATTTGCTACGTGTTCGAGAACGTGGGAAGCAGCCACAAAATCGTACGATTCATCTGCAATTCCAGAGGCATCGCATGCCTCAAGAATCAGTTGCTTTCCAAGACTTGAACCGAACTTGTGATGATCCTTTTGGGGCGACCAGATTGTCTGTTCCGCATAATTACACACATCAATAGAATATACAATATCGTAAATCGGTATGAGATGGTTCGCGGAGAATATTGAACTAGGGCCGCCAAATTCCAACCCTGATTTTCCTTGAAGACAAGCTTTCATCTCCCCGTAGCCGAAACATCTCTTCCGTGCAATCATCGCAAACAGAACGGAGCTTGCAGCTTGAAACCGATATACTTGGTAGTTCAAGAGCTTAGGCATTCCGTCCAGGCAGAAATAATTTACAATCGCGTCGAAACTAAATCAGCAAGTCTTTTGCCACGCTTCCCAACCCATTGGAGTATCGCCAGTAACGAAAAGTAGCGATCTCTCGGACAAGAAAAGGCAGGCGTAAGAGTTTGGAGCTCGGAAAACTACCCCGCGCTTTCCGATGACTAATCTTCTGCCGAATCAGGTGGAGTGCATACGGGTGCGGACGAAATGTTTCACAACGATCGCAGAGGCGCACACAAACTTCGTTGAAACGGTCGACTTCGCCAAGGTAGTAATCACGTTGCACGTATCTCGAGGTGTCTATCATTTGCCAAAGAGAATCCGTATTCCGAGGACCGATCTGTTGCGCTGGATGTTTCCGATATTGCACTAACCGTGTCTCAATTGGAGCAAGTTGTGAAACAGATGCGATTAGTAGAGCCATCCAATGATCGTGAACCTGGTTTGAGGGGATCGGAAGCATCAAGCCTCGGAACTCACTTCGGAATGCCATCGTCGCGCCGGTAACCGTGGAATGCTTGAGAAGGACCTTTAGCCCTTGCCCACTTTCGAACCTCTTCTGTTCGCTCGAATTGAAAAAAAAAGAACTCCATAAAGTACCGGCCAGCGGCCGAGAGTCCCCATCGATCAAATCAGCGTCACTAAAGACAGCCCCGATGCGCTCGTCGCGTTCCAGAACGTCCGCCAGGCAACTCAGCTTCTCACGCCGCCAGACATCGTCTTGATCCGCGAGTGCGATGACTTCTCCCTGGCAAAGCCCGATAGCCTTCTCAAAATTCTTTGTTGACCCCAGGTTTTCTTCATTGATTTCAAGCCGGACGGGAAACGGCGCGTGGCGCGCGAAATTCCTTATGATTTCGCCACTTTCGTCAGTCGATCGGTCGTCGCAAACGACCAATTCGCCGGGAAGCCTTGTCTGTGCTGCAATGCTTCCCAACTGCTCTGGCAAGAAGCGTGCACCGTTGTACGTGCACATCGCCACCGATAAATGCTGTTCATTCATTGGCTGAATCTTTCCTAGAGGTAATCGAGCGCCAGAGTGCGCTCCTCGGGCGAAAGAATGAAAAACCAGCTCACGAACGCAAAGCCGAGAATCGCCACCAGAACGAACAGTGCTCTTGCCAAAAGGCTGTGGGGAATCGCCGCCAACGTTAAGCTCAGTAACGCGGCCACAGACATCAGGGTCACCCGGCCTGTCATCAAAGCGGTACCGGGAAGAGACCGCTTTGCCATGACAAACAGAATGAGAGCATCCACGCCCACCCGGACTGTCCAGGCAATGGCCGCGCCTTCTACCCCGTAAGAGGAAATCAGCCACCATAACGCCAGCAGATAGAAGGGTAGCTCAGCCATGTGCAGCTTCGCCGTCATGTCCGGTCGGCCTGCGCCCTGCACCAAGGCGAAAGGCACTTGCGCTAGGCTGTTGAACAACACACCCACGGCCAGCCACTGCAACACGCGGAAACTATGCTGTGCGAAATCCGCGCCAAGCCAAAGCGTAAGACCGAACTGCGCCAGACCGACGGCCAGAAGGACCACGGGAAACAGGGCCAGGAAAATGTATTTGACGCACCGGCTATACAGGACCGCTGTTCGGCTGCGGTCGTGCTCAAAACTTGCGGAGAAGGCGGGAAACATCACCGGGACCAGTGCTGCGGGAATCAGCCAGAGTTTCGTCACCACCTCATAAGGCGTGGCGTAATAGGCGACCGCGGTCATGGAGACTAGCGCACCGATCAAAAAGCGATCGAGCGTGACCATTAGCGGACTGACCACATTCGTTACCGTCATCCATCCGCCAAAGCGCAGCAGCGGGCCGACGGCAGGCCGGTGCCAGGCAATCCGGTCTCGAAGTTCCGGGGCAACTCGCAGGCAAACCCACAAGTGAGCCGCCCAGCCGATCACCCTCCCGACAACAAGTACGGTAACCACAGGGAACAAGCTCCTGGAGAACGGCAGTACCAACAACGGGCTGGCAAACGAATAAACACTCATCGGAATCCGCATCGCATTAATCAGTCCAAATCGCTGATGCGCTTCCAGTAAGCCGCGAAGGCCTGCCGTGCTGATGACTACGGGAATCGAAAGTCCAAGCAGGTAGAACGAACGCAGCGTCTCGCCTTGGAGTGCCACGGGCACATTGAGCGCGCGATGGACCAGCCACGGCGAGAGTAACACCGCTACTAAAGCGCCCGCCAGACCCAAAACCAGCATCAGGATCAGGGAAGTCCACACCAGCGTGGGAACCTCGCTATCCTCCCCGGCCCCCAGTTTTTTTGCCACCAGTTGCGTCAGCGCCCGGCCCAGTCCGAGGTCGAACAGGCTGGCATAGCCAATCAACGCCCAAGCCAGCGTCAGTACCCCAAAGCGTTCTTTGCCCAACCCCTGGATGAGAATCCGAATGGAGAAGACCGCAACCAGCATCGGCGCGCCGTTGCCGAGCAGGTTCCATATAGTGTTGCGGGCCAGCAGCCGCCCGCTCGTTAAGTGCCCGTTATGCCCGTTAGGACTATCTGTCGTTTCGGTCGTCTTCTCTGCTTGCAATAACGTCGCAGGCTTCGAGGCCATGTCTTCAGTGGATTGCAGGTTCTTCATGCTCTTGATTCCAAACCGCTTAAAATTTGTATTGACTCGTACCGTGCTGACATGTTAAAATGGCTTGTGTTCGTCAGCCGCAAACTGCGCCGGACCTCGCCGTCTACTGCCACTCTGCCTTCCCGCCTCTCTGCCTTCCCGCCTCTCTGCCACCATACTTCTTCAGTCTCTTTGTTTTCAAGCGATTGCGCACTCTTTTGCCTTTCGCCGTCTTTTCGCGAAATACGTGCCCTTTAGAATCAGCAGGTTACGAACTCTTTTGCACCGCCATCTTGAGCAAGTTATTTCTTTTCTATTTGTTCTGCACTCTTTGCAAAAAACACCCGGGTGGGGGGTATCCCCCTACCCAGCTGCCGGCCGGACATCGGCGACATCGACGTCCACAGCGACGGATCTTTGGATCAGCTCGAGAGTCACGATGAGCCGCAGACAGTTCTTTTTCTTCTTGAGGACGCCCTCAAGCCCCGCGAAAGGGCCGCCGGTTATCCGCACTCGCCGGCCAACGGTCAGGAACGGATGCGGTTCGGTACGCAAACTCTGGCAAAGCCCCGAACGGAGGATTTCCATTTCCGTGTCCGGCAGCGCCGTGGGCAAGCCACTGAACCCGACCAGTCGCACCAAGCTCGGAATTTGCACCACGCGCAGCCGGTCGCGCAGCGCCAGCCGGACGAAAACGTATCCGGGAAAGAGAGGCAAGTCCAGCGTCACGCGGCGGTCTTTCCAGCGCCGCACAGAACTATAAATCGGAAGAAAGTGCTCGACCTCGCGCATCCCCAGTTCCGCCGCGACGCGTTTTTCGTGCTGTGCGCATGTATACGCGGCGTACCAGTGCTGCTCCGCCAGGGCCGCTGGCAGCGCAACCGCGGCGTGGTAAGTTGCCGGTTCGCTGACCGCCCTCGTTGCTGTCGAAGATGCCATTTCAAGCTCCATATACGGCTTCGCCCCGTCAGCCACAGGGCCAAAACACACTTAACCTTTTTCTTGTCAACAACTTACAAATACTTCTACAAATTCTGTTCGTGCTCCCCGGACCCATTCCGCCGCGCCACCCAGGTCCACACGCGGTGCGCCGCAGCTTGCATCCGCGAACCGTTTGGCGGCGCCCATGGCATCCGCGCTTTCAGCGTTTCAGCGACTTCGTGTATAAAAACTTTGCGCGGATCTTGCGGATCGGCCTCTTCCCAACGCGCCGCTCCCATCACCCAAACCACGGACATGGCGAAAACCAAAAATGTCCCGAGAAACATGATCGCCAAACGTGGGGGAAACGACTTCTTCTCCGGGATTCTGGCCGGATCTAAGACTTTGACGCTGGGTGTTTCTTTCGCCTCTTGCACCTTTGCGAGTTCGTACTGTCCAGTCAGCAGTTCGAAGACGGTTTCCTGTATTTTCGCTCGGCGGTAGTAATCAGCGTATTTTGCTCCGAGCAGCGGCAGGCTCTTAATGGTGGGATAAGGCAGACCACCACCGGCGCGAGAAGAGGATGGATCGGCGGACTGCCCTGTGGATAAGGCAGTGCCGTCAATGCCATTCGATTGCACGCCACCGAGCTTTTCGAGTTGCCGGCGAAGTTCCCCAACCCGAGCGTTCAATGAACGGACGCGCGGATTGTTATCGGTATAGATTTGGCGGAGACCCTCTAGCTGAGATTGCGCGGCGATCATCTCGCCAGCGATGCTTCCTGCAGCGTCCAGCATCGCCTTGCCCTCTTGCTGGATGTCGAGGGTGTTGTTCTTGCTGGAAAACTGCGCGAGCTGGTTGGTAGCATCGTCCAAGTCTTGCTTCGCGACCTTGAGGCGCTCATCGAGAAACACTCGTTCGCGGTGCGCAGAAGAAGTCGAGAGCTCGGAAACAAGTAAATTCAATTGGTCGACATACGCGCCCGCCAGAGCTGCGGCCCGCTGTGGACTGTGATCCGTAACGCTGATGGTGATAATGCCGCTCTTCTTGTCTTCCGAAATCGAAGTGTTTTCATCAAGTCTCATCCGCGCATCCATGACTAGGCGCGCGTTATAAACTTTTCGCAAATCAAACTGCTGGATGAGGCGGTCCTGTGAGGTCTGACTCCTAAGAACTCCGATAAATAGCGCACCTGAACTCTTGAGCCCCAGCAAGTCCCCAGCCACACCAGCCAGGCCACCTCCGCCTTTCGCCGCCATTGCGGCCATCATGGCCATCCCCGAGGTGGATTGCTGATCGGGCGGCATGAGTTGCGTAGTCGACGTGTATGATTTCGGAATCATGAATGCAACCAGAGTTGAGACAACCAGACCCGCCGCCACAGTTCGAAAAAAGAAGCGGCGACGTCCCCAAAGCAGACGCAGCTGTTCCGCTTGCCACTCGCGCGAATCCTCGAACGGCATTTGCGCCAATGAAACCTCTCCGATGACCGGCTGCGGCGCCGCCTCAGACTGCTTCTTGGTGGCTGTCTGCGTCACGTCTCTTCTTCTCCCCGATCTTCCTATCCATAACACCTCGCTTTCACTTCCAGGAACGAGGCCAGAAACTCAATTCAACAGACGTAGTCACGTTCGATTTCGGCAGCGGGGTTAGGACCGGGTAGTTCCACTTTTCGTATTGGACGGATCCTGAAAACATTAGCGCGGAGTGCAGCCAAAAATCCGCTTTCACGCCTCCATCGTTCAAAGTCCCCCCTTGCGGAAGATACGACGTGCCGATTTTCTGGTGCCGATAATTGAACTGAATCTTGTTGCGGGAACTAAACCAGTATGTGCTCCAAGCTTGTTCGCCTTGCCCGGCACGTCCCAACCAACTGCCAACGAGATTGCCAAGATTTGTGTAAGAACCATCGGGGTAACGACTGTTCACGTAAAAGCATCCTGAGCACTCCGGAAAATCGGGAGGCACTGTCGATCCCCCTTCAAGTCGTAAGTCAAGCTTAGGAACACCTGGAATCCGCGGCATATAAATTCCTCCCCGAATCGCAGACTTGCGGGGATAACCCAAAGGGGAGAACTCATCTTCTGTAAAAGCGTCGCCGTAGAATGTCAGCCACTTGCGCAACCCTGGAACCCTATAGCTGAAGTCGACTCCCGAGCGTCGATCCCCCGGATCGTCAGCGCCGCCTTGATGGTTGGTATTCCCGATGGAGTAGCTCCGCAAAAGAGTGTGCCAAGTCAGCACGCCTGGCCCACCTGCGAAGACAGTCGTAGTCGAAACGCTAAACTCAAAGTTCGGCGTAGGCTTCAAGCTAATTTTTTGTCCTTGCAGGAAAGGCTGCCGATCTATCGGTCGGCCGAACTGCCCAACGATACCGGTGTCGGTCTGGAAGACAAACTGATGGCCATCGAACTGCCCGAGGAACCACTCCACACGTATGGGCCCCAGCCAACCCAGGACGCTGGGAAGCTTGAAAGGTGAAACGCGGCTGATTCGGAACATGTTCACGGGCTCAGCGTTGTCGCTGAACATCAGCGGCCCGCCTTCGATGGGGCTCCACCAGAGGCTCTGTTTGCCGAAAGAAACCTGCCAATTCTCAAAGGTCAAACCGACATAGGCATCGAGCAATCGAACCCGATTGGCAGCAGAAAAAGGCGTCGCGGGCGGCACTCCCGGAATGTTATCGACCGTAGCAATAAATTGCGGGGCGCTATCGGGCTGAGCCGGAGCTGATGGAGAGTGCTGGTATTCAGCTCGCACGTAGCCGACCCAACGCGCGGCTGTGGTCCAAGCCGAAAAGCCATCGACGGAGTTGAACCCTTCCTGATACGGCCGGCCGAAGTCATTAATCAGTGTCTGCCCGAAGTGATTCCCATCCGTAAGAGGCTCTCCAGAAATTGCTGTAACTCGCGCGTAGACAGATTCGACGCGTCCACGAAATCGTCCATCGCCACTTTTTCCTTCAAGCTCGTCGCGGAATTCTGTTTGGAGCAGGCGATAGAGCTTGTCCGCCTCCGGCCCGCCCTGGCTTTCCACTTCGACTAACTGAGAAGCTTCCTGCAAGAGGCGGACGCACTCATTGCGCGTCCAAGGTTTCATCCCTTCGAATGCGCTAGCGATCAAACCCATGGCTGCCAGGCGGTCAAAGGCTGGATAGATCCAGCTATCGAGCGGAACGTATGGAGATCCCTGATTCGCAGGAGAGTACGTTCCATCGCCACGGAAGAGTTGACTGATCGAGCGCCATTCCCCACCGCCGAGTTCCGAATCATGATGGCGAGCGTAAATGTTTTGCGCTATAAGATTTCCCACCACACTGCCAACAACAACGTCCGACGGAAAATGCTGGTGCGCCTTCACGCGCGAAACACTCACTAGGGATGCCAAACCATACGCCATGATCTTCGTAAAAGTGCCAGGATATTCGTGGGCGATTACCCCTGCCACGGACCACGCCGCAGCGGCATGTTCAGACGGAAACGACGTGCCACCGCTCTGGAAGAACGGTCCACTCCCGTCGCCCTGATAGGGCCTTTCCCGCCGCAATGTGTATTTAAATGCTTCAACGGCGACTAAACTGTTTAACGTAGCTTCACCGGCGAGAAATCCCGTCTCGCTCCAATGCTCATTGTGACTGACGTGACCCAACAGCCACATTCCGCCCGCGCCGCCGATCAGCGCTCCCACTCCGGCGTTTGACAGTGTCTTGTAGTGGCTGATCGTCGTAGGATTTTGAGACAGATGTTTGCTGAAATCGTGATCCGTAACGATGAGTCCGGCCGTGATACCGCTGAGCGGAAAAAGCCACTCCGTATCGGAGAACCGAAGTTTTGCAGGACTCGTCCAAATTTCTCGCTGATCACCGATGAACCGGCCCACCAATCCTGTTCGCGATCCGTCAGACGTTTTCTCCACAGCCTTCGCTTCCGCCGACACATCGGTCTTCGAAGAAGGGTTGTCCTTCACCGGAGCAGTTTCCGATGCCGCTGATGCGGTCCCTTGTTCCTGTGCGTACGACACACTAACCTTTCCAACACCGAACAGAAGCGTTGTTCCGAGAATCGCTATCAGGGCCCTTTTGTTCATCTGTCCTCATGGAATGGCAACAGCTGCAACCAAGGCGGCGGACGACGCGATTTGCGCGACCGTCAGAACGTTTTTCAATTTATTACTACCCAGGACCGCTTTCTCTGGCACCACAATCGTGTCGCCCGGACCCAACGTTGTTGAGAGCACGCCGCCGGACCAAAAGCCTCCCTGACTTCCACTGGTCACCGAACCGTCCGCACGGATAATGAAGATCTCGTTTTTATTTCCAAGCTGTGTGGGGCCGCCTGCGCGGGAAAGATACCAACCGGCATTTCTTCCTGGGGTATAGGTGAGCGCATTGGAATTGTACACTTGTCCAATAACCAACACGCCCCCGGGCTGCTTGGGGATCATGAGCGAATCGCCTGCACGAAGCTCGATATCCTCTGGAGAACCTTCAAAACTCTTGTGGTCAGTACGAACATGTACCACTAGCCGACCCGATATCGGAGCTTTCCGCAGCCCATCCAACACTCGCAGGCGCTGCTGGATGGCGGCCTGTTGCAGTGCAGCTTCTTCCGTTCCGGTTGTAGATGCTGCTGTCTTGACGACTGTGGACTCCTGCTCGAGCCGCTGGATGAGGTCCTGGCGGCTCTTCATCTGAAGTTCACGGACATCATTCCGTTCGAATACAGCGGCCCGCGGGTAGGCAGTCGGCAGCAAACCTCCAGCACGCTTTAACAGCGAACTGAGGCGTTCGCCCGGCCGAATGCCGTACACGCCGGGTTTGCTTACCTCGCCACGCAACGTGACCACCGCGCCGACGTCGTTCCAACTAGCTTGTTGCGGCACGGTTAACACATCGCCATCGTTGAGAGGCAGATTCTGGTCTTCGGCTCCTGCCAGCGCGGCGGCTAGGCTCAACTCCTGATGTCCAGCCTGCGCGCGCTCCCCAGATGAATTGGAAATCGCATAGTGTGTCAGGTCACCACTGCCGGGATTCGCGCTCCGCAGCAGTCCGCCAGCAGAACGCAGTAGGTCTGAAACGTGCATGTTGGCTGCGAATGGATAACGGCCTGGCCGTGCCACATCACCTTTTACGTACACGCTTGCCGGCGAAACTTGTTCCGGCTGGCGATGTACAAGAATCCGATCGCGTGGCTGAACCAAGACATTATTCAAAGGATCACCTACGAGTGCGCCGCTCAAGTTGATACTAAAGACGCGTGTGGTCCCGTCTGGTTGCCTGCGGAATAGCTGTGCCGAATCCAGCCAAGCATCGGGTGTCACGCCCCCAGCCTGATAAATCGCGTCGCGCAAATGCTGCTGGCCAGACGTGCGATAACGCCCCGGTGCGCGGACCTCACCAGTGATGAGCACTTCTGGATCCGGTTCAAAGTCGTACCGTCCGAAAATGTGTACAGTATCAAGCGGCTCTAGCTTGGGCGCCTTATCGGGATGTTCGAGAGCGGTTGCTAAATCAAAGGTCTCGACAACTGGATGGTAGTCCGGTGCATGCAGCCGAACGATCTCCGCATATCGCGTCGAAGGTTCAGGAAGCAGGTCAGCATACGAGGTCACGAGGTCCGTGAGCTTCATGTCTGGCTTGTAGGAATACCGGCCCGGGCGCAATACATGCCCTTCGAGATAGATGGACCCGGAGTTATAAGGCGCGATCGGAAAGATGTGAATCTCGTCACCATCCTGTATTGCGAGACCGCGCAACTGGGCGCGCACGGCTTCTGGATCGCTCGTCTCTCCGATCTCGACGCTCAACATGGTGCGCTGTTCATGTGCCACCAATCGCTGTACTTCAATGTGTCGGAGCGCCGCCGCGGGAAGAATCCCACCCGCCAAGTCAAGCGCGTCCTCCAGCGTCTTTTCACTGTGTAGCTCATAGAGCGCCGGTCGGCGCACCATTCCATCCACCTTCACCACCGAACCAAGCGGTGGAACCAAGAGCGAATCACCGTTCTCAAGCCGCGCGAGATCCCCGCGAATTCCGTGGAGCAACAGGTCGTAGGCGTCCACCTCCTCAATCAACTGCTTTCCGCGGTAGTGTTGCAGCCTCCGCAGAGAGCCCTGTTGGGTCACCCCTCCCGCCGCAAAGAGCGCGTTGAGCGGCGTGGACAGTGAACTCACGTCGTAAGCGCCTGGGGAAAACACATCGCCGACAACATATACCCGGACCGTACGCAAGCGCTGCAGCGACACGTCTGCAGACACATCACGAAACTGCGTCCGCAGCACGCGTTGCACGTCTTGTTGAACATCACCAAGGGTTCGCCCGGAAACCAGGATTGGCCCGGTTTCAGGCAGCGCTACGCGCCCTTCGCGGTCCACCGTTCGGAGGAACCGCTGCGAAACCCCACCCCAGAGGTCGATGGACAGACTATCGCCCGGACCGACCACATAGTTCGGTCCTACGGGCAGATCCATCGGGAGATACGCCGGATTTGCTTCGCCTTTGCGAAAGACATCCAGGCCGAACCGTTCAAGCGGCCGATTGGTCGCACCCGCTTGCACGTAGAGGTCATATAAGGATGGCACATCCGCGTAAGGATTCGGCCGATGCACCATCCTCACTGATTCCGTCCCGGTAGTGCCTACTGGGGCAGAATTGCGTCCTGTTGAAGATCGCTCGGAGCCCCGCCCTGTCCGCTGTATCCCGGCGTCGATTGATAGTTGGTCCGGCTGAGACATCGAAAACGACTGCAGATCTAGTTGATTGGTAGATGGCATCGAGGGATTCTCACCGCTCTCGAATCTGGGGGTGCGTGGCGTTTCATTCATCGCTGGATTCATGTCGACACGCGCCGAAGTGAGCACGGTTTCCGGGTACCCTGTACTGGCCGGATATCCTGAGCGCTGGTCCTGCGAAAGGCCCGTGCCGTCCGGACGCGTCATCTGGCTGGGCGAATTGTCCTCGGCCCGTTGGAGCGGCGCCGCTGAGCGCGGCGAACGTGCTGGTGCAGTCTGGCCCATCGGCAAACTTTCACGATCTTCCGGCAGAGAGGAAGAGAGCCCACACTCCGGGACGCTTCGCGGATCGCATGTAGTGTTACGGCTAGCGCTTGAAGTTTCACCCAGATTGTCGCGGCGCTCTGCAGCCCGCGCAAGAATCTGTGCCCGCTCCTGCCGCACGAGCTTTTGTTCTGCTTCAAGGTCAGAATCCGGATTCACTCGAGGCACGAGATAGCCATAGCGCTGCAGAAGGCGCGTTGCGAACACACGGGCACGCAGGTCCGACCGTAACCGTTCAGCCACCGCTACATCAGTCAGATCGGACTCTTCAAGAATCTGACCGCTCACCCCAGCGTCATGCGCAAGCAGGCGTTTCAACTCGACCATCAGACCGGGCTCTTTGTTCAAGACTTCGAGAATCTGGTCTGCTGAAGCAGCTACTCGGTCAAGGTTGTCAGAGATGATATCCGGCGAGTGCAACGGTACACGCGCGGGAGTTTCCGTTCCAGAACCTTGCGCTGCACTCCCCTGGGATTGGCGCTGTGGGTAGGCCTGCACGCAAAACAATAAGGTTAGAGTCAGACCGCAAATACTTTTTTTCATTTTGTTTTCGTTAGACATATTTTCACCCTGGGGCCGGGCATGGAATTCTTTAGTTCACACTCTTTGCAGCAAGACTCCTTCGCATAGCGCCCAACATTCCTTCTTCAGACGCCTCGATATTATTTGAATAAATCTCGAACGAAGCCCAGTAGTAAACGATGTAGTTCTTGTCCGGTGCCACCGCGATTACGCGCACGCCTGGATGCTCGCGCAGCAGTTCGTCACAGATGCGCGGGCGAATACCGGGCTGATCGAGCGCAATCACCACCACATTCGGCAAGGTCTTCTTCACACTCGCACTGATATCTGACTCGTCTGCCACTTCCCCAACTATTTCGATGTCCGGTTGATCTGCAAAAGTTGTGAGGACAATCTCCCGCATGAGGCGAGGATGGTTTGCCACGAGGACGCGAATCGATTTTTCCATGGCACACTCCGTGCGCCACAAGTCTCTGCCATTGAGCGACCTGGGGTAAGAATCAAAAAGCACCCATCGGTTTGGACCGGTACAATGACGCAGTCTGTACTACAGAGTTTGGGGCACGTACCATTTTTGACCCGTCGAAGAGATGGCGAACGGCGGGTTTGAAGCTGTCATCAAAAGACGACACATCACCTCAAAATCGGTACTTTTACATCTTTGAGGGGCAAACCCTTTGCCATTTGAATCGCATCAATGCTGGTTAAGTGAGGAATACCTACAGAGTCGATACTGAGCACGTTCGATTTTTGTGGTTATATGATTCACTACTATTAATCATTGACATTTAGGGAGGATAAAGCTTACTGTCAGCAGCCAAAGGTCCTCGGCAGGGCTTCGTTTCGTTGGCTATTCGTTAGGTTTTTTTGCGGGATATTCTCTTGTGAGGTTAGGTCGACTATGACCGACTGCGTCCCCAGTTCGTACATTCGCGTTTTCTTGTTGATTGAAAATCGCCTCTTGCGTGAAGCCTTAGTTCGCTTCTTCCACAAGCGGTCCGATCTGGATGTCATTGGCCAGGCTTCGCCCACAGACGAAACGCCTCTGCGTACGCTTGAATCACAGTGCAACGTCTTGGTGGGGGATTCATTTGTTCCCGGTCGCTTTGCAGCAAGTTCTGCCGCCAAAGGTGGAATGCCGGACAGTTGTAGGATTATTCTCGTTGGCATGGAACCTGACGAAGAGCAATTCATTGCTTCGATTCGTTCTGGAGTAACGGGTTATTTGCTGCAAGATGCCTCTGCTTCGGACGTCGTGGCCGCTGTGCGTGCTGTCTACCGCGGCGAGGCTGTCTGCCCTCCCCAGCTTTGTTCCGTGCTGTTCCGGATCGTCGCTCAAATGTCTACGGAAATGCCCCTCGACTCACCTCCTAAACCCGATCTTACATTGCGTCAACAGCAATTGGTCACTCTCGTTGCCAAAGGCCTTACAAACAAAGAAATCGCTTCTCACTTGAATCTTTCTCAGTTTACGGTGAGGAATCACATCCATAACATTTTGAAACAGGTGGACGCCAGCAGCCGAAGTGAAGCTGTGGAAACCATCCGCGCTTGCGGCTACTC
>JBGPIX010000030.1:0-24466 GCA_041485085.1 Candidatus Acidiferrum sp.
CCAGTGTAACTTCCTGATTCCGCATGCATTAGGCCGCCCTGTGGATATTCCTGGGGCTTTGGCTCAGTTCGTGCCCTCAGCAAGGTCCCGGTCCAAATCGAATTGGAGGAAACTCAATGCGATTCCGGACTGCACTCTGCCTGGCCACTCTGTTCCTAAGTTGTTTCACCGTCGCCGCTTGGTCCACGCCGGTTCCCGACCGGCTGGTACCCGGCGAACCGCAACCCGCTCCCGATAACCAGTCGCTGTCGGGAAAAATCGCGTCGGTCGACGACGCGGCATTTGCTCTTGAAGTCGTAAAGGGCAAAGAGGTGAATACCGTTCAATTCCTGGTGGATGACCAGACCAAGGTCGAAGGCAAACTCACCGTTGGCGCGCAAGCAACCGTGGAATATCGGTCGAATAGCGGCAAGAACATCGCCGTACGTGTCGTCGTGATGCCAAGCTCAGGAATGAGCTTGTACTAACAGATCGTTCCGGCCTTTTCCTGGGCCGGTCGCGAACAATTCTATTTCTCTTCCACCGCCGCTCCCAGCCCCGTGCGGTTTCTTTGTATTCGGCCCCTGAGGAGTCTTGATGCGCACGACTCTGAAAATCGTCCTGCCCCTGATCGTGAGCGTCGCCGCAGTGTCTTTGCTTTTTGCCGCGTACCAGGTGCGGACGGAAAAACACTTATTGCGCAATGACCTTTCGCGCCGGGCGGAAATTCTTGGCGAGAGTCTTCAGGAGAGCATCGAGCCGCTGCTTGACCGTGCGCCGGACAGAAGCTTGCAACGTCTCGTCGAGCGGTTCGGTCAGCGAGAACATTTGAAGGGCGTTGCGGTTTATAGCGACACGGGCGCGCTTCTGGCAATCACCTCTGGCCTGGCGCCGGTCTTCCGATTGCGGCCGACGGCTGCTACTCGAGCGGCAGAAGAGGATGGCGGAGTCGGCGAATTTCTTAGTGCGGAGCAAACTCCTTCGCTGAATCCGGAAGAAGAAGTTCCGGTACACATTTATGCGCTGCCGCTTCATCGCAATGGCGGAGTCGTAGGAGTGCTGGCTCTCTTTCACGACACGAGTTATATCGACAAGCAAGTGTCCCGCACGCTTCGCGATTCCCTGCTTAATGCGTTCGTGCAAACAATTTTGATTACGGGACTGGCGCTCATTCTGGTGCGGTGGACGTTTACAGGGCCGCTGACGCGCACCGCCAACTGGCTGCGAACGCTTCGTACGGGGCAGGCCGGCGCGGGAGCGGTTGCGAAAGGCGAAATCCTCGATCAACTGAACCACGAAGTGACGCATCTGGCCAAGGACCTGAACACGGCGCGGGCGGCGGCAGAGGAAGAAGCGCGGTTGCGCGATTCGAATGCTTCGATCTGGACGGCGGAGCGGTTGCGAGTAAGTCTGCGGAGCAAGCTGCAGGAAAAGCCGTTGTTCGTGGTTTCGAATCGCGAGCCGTACATGCACGTATTCAATGGAAAGGACAAAGCGATCCAAGTGATCGTACCCGCAAGCGGCGTGGTCACGGCACTCGAGCCGGTGCTATTGGCGTGCAACGGAACGTGGATTGCCAACGGATCAGGCAACGCCGACCGCGAGGTGGTGGATGCGCGCGATCACCTTCGCGTGCCGCCGGATCATCCGAGTTATACGCTGCGCCGCGTGTGGCTGACCGACGAGGAAGACAAAGGCTATTACGAAGGGTTTTCGAACGAAGGCTTGTGGCCGCTCTCGCACATTGCGCACACACGCCCGGTATTTCGTCCTGAAGATTGGCTGCAGTATCAGAAAATAAACCGCCGGTTTGCTGACGCGGTTCTGCAGGAAATGGAAGGCATCGAATCGCCGATTCTGCTCGCGCAGGATTATCACTTCGCGCTGCTGCCGCGGATGATCAAGGATGCTCGCCCCGATGCGCGGGTGGCGATTTTCTGGCATATTCCCTGGCCGAACGCGGAAGTCTTTGGAATTTGTCCGTGGCAGCGTGAACTCGTCGATGGCCTCCTCGGCGCCGATCTCATCGGCTTTCACATTCAATCGCACTGCAACAATTTTCTGGAGACGGTGGACCGCGCGCTGGAAGCGCTGACGGAGTGGGACCGTTTCGCGGTGAACCGGCAGGGCCACATCACACGGGTGCGGCCGTATCCCATCAGCGTGGCGTTTCCGGAGAATTCGCATGAGGCCGGCGAGACGCGCAACGCGGGAGAAGAACGCGCCGCGCTTTGCGCCGAGATGCGGGTGGAGGCTTCGCTCCTCGGAGTAGGTGTCGATCGCGTCGATTACACCAAGGGAATCCTGGAGCGCTTCCGCGCCATCGAGCGCTTTATCGAGCTGAATCCTACGTACCAGCAGCGGTTCACTTTTGTGCAAATCGGCGCGCCCAGCCGCACGGACATTGAACGCTACAAATATTTTCTGGATGAAGTGAGCGCGGAGGCGGAGCGAATCAATGCGCGCTTCCAGACGGCGCGATGGAAACCGATCATGTTTCGCAAGAAGCACCATTCGCACGAAGAGATTGCGCGCTTTTATCGCGCTGCGTCCTTCTGCATGGTGACCTCGCTGCACGATGGAATGAACCTGGTAGCCAAGGAATACGTGGCGTCACGCGAGGACGAGCGCGGGGCGCTGATCCTCAGCACCTTTGCGGGGGCGGCGCACGAACTTTCGGATGCGCTGCTAGTGAATCCTTATGACGTCGCGCAGCTTGCGAAGTCCATCCATCGAGCGCTGGAGATGCCGGAAGAAGAGCAGGCGCGGCGGATGCAACGGATGCGGCACATCGTGCGAGAGCACAACGTTTACCGCTGGGCAGCGAATCTGCTTTCCGATCTCATGGAGATTCGTGTGGATTTGCCGGAGCGCGCGGAGGCACACCAAGCGACATGATCCGACCAAATCGAGTCAGGCTTCTTGAATTGCGTTGTGATGGAAGCGTCGCTGCATCTTCAGGGATGGAGGAAGCTCCCTCATGAGTGCGGCAGAAACTCCATTTGAATTCGTTACCGTTTCCTATCTCACGCGCATCGGAAACCAATCGGCAGGGACACTCGCGGAGTTGCTGACGGGGCTGGAGAATTGCAGCGACGCTTCCATCTTTCATCACACGTATCAAACGCTCGGCAGCCATCACTTTCTTACCGAGGGTTTTTCCAACGATTTCGCGCAGTGGGTTCTCGCGGACACCAACCGGAACGACCTGGCAGAACAGCTCGCCGCACTGGACATTCGCGACTACGTCTCCATCGCGGCGTTGCGAAGCGATCTTTGCCGCGTGGTGGGCGACTTTTGCGCTGCGTTTTCGCATTTTGCGAGGCAGTCGGCGCTGGAACGTTTCTACTTCTGCGAGAGCGCGGAGGTCACGGCTCCCCTGGGGCGCAGTGCGCGAACGCTGGACGAGTTTCGCGATGGCATCGCGCATCTCAGCCACGCCGGTTTCTACTTTCATTTCATTTCTTCGCGACTGCGGCTGCAATTGCAGACGAATGACTTCTCGCACTGGCTGTCCGATGGGTTGGGGCTCCAGACGCTCGCGGAGAGCGTCAATCACATCGACATTTACACCAACACGCTGGACAGCTCGTGCGCCAAACTGTTGCGGTTGATCGACCGGGAAAGGAGAAAGATTTGAGCGAGACACTGGCTGTCACGCGAATTCCACTGGAGGACTATGCCGAACTCCTGGGGGCGGGCGAGATTGAAGAGTTGCGCGCGCTGGCGAAGCCGCTGCGCGGGCGCAGCATCCAGATGGTCAATTCCACGGCGGTGGGAGGGGGCGTAGCGGAAATTCTGATGCGCCTGGTGCCGCTGGCGGAGGAACTGGACCTCAATATCAAATGGGAGGTGATGAGCGGAGGCGAAGATTTCTTCGAGGTCACGAAGTCGTTTCACAATGCGCTGCACGGCTCGCCCTATCATGCGAGGCAGAGGGATTTTGAGATTTTCCTCGCGTACAACGAACGGAATCGCGCGACTCTTCCTCTCGATGCCGAATTCGTGGTGATTCATGACCCACAACCGGCGGCGCTGATTGATGCACGCAAACCTGGCACGAATCATTGGGTTTGGCGATGCCACATCGATCTCTCGCATCCGCACCGGGGAGTTTGGGACTTCCTGGAAACCTTCGTTTCGCGATACGACGGCGCCATGTTTTCTTCGCCCGAATTCTCCCGTCAGTTGCCGATACCGCAGTATCTCTTCTATCCGGCGATCGATCCGCTTTCCGAGAAAAACTGTGACCTTGATCCAGCGTTCATTGCGCAGATCCTGGCCCGTTATCGCATCGATCCACAACGGCCGATCCTCACGCAGATTTCACGGTTTGACCGCCTGAAGGACCCCGTTGGCGTGATCCGCGCGTACCGGATCGTGAAGCGCTATTTCGATTGCCAACTGGTTCTGGCGGGGGGCAGCGCCTCCGACGATCCCGAGGGGGCCATTGTGTTGAGAGAAGTTTTGCGCGAAGTGGACGGCGATCCGGACATTCGTGTGATCGAATTGCCTGCCTGGGCGCCGCTCGAAGTCAACGCACTGCAGCGGGCTTCGACTATCGTGATTCAGAAAAGCCTGCGCGAAGGCTTCGGCCTTACCGTTTCCGAAGCCTTGTGGAAGAAAAAACCGGTGGTGGCTTCTGCGGTTGGCGGCATCCCGATTCAGATCATCCACAAACACACCGGGCTGCTGGCGCATTCCGTGGAAGGCACGGCGTATCAAATTCGTTTCTTGCTTTCGCACCCGGAAATCGCAGCAAAGCTCGGCGAACACGGGCACGAGCACGTGAAGGAGAATTTTCTGATCACGCAAAAACTGAAGCGTTATCTGACGCTGTTTCTGACGATGGCGCGGGGAGCTTGAGAGTCCGCTGATTAGCCTGGCAACTCTCCTTTGTCAGGTCTCATCTAAGCGTAGGAAGCAGAAGTATTTCCCCAGCCGGCGCCAGCCCCTGCTTTTTTTGCGATTCTTACTATCACTGTGCAAGGAGACCACGAATGAAGCGTGTCGCACTATTGCTATTTTTGGCAAGTTGGCTGGTGCCGCTGGCGTCCGCGCAGGATCATTTTCAAGTTGGCGCTTACGCGGATTACTTCCGCCTCTCGCAAACAAAGAGCAACATGGCGGGACTGGGAGGCCGCGCAGCCGTCAAGGTATTGCCGCACATGATGCTGGAAGGGGAGATGAGCTACGACTTCCAGCAGGCATTCACGGAAGGTTTCACGAATCCGAGCGGCGGGGTCGTCACATTCCAGAATAGTGATGTCAAAATCCTGCACGGGCTCTTTGGCCCAAAGATTGTGGCAGGCCATGGCGCAATACGGCCTTTCGTTACGTTGAAGGGAGGATTTGTTAACTTCCGGTTGGATCCGCGGCCTGCCAGCGTGGCGGGGTTCGTGAGTTCAGTCGATAATCTACGCGCGAACAACGTAAGCGGGGCGGTTTATCCGGGAGCGGGATTGGAAGGACATATCGGACCGGTGGGTTTGCGCCTCGAGGCCGGTGATGAGATCTACTTCGCGGGAGGCACGCATCATAATGTGCGCTTGGCCTTCGGACCATTTATTCGTTTCTAGTTTCGGCGCTAAGAGTTGAACGCTAACTGTCTGAATTCCGCGGTGGCGATGGATTGCCCCGCTTTTTCGATAGCGGGAAAGTGGGGCAAATCCCTCGCGTCAATTCGAGATTAGACGACGTTACGGTCCGCAGCCTGGAGCTGAATATAGGCGCACTGGGCGGTCAGCGGGCAGAGCTCGCATTTCGGGTGAGACCGCTTGCAAGTCTGCTGGCCGTGTTTTTTCAGCAGCAAGTAGGCCCTTTGCCGGGCCTCAAAGGTCTGCGCCAATCCGGAGTTCAAGATTTCGCGGGCGGCGCGGTAATCCGCGGCGTAGTTCTTTCCAGCTTTGCCATACCACAGGCGCGCTGTCACTTCGACATTCGCGGAAGGCACGGCGGCCACGGGCGCCAACCTCGAAAACAGCAGGATTTTTTCAGCGCTGGGCTCACCAATGACAGGAAACTGTTGGAGGACTTTTTTTGCGCCGCGAATGCCATTGTCTGTTTGCTTTTTTTCTTGCCGCATCGAACTCTTTAGAACGGCCTTGAGATCACCGCCCAATTCAGCCTTCACTTTGCGGGCGATTTCTTTTAATCGATCCGCGCGCAACTCCGGGACGATTCCGCCGAGCCGCAACAACTTCACCAGTTTTAATTTTGGCGCCGCTAGAATCTCTTTCGGGGCCAGCCCCACTTCCCGCTTCAGAGCGTCAAACCCTTTCGAACACGACGCGTCGCTAGCGGGATAACCACAATTCAAGTAGATGATCATTTCGTAAGGATCCGTGGGACCGGCGGCGTGTTGCAGCCCGTACATTTTCTCGAGGACATCCAGGATTTCGTTCACCTTTGGCAGAGGATTGCTCCCATCGTCATTGAGGCATCGCCGATTTTTCGTGGCCCGAATCGCCGAAGTGCTCGTGATGCTGGCGAAGAAGGAATTGGTCGGTCATACCGGCGATGTAATCGCAAACAATGACGTGGCGCGCTTCTATTTGCGCGAGCTCTTCGTAGGAAACGGGCATCGAGCCGGCGCTGCCTAGATAATAAGCGAAAAGCTCTTCCAGGCACTTCACGGAGCGGTCGCGGTCGTCAGTGATAGCGGGATGATTGTAAATATGCGCGAACAAGAAACGTTTGAGTTCGCGGTTTTGCGCCGTTGCGGTATCGCTGAAACCGGCGAAGCGCTTCGGGGCGCGGCGAATGTCATCAACCGATGAGGCGGCGGAGGCGAGAACTCGCTGCTCGGTGGTTTCGATGAGATCGGTGGCCAGCGCGTCCAAGACGTGTTTGAGGGCTTCGTTGAAGATGAGTTTTTCGCGGGCGCCGCGATGGGCGGATTCGACCTGGGCGTAGGCTTCGCCGAAAAAACCAACCGCCTTGCGCAAGAGTGGGAGATCGAGCAGCTCGGCTTCGAGGGCGTCGTCGATATCGGCAGTGTTGTAGGCAATTTCGTCGACCCAATCGATGAGTTGAGCTTCGAGGGGCGGACGCAAATCGAGAAGATATTCGGCAAGCTGCGGGAATTCCGCAGCGGAATAGTCGCGCGAATGCTTGATGATGCCTTCGCGAACTTCGAAAGTGAGATTCAAGCCGGGATAGTCAAGGTAGCGTTGCTCGAACTGTTCGACGATGCGGAGCGCGTGCAGATTGTGATTGAAACAGCCGCCGTGCGCGCGCATCAGTTCGTTCAGCTTGCGTTCGCCGGCATGGCCGAACGGCGGATGGCCGATGTCGTGGACGAGGGCGAGCGCTTCGGCAAGCTCGGTGTTCAATCCCAGAGCTGCGGCGACGGTGCGTGCAATCTGCGCAACTTCCAGGGTGTGCGTCAGGCGATTGCGGAAATGATCCGAATAGCGCGTGGTGAAAACTTGCGTCTTGGCTTCCAGTCGGCGAAAGGCGCGGGAATGAATGATGCGATCGCGGTCACGAGCGTAATCGCTGCGATAAGGATGAGGGTGTTCGGGAAAGCGCCGGCCACGGGACTGTTCCGCGTGCATCGCCCAGGGAGCAGGAGTGGGGACTAGTTCGATGGGCCGCTCCGTCATATTCCGGCTAATCCGCGCGAATGCTTATGCGCGGGATGGATCAGGATTTCGGCGAGAGAGTGTCCAGGCCGCGATCGGCTTGATCCGAAATGGGAGTATCCGGGAAATCTTTTTTGATCTGTTGATAGATGCTGGCGGCCTCTTTGGGGTTCGAATTGCGAAGGAGGCCGGCAAGTTCCAGCAGCACCAGCGGCCGCGGTACCAGAGCGCTCTGTTTATCCGCCAAGGCACGGTACGTCTTAACAGCATCGTCAGGCTTGCCGGTGCGGGCGTATATGGTGGCCATCTGATACTGCGCCATGGCTGCGAGTTCCTTGTCGCTGCTGCCGGTGATCTTCTTTAATTCTTCGAGCGCCTGATTGTGACGCTCGAGATCCTCAAGACAAAGCGCGGTGTAGTAGCGCGCGAGTTTTCCGGGATTGGTGCTGGGATATTTGTCGGCAACCTTGGTGAATTTTTGCAAAGCATCCTGGACGCGTGTGGGCTCATCGGGATAGACGGGCTCATTGGGTTCGTTGGGATCTGGAGCCGGGGCGATGCGGCCCTGGTAAGCCTTCATACCGGTATCGAAGGCGGTGGACGCTTCCACGGTCTGGCGATCGATATAAAGACGCCAGCCGCCATAGCCGAGGGCCGCGGCCAGAGCGACAATCACGACAATGAGCGTGAACTGCCCGTGCGAGATCACGGCTTCGGCGCCGTGCTCGATGGTTTCCTTGATTCGGTCCTGCTTCAGTTCTTTTCGCGAAATATGATCGGACACACACGCTCTCCTGGGTGGTATGGAGCTTGTAATCGTAGCATAAGATTCCGGCCGCTGGCGGGTCCGGAGAGCGCGGTTGCGGGCGCAACGGCGGAGATTGACCTTTCCGACCAAAAAAAGCCCGGCGCGCAACTTGGCCCTTCGGATGGTGTTAATTTTGAAGTATGCAGACAGCTTGCATTCATTGCGGCACGGAACATTTGCTGAAGGATGGGCAGTTCGGCGGGCACACGAAAGTGCAGTTCAAGTGCTCGAAATGCGGGAAGAACACGATCGTGGAGATCAAGCGGCGCGTGGACTCTACAGTGGTGATGTCTCCGCTGCCGTCGTTTGCACGGGCGGATGCCAGCAGTTCTAACGTGCAATTGCCACCGGCCGATCCCGGAATTCGGCTGCCTGAAAAACTGAAGGTCGTGCTTAGCATTTTGACGGGCCCTTCGAAGGGCGAGAGCCACATACTCAGCAAGCCGCGGGTCGTGTTGGGGCGCAAAGGCGCGGACATTCCGCTGAATGATCCCGAAATTTCACGGCATCACTGTCTGCTGGAAGTGCGGGACACGTACATCAATCTGAAGGACATGGATTCCACCAACGGAACTTTCTACGACGAAGAGCGGGTGCGCGCAGCCATGTTGCAGGACGGTACCGAGTTTCGAATCGGTGTGAGCTTGATTCGCGTGAATTTCCAGCCAAAGTAGGCGAATTTCGCTGCTCCACGAAGCGGTTTTATCCTGCTTCGACTCCCAAGATTGGCCTTGTGAGATACTAGCCCCGATTCCACAATAGCCGGAGTCTGATGAACCGCCTTTCCGCCTGCCTGATTACGTTCAATGAGGAAGACAACCTGCCGCGCGCGTTGAAGTCGCTTGCAGGGATCGCCGACGAAATTGTAGTAGTGGATTGTGGAAGCCAGGATCGTACAGTGGAGATTGCGCGGGAGTTCGGCGTAAGGGTAATCACAATAGCGTGGACAAATTATGCGGAGCAGAAAAATGCGGCGGCGGCGGCCGCTAGCAACGATTGGATTCTGTCGCTGGATGCCGACGAAGAGCTGAGCCCTGAACTGCGCAAAGCGTTGCTCGCGTGGAAGGAAAAAGAGCCGGGTTATGCAGTGTACGAATTTGCACGGCGAGCCTGGTACGTGGGCGGCTGGATCGATCACTCGGGATGGTATCCCGATCGGCAGCGGCGCCTGTTCCGGCGCGATGCGGCGCGTTTTTCCGGAATCGTCCACGAGTCGCTGCAGTTTAAGGGCGAGCCTGGACCTCTCGGCGGAGACTTGCTCCATTACACGATTTGCTCCTTTACCGAACACGAGGAGAAGGTGGAGCGCTACACCACGCTGGCAGCGCAGCAAATGTACGCTGCCGGAAAGCGCAGTTGGCGCGCCGCGATGTGGCTGGCCACACCCTGGAACTGGTTCAACAGCTATGTGCTGCACCTCGGGATTCTCGACAGGTCGCGCGGTTGGGTGATCTCGCGGATGGCGGCGCGCAGCACCTGGCTGAAATTCAAGAAGCTTGGGAAGTTGGTCGAGGAGGAGCAGCGCGCGGGGAAAGTTCGAACGCCATGAGAGTGCTGTACGTGGATCTGGAGCGGGAATGGCGCGGCGGGCAGAGCCAAGCATTGCTGACGCTGGTTGGATTGCGTAAGCGCGGACATGAGGTCGAGCTTTTGGCGGCGCAGGATTCGCCGCTGGCGAGGCGCGCGGCGGAAGCGGGAATCACGGTTCATCAAGTGGCGCGATTGGGTTTGCGCGCGTGGGCGGCCCTCACGATGCGTAGACTGATCGCTCGTGGGCGATTTGAGATAGTTCATCTGAATGAGCCACACGCGTTGACAGCGGCATGGATGGCGAGGGCGCACAAACGAGTTCCGCTGCTGCTGTCGCGCCGAATCGGATTCCCGCTTCAGAAGAATAGTGTGTCGCAGGCACGGTACCGAGCGGTGGAACGGTTCGTGGCGAATAGCAAAGATGTGGCGCAAAGTCTGATCGATTCAGGCATCGTGGCAGACCGAATTTTCATCGTGAATGAAGGCGTGGAGATCTTTCCATTACGAACTTCGGAGCAACGAAGCAGCGCGCGGAAGCACTGGGGTGTGCGAGAAAACGAATTTTTGTTTGGATGCGTCAGCGTTTTTGTGCCAGAAAAAGGACAACGCCACTTGATCGAAGCGCTGCCACTAGTGAGGGCACGGCATCCGGAGGCGCGCCTTTTGCTGGCAGGGGACGGCGCGTGCCGCGCGGAGTTGGAAACGCTCGCAAAACAACTTGGTCAAACGGAAGCGGTGCTGTTCCCCGGATTCGTGAATGACGTCGAGCAAGTGTATGCCGCGCTCGATGCATTCGTCTTTCCCTCGGAATTCGAAGGTCTTGGAACGGCACTGCAAGCGGCGATGGCCGCGGGTTTGCCTTGCATTTCGACGAAGCGCGGGGCCTTGAGCGAAGTAGTGGATGCCGAGCGAACCGCGCTGGTCGCCGAGCCCAACGGCAAGGAGTTTGCGGGCATGATGTTGCGACTGCTCGATGATGAAGTGCTGCGAAAGAATCTCGGCGAGGCGGGCAGCCACGAAGTGCAGCAGCGGTTCTCCGCAGGCCGTATGGTCGAAAATACGATTCACGTCTACGAGGATGTCCTCAAGAAAAGACGATCGGGATAAAGCCGCGCAACCGGCTTGCTTCAGAGAACAGTCTGTGGCGTGGAATTGAGCTGCGATATACTCCACTCAGTTCGACCATGCTCCAGACGAATTTCCTGGCCCATTCCAAATTTCTTTACAAGAGGTATCCATGCGCCCACCAGTTGCACTATTGATCGTGGCACTTCTTGGTTCCGCCAATGCGGCGGCACAATCCATGAAAACTATGGGCCCTCCACTGGATCTTGCGTTGACGGCGGCCGGGCGCCAACATCACGCGATCTTGACGAAGAGTGGAGAGGCGCAGGGCTATTTCGATCAGGGGATCACACTTTTCTACGGCTTCAACCATGAAGGCGCTGCGCGAGCATTTCAGCGTGCAGCGGAACTTGATCCCACCTCGCCAATGCCGCTTTGGGGTATCGCGCTGGCTGCGGGCCCTAACTACAACTTAGATGTAGACGCAGAACGCGAAAAACTCGCGTACGAAACAGTGCGAAAGGCAGAAAAACTCGCAGAGCACGCGCCCCAGATTGAGAAAGACTACGTGGCAGCCCTTGCGAAGCGCTACTCAGGAGATGCATCACCGAATTACCGGAAATTATCTCTGGATTTCGCGGCGGCCATGAAGACGCTCTCGCAGAAATATCCGGACGACTTGGACGCGGCAACGCTCTATGCAGAAAGCCAGATGAATTTGAATCCGTGGAAGCTATGGTCGCTGGATGGCAAGCCAGCGGAGGGAACCGAAGAGATTGTCAGAGTATTAGAATCCGTGCTGAAGCGAAACCCGAATCATGCGGGCGCCAATCATTACTACATTCATGCGCTCGAAGCGTCTCCCTATGCGGAACGGGCTCTGCCAAGCGCGGCAAGGCTGGGCGGAATGGTGCCGTGGGCCGGTCATTTGGTGCATATGCCCGCACACATCTACATCCGCACGGGAGATTATGCCGAAGCCGCAAGAAGCAACGCAGTGGCAGCGCAGGTGGATGGACCATATTTGCAGCAGAGCCATCTGACAGGCGGCATCTACGACTTTCTCTACTACAGCCACAATCTCCACTTCCTGTCGGCTGCCCAGTCGATGGCCGGAAATTTCGCCGCTGCAAAGCAGGCTGCCGACGAGCTGGAAGCCCACATCCAGCCGCTCGTTGGCAAAATGCCGGAGTCGGAAACTTATCTACCGACGCCAATCCTCGTTCTGGTGCGCTTTCATCGCTGGGATGAAATCTTGAGGACCACCCCGCCGGATGCAAAGCTGACCATGACCAATGCACTTTGGCATTTTGCCCGCGGGAGCGCATCGGCGGCCACGGGAAATGTTGAAGTGGCGGAGGTTGAGCGGAAAGTGCTGGAGACAGTGCGCGGAAAAACATCGCCGGAGCAGGACTTCGGGATGAACTACAATAAAGCACGAGACTTCCTGGATCTAGCTGCAAGTATCCTGGATGCCCGGATCGCCTCGGCGAAGGGGGAAAGCGGGCGCGCTATCCAGTTCTGGTCGAACGCGGTTCAGATCGAGGACGGATTCCGGTACAACGAGCCCCCCGAATGGTTTTACCCCGTTCGAGAATCGCTGGGTGCGTCGCTGCTATCAGCAGGAAAGGCAGCCGAGGCCGAGCAGGTGTTCCGCGAAGACTTACGACAAAATCCTCGGAATCCTCGGTCGCTGTTCGGACTAATGCAAAGTCTGAGGGTGCTGCAACGCGAAGCGGACGCGGCGTGGGTGGAACTGCAATTTAGCGAGGCTTGGAAGGGCGCGGATACCAAGCTCGAGATATCCGACCTATGAGTGCTGCGGACTTTGGTGTTATGTCGCTCTCGTTCAAACATACGGCCGAAAAGATGAAACGCCTGGCAGTTCCTCACGGATCTACCAGGCGTTTCAGGCCTTCTTGAAACTTTTGCGCAAGTTAACTGTCTTCTTTTTTTCCAGCGTTTCCCTCCTCTCCGCTCGCCGTTTTAGGTCAAGCTATCTTGGGGATTGAACAACCCATCGCCCTTTTGGCTCGAGGAACTCCACGCCAATCGCAAAGCCGTCGCCTTGCAATGGTTGGCAGTAAGCAACCCGGGCCGGGGAGCGAAACTCTCCAGTGCGCGAGGCGAATACCAATGGTTCGCCTTGTTCCCAGCGGCGCACACTTACGACACGCGCGCCACGCGCACTCACATTCTCAGTAAAAGTCGATTCCGAGCCCGGCGCCTGACGATGCCCGTCAATCTGAACGGGGATTTCCATCGGAATGCGCCGTTCGGCCCGGTGAAATACAAATTTTTTCCCGCGAGGCATAGTCTTATTCATCCTCACAGGCACGCGGCGATGCGCGCGAGATTTTGAACGCTGCTCCGGCCATGGTGTTTCATGGCATAGAGAGCGCGGTCGGCGGCGCCAAGAAGTTTTTCGGGCGTGTCGCCATCCTCGGGAAACGCCGAGACCCCCGCACTGACGGCCAGCGCGGGATGTTCCGGCTCGGAGGAAAGACGCTCGCGGATTCGAGAGACCACGCGCGAGGAGATATCCTTACCGGCTTCCGGCAGTACCAAAGCGAATTCGTCGCCGCCGTAGCGCGCAGCGGTGTCAATCGCGCGGGAATGATTGCGCAGAATCTTGCCGATGCGCACCAGGGCGCGGCTGCCGGTCAGATGGCCGTACTGATCGTTGATGATTTTGAGGCCGTCCATATCGAGTAGCACGACGCTGAAAGGGCGCTGCGTGCGGCGCGAACGGTCAAGTTCTGCTTCGAGAACGCTGATCAGGCGGCGATAGTTTGCCAACCCTGTGAGCGGATCCGTCACAGCCATCGAGCGCACTTGCTCGAAGAGACGCGCCTGATCCAGCAACGCACCGGAAAGCATAACGACGTAGCTGAACGTCTTGCTCAGTTCCGCGAGAAAAAATGGGCCATCGAAAAGTTGCCGGGAAAATGCCGCTGCCACGTGGCAAACGACATTGAGCGAAGCCACGATGAAGAGCGAGTGATCGAAAAGACTTGCGGAGCCCTTTTTATCCTTGTCGTTCTTGAGTCGCTGGCGAAAACACACGGCGGCGACCAAGAACAGCGCGCCGGGAAGCAGATCCCAAGGACGCGACAGCAGATTTGCGGCGTGCGCAACCGGTGCGGCGGGCGCGGCGAGAAACGCGGCGCTCGTCAGGTAGGCAGCAAGCGCCACGACCAGCAAAGCGGCCGCTGTTTCCTTGCTGGGCTGCCGGGCGGTAGGCATGTAGCGCTCGACGGCAATAGCAGCGAGCAATAGAACAGCAAGCAAGGTGCGGCTCACCATCCAGCCCATGGGGATACGAGATAGCGCCAGGGCGCCGGAGATCAGGGAGTCGTTTAGCCCAAAGCAACCGACAGTTTCAATGATTCCAGAAAGTACGAATCCAAAGGCAAGTATCAACGCGGTGCGGTCGTGAGTGCCGCGGAAACGGACCAAGGCAATCGCGGCATAGAAGAAGCTAAGCAAAGTGCCGCCAACTTCAAGATATAGATAGCCTTGTGGAGAGCCTGCAACGTTGACTTGGCGCAGATAGAAGACGATAGCTAGAAATAGGGCCAGGGATGCGGCACCGGAAGCGACCAGCGCTTGCCTATGGAAGTTCTGCGCGGAGACCGAATTGCGGTCGCTGCGGAGAAACCCGATCATCTTGCCCCAACTGCCCACGAAATCCCCCAATTGCCGAAGAAAAACTACCAACTACCAGTGATTGCAAGTTTGTGACCTTTTCTGGCCCAAAAATCACTTCTGTATTTGATTGAAAATAAATGAGTTATTGGACGTCGGCGGAAAACTGGGAATTTTCTAGAAGGCGGCGAGACGCGGGGAAGAGTCCCATTTCGCGGGTTAGGACGCTATCATTTTTGTTTCGTTAGAGTTACCGGGCGGATGGCCAGTATCAAGCAGAAAATCCAGACTGTCTCAGGCTGAGACAGTCTCAACATCTGAAACACATGGTGGGGAGTGCCAGCGACAGTTATAGCTTGGGTTTTGGGGGAGGAAGCTCCCGAGCAGCCACGGTGTCGGTGAACCCGCAGGTTTTGTGCGAGCCGTCGCAGAAGGGCTTATTGGCCGAATGACCGCAGCGGCACAGCCCAATGGTCGTCCGGCCGGCCAAACCAAAAGGCCTTCCTTCGGGATCAAAAATCTCGAACTCGCCTTCTATACGGATCGATCCGTTGTGATTGACTGTAATTTTCGTGGCCGGCATTTATTCTCCTGAGCAACTGTGAGTATGCCCACACTCCCGAGCAGCGACAAGGAAAAATAACGAGCGGCATGCTCAGCCCGAGAAACGATCATCATGCAACAAATTTCTATGAAGACAAATCAGTACTTGGGAACGGACTGATCAACCTCGTCGGACCACGCTAGGATGCCGCCCTTCAGGTTGAGGATCTTGCGAAAGCCCGCCTTGCGCAAGAAGTCCACGGCTTCTGCGGAACGCTTGCCGCTACGGCAGTGGGCCACAATTTCCCGCGAGGAATCCAGCTCATGGGCGCGCCGCGTCAGCTCTCCAAGCGGGAGAAGATGCCCCTTGAGATTACAGATCTGGTATTCGTGGGGCTCGCGCACATCGAGAATGAATAGATCGTCTCCGCGATCGAGCCTGGCCTTCAGTTCGCGCGGAGTAATTTCCGGTACTTGCACGGTGGGGCCGGGGGCTTCTTCGCCGCGCACGCCGCAGAATTCGTAGTAGTCGATCAGTTTGGTGATTGTGGGATGCGTGCCGCACACCGGGCAGTTCGGATTTTTGCGCAGCTTGAGTTCGCGGAACTTCATGCCGAGGGCGTCAAACAGCAGCAACCGGCCGATGAGATTGTCGCCGCGGCCGAGAATGAGCTTGATGGTTTCCATGGCCTGAATGGAGCCGACAATCCCGGGCAGGACACCGAGAACGCCGCCTTCGGCGCAGGAAGGCACGAGCCCCGGCGGAGGGGGTTCGGGATAGAGGCAGCGGTAGCATGGACCATCGGGCATGCCGAAAACGGTGGCTTGTCCTTCAAAGCGGAAAATCGAGCCATAGACATTGGGCTTTCCCAGCAAGATGCAGGCATCGTTGACAAGATAGCGCGTGGGAAAATTGTCGGTCCCGTCGACGATGACGTCAAAGTCCTTGAAAAGTTCGAGTGCGTTGGCGCTGGTCAGTTGTGTTTCAAACGATTGGATCTGAATGTCCGGATTCAAATTTGAGAGGCGCGCGCGAGCGGCTTCGCTCTTCGACTTGCCGACGTCGCTGGTGCCGAAGGTGACCTGGCGCTGGAGATTGGTGAAATCGACGACGTCGAAGTCGACCAAGCCGAGTTTGCCGACGCCCGCGGCAGCAAGGTACAAACCAAGCGGCGCACCAAGTCCGCCTGTGCCAATGAGCAGCACCTTGGCGTTCTTCAGCTTGAGCTGCCCCTCCATGCCGACTTCGGGCATGATGAGGTGGCGGCTATAGCGAAGGATTTCCTGGTTCGAAAGGCTCGCTGCCGGTTTTGCTCCGGTCTGCGGCTGTGCGGTTGTGGCCATCGTGTTTCTCTACTCCTTTAGGATGTTATTCGATCATCGAGCGCAAAAAGCAGATTCCTCCCGCCACGGCGGGCTCGGAATGACAAATCTTGGCGCGAACGGGACCGCTAGATACAACCGCCGGCGATGGACGGAATAATGCTGATGGTATCGCCATCCTTCGTGGGCGTGTTTTCTTTCGCAAGGTAGCGAATATCCTCGTCGTTCACATAGACGTTGACGAAACTGCGCAGCTTGCCCTCTTCGGTGAAGAGATGCTTGCGCAGTTCCTCGAATTCTGTTGTGAGATGGCCGAGCGCTTCCCCGACGGTCTGGGCATTGAATTCGGCTGAGTCGCGCTTCCCCGCGTAGGGGCGAAGCGGCGACGGAATCATAACTTTCACAGGCATTTCATTTCTCCGTTGTGCTGAAACCACCGCCTAGACTGCGGCACGGTGGCGAATTTCAATTCCCTCGGGTGAAAACTCCGCTCGGTCGTCGTTCAGCCGCCACGAGGTCATATCTTGAGGTGCCCCATTCTGCACGCTCACGATAATGTAGCTGTACCACGGCCAAGCGTGATCGCGGTCATACTCGCTGGGCCGGGCCGGGTGGTCGGGATGTGAATGATACCAGCCGACGACTTCGAGACCCTGCTCGCGCGCAGCTTTCTCGGCCGACAGGACATCCTGCGCGGTAACTGAAAAACGGTTGCGCGGCGAGTCGTCTCTCCGATTGACGAGCGGAAAAAGTCCCAGAATCTCGCGTGGGGTAGTGACATTCGAGTCGCGGCCGAGCAGTGCGCCGCAGCATTCATGCGGATACGTCTCCGCGCCATGCGCGCGAATTTTTTCCGCGAGATGCCCGCTGATCCAGAGTGATGGTGCGTCGGCCATAGCTATTCTTCGTCCCAAAAACGTTCGTTCAAATACTTCGACGCGGAATCCGCAAAAACGGTGACGATTACGGCGTTCGCGTTCTTCGGGATTCCCGCTGCAACTTGAAAACAGCCCAGCAGCGCAGCAGCAGCGCTGGGACTGACGAGCAAGCCCTCTTCACGTGCAAGGCGTTTCACCAGCCGATAGGCATGTTCCGTGGAGACTGCCAGATTTTCGTCCGCGAGCGTGTCATCGTAAATCGCCGGACGAATGGCCGTGGGCATGTGCTTCCAGCCTTCCAGACCATGAAAGGAAGCGTCCGGTTGCAGGCTCACGCAGCGGATGGCGGGATTGAGCTCTTTAAGCCGCCGCGTCGTTCCGACGAACGTGCCGCTGGTGCCGAGTCCCGTGACAAAATGCGTGATGCGTCCGGAAGTCTGCTGCCAGATCTCGTTGGCGGTAGTGCGATAGTGCGCTTGCCAGTTCGCGGGATTGCTGTACTGGTCCGGGTAAAAATACTTCTCAGGATTTCCAGCGACGATTTCGTGAACCTTGCGAATCGCACCGTCCGTGCCCTCATCTCCGGGAGTGATCACTAGTTCTGCGCCGAACGCAGCAAGGATACGTTTTCGCTCGTGGGAGGCGCTATCCGGCAGGCAGAGCTGGACGGGATAACCCAGAGCTGCGGCAATCATGGCGTAGGCAATGCCGGTATTACCGCTGGTAGCGTCAATGATGGTCTTGCCGGGCCGTAGTGCCCCGCTGGCAAGCCCAGCCTGAATCATGCTCAGCGCTGGCCGGTCCTTCACGGAGCCGCCTGGGTTGAACCACTCCGCCTTGGCACAGAACTCCACGTTGGGGAATTCCCTACCGACGCGCTCCAGCCGCAGCAGGGGCGTGTTCCCAATCCGGTCCAGCAGGGATTCCCCCGCGCGGCCCGGCTGAGCCCCCTCCTGAACCTTTGATTCGCGAGGAGATGCGGCGATGTGGCCTATGGTAGCCATACGACTAAACCTGTGTCTCTCCTCCCTGCCAAATACGCAAGGGATATCCGACCATTTTACTCCGAATTGGATGCATCAGCCTAGCCCCTAGATATATCGGGGCATTTAACCCATTTGTGAAACGAGAGGGGCGTCAAAGTCACAATTCTTAGTTACGCACAATGGCGCAGAACCTTACCAGGATGCCGCTTGAAGCCACAGCCTGTCGTTTTTCGCCTAAGGCGAATGCATCGAAAGTGCAGAATGGTCGTCGTTGCCCAGGACAAGAGGAAGGAGTATTCTCGGGGTAATTATGAAGAATACAACAGTCGTTTTTCCGAACCGTTGACGCGCGACGCAACCAGTAGAGGGTGCAAATGTCCCAACTCGCAAAATTCCCCCTGAAAAATGGCGGCTTCCTTGCGGTCGAAGTAGACGCGGCGGAGGCGCCGGGCCGCGTGATGCGCGGTTTGGCTCCCGCGGATGTGCTTGCCGCAGCGAATAACACTTTTGAGGCCGCGCTTGAAAGCGTGCGCAGTGCCGCGGAGGGAATCCTCAATGAGCTTCGCTCTCTGGCGCAACCGCCTGACGAGGTCGCCGTCGAATTCGGCGTGAAAATGAGCGCGGAGTCGGGGGCGATCATCGCCAAACTGGCAGGCGAAGCCAACTTCAAGATCAACCTTACGTGGAAGAAGAGTCCCGCGGGTAAATGAGCCGTGCCCATCAAGTACGACGATTTCGATTTGCAGATTGAACCGGCAGGGGACAAGTTTCGCGTTCGTTTGCTGAACGCGCCAACCGGCCAAGCCACGACGGAGTTTGCACTCCCCTTTACGGAGATTGAGGTCGCCAATTTCTTGAGCCGCATCGGGCAGGTCCGCCGCACTATGCGACGCGTGGACGCTCCCGAGTTGCAGGCCGCAAAGGAATTTGGCGGCAAGCTCTTCGGGGCGATCTTCTCCGGTGAAATGATCGCCCAGCTTCGCGGCAGCATGGAGCAAGCATCGGACAAGGACCATGGATTGCGGATTCGGCTGCGTCTTACAGACGTTCCGGCGTTGGCCGATCTGCCCTGGGAGTTTTTGTACGACGCGAACCAGAATCATTTCCTGACTACTTCGAGCGAAACGCCCGTCGTTCGCTTCCTGGATCTTCCGCAGCGGATTGCACCGCTCCGGGTTGCGTTACCGCTGCGAGTGCTGGTCATGATCGCCAGCCCGAGAAACTTGAAACGGCTTGACACCGAAGGCGAATGGCAACGGCTCCAGGAATCGCTGGGGGATTTGTTGGGCGCCGGCCAATTGGTTCTAGAGCGTTTGCCTGCGGCCACGCTTGACGCGCTGAGGCTCCGGGCACGTGGCGCTCCGTTTCATGTTTTCCACTTTATCGGCCATGGAGGCTTTGACGAAGCGGCGCAGGATGGCGTGCTGCAATTTGAGGATGAAACAGGAATGTCCTATCCCGTGCGCGGCGAAATGCTGGGAATGCAACTTCACGATCATCGCTCCTTGCGGCTGGCTGTGCTGAATGCGTGCGAGGGCGCGCGCAGTTCACGGCAAGATCCATTTTCTGGCGTAGCCCAGAGTCTTCTCCAGCAACGCGTGCCCGCGGTAATCGCCATGCAATTCGAGATCAGCGATGCCGCTGCAAAAGTGTTTGCTTTGGAGTTTTATCGGGCGGTGGCGGAAGGCAACCCGGTGGATGCCGCCGTGTGCGAATCGAGAAAAGCTCTCTTCAAGGAAGAGTTTGGCCAGGAATGGGCCACGCCGGTTCTCTACATGCGCTCGCAGGAGGGCCAGTTATTTGAACTGCAAGCTGTAGCGCCGCCACCTCCCCCGGATGAAAACCTCAAAAAGCGGCATGCGGAGGAGGCTGAACGCTTGGCTGCGGCAAGAGCGGAAACCGAACGCCAGGCTGCGGAGAAAGCGGAGGCGGAGCGCAAAGCCGCACAAAAGGCAGAAGCCGAACGCGCTGAAAGGGAGCGTGTTGATCGTGAAAAGGCCGACCAAGAGCGCTTGGCTCTCGCAAAGACGGAAGCCGACCGGCTGGAGGCAGCCAAAGCCGAAGCCGAGCGCGTGGCCGCACAGAAAGCAGAAGCGGAACGCGCCGCGAAGGCGGAAAAAGAAAGAGTGGCACATGAAAGGGCCGAGCAGGACCGGTTAGCTCTGGCCAAGGCCGAAGTGGCTCGGCAATCCGCGGCAAACGCTGAGAAAGAACGCGTGGCGCGCGAGGCTGCGGAAAAGGCTCGTCTGGTGCATCAACAAGAGGAGGCCGAGCGTCGAGCCAGGGAACAAACGGCGTTTGAAAACCTCCAGCGCGAAAAAAAGGAAACCGAGCTACAGCGGCACGACAAAGCGGTCACGGAGGGACTATCTGCGCGTCAGAATGATGATATTCATCCACGCCCCGATCGGCGCGTCTGGCTCGCTCTTCTCGCCATTCCTGCCCTAGGAATTGCGATCTGGGGTGCGCGCGCCTACGAAATCCGGCGCGCGGCGCTTGGCGATTCGGAAGTTCACTATCGAGAGGGAGAGACGCTTCGCGCCGAGAAAAATTTCGATGGCGCCGTCGTTGAATATCGCGAAGCCATCCGCGCAAGGCCAGAATACCCCGCTGCGCATCTTAGCCTGGGAATCGCGCTCCGAGACAAGGGCGATCTGAATAATGCGGCGACCGAATTTCGAGAAGTACTCCGCGAGCGCCCAAACGACGCTGGTGCGCATAACGCTCTCGGCCTCACGCTCTTCCGAGCGGGTGATTTCAATGGTGCGACGGCAGAGTATCGAGAGTTTGCGCGGCTGAATCCCCAAGACGGCGAAGCGCACTACAATCTTGCCAACGCGCTGTACAAGAAGGGCGATCGTGAAGGAGCCATTGCCGAGTATCACGAGGCGCTGAGACTGAAACCAGATTTTGCGCAGAGTCACCCCATGCCGGAATTTTCCGTCGCGGAGAAACCGAGCGGCGGCGGCAGCATTCCCGTTGCGCCAGTCGGTCCCCCGCCGATAGTCAAGCCGGCAACGGAAACAACCAACAGCAACAAGCCCGTCCCGCAGGGCGGCCAGGTGCAGGCGGCAAGACTCATCAAGCGCGTGGACCCAGCGTATCCCCCGCTGGCCACTCAGGCGCATGTAGCGGGCACGGTGCGATTGCACGCCATTATCAGCAAGGCTGGTGCAGTTCGGGAAGTCGACGTCATCTCGGGGCACCCTTTGTTGCTGCAATCCGCCATGACCGCTGTAAAGCAATGGCGCTACCGGCCCACCCTCTTGAACGGGCGTTCCGTGGAAGTGGATACCACGATTAGTGTGGAATTCAATTTGACCGGATTGGCTTCAACCGCTGGTCCAGACGCGAAAGTGCCCAGCGCGCCACCCGGAAACACCGTTCCAGTAACACCACCGCCGGCGGCGAAATCCGTTTGCAGTTTCGGAAACATCGAATTTTCGGAGCAAGGCGACCGGCTGGTCGGAACCGTGCCGTATACCTATCAGGGAAGCTATCCTCTGGATTCCGTTGCCTTGCTCGGAGTCCCGTGGACAAAGGAGAAACAACAGATCCCCGGACTCTCCTATGGCCAGTCCACTTTGAAAACGGCAAGCGGGAAGGCTTCTTTTTCGGTCGAAGGCCATCCCACCTTGAATCGCAAGAAAGAAGAAAGCATCTATTTGGTCATTTCCATCGTCTCCAAAGCAAACAATACGGCTGTGTGCGGCGAAGTGGTGCCTTACCAAAGGAAGTGGTGAGGACCGGTTGGACTTCCGCGGCGATCACGCTAATCGCGGAACAAGAGAACACTCCGACGCGTAAGCAATCTTCATTCCCTGTCGGCCTTTACAGAGGCGCGACGGGCATCGTACTCTGAAGCCATTATGTGGAATGTCGAAGAGAAGTTCTCACCAAGAGCAATCGAGAGCCTGGCGGCACTGGGCTTTGCCGTGGGCAGCACGCGCGGCGTGGTACGCGTGGAAAAGTACGGCAGCGGCGCGGAGTTTCGCAAAGGCACCGACGAGCTCTACCAGATGACCATTATTCCCACCATTATGCTGAAGGGACAGTTCACGCGGTTGTGGGACGCTGGCTATCAGAAATTTCTGCTTACCGATGAAGGACTGAAATTGCCGGCGCTCGCGACGCATCTGCAAAACCTCCGAAAGTTCAACGAGGAGCTGCGCACGGCGCTGGGCGTTCCAACGTTTTACAACGAAGCGCTTGGTTCCGTCAGCCAAGTCAGCGTGTACGACCGCGTCAAGGGCCGTAAGGGCGCGGTACCGGACGAAACCGTCGGCGCGCACCAAGCCGGTGGCAGCCACTAGGCCGCTGATTCTCTACCACGAAATATTAGTTCTAGATTTTAGCTAAACCCGACATCTTGGAGCTGCCGCCTGAACTGCTCGAGATCCACGCGATGCTTCGCCGCTTTCTTCTGGCCGATGAAGATCACAGGAATATCCCAGCCGTAGCGCTCCTTCAGGACAGAATCGGCATCTATATTCACTTCGCGGAGGACTGCACCGAATTCGCGCAAGAGCGGCGCAATGGCGGACTTGGCTTCGTCGCAAAGATGGCATCCCGGACGGGTATAGAGCGTCACGTCACGAGGACCGGAAGCAGCAAGGCGTTCGTCTTCGGGATGGGCGCTCATCGTTTTGGTGCGAAGCTGCATCTTACCGGGGAGCAGGCGCCGTTGGGAAGAACGAGGCATAATAACAGAGCGGTCTAAGCGAAGAGACGGAGCGAAATGGGAAGAGTCGTAGCGCTGATGGATGATTTGTTCTTCCAGATGAAACTGGCGGAAACCGCCAAGCAGCTCGGCGTGGAAGTGAAAGTGGCGACGAACGGCGATGCGTTCATGGGACTGATGGCCAGCGAACCGAAACTCGTCATCGTGGACTTGAACGCGCGGAGCCAGCCAATCGCGGCCATTGAAAAGTTGCGGCAGACACGCAAGGACGTGCGCGTGGTCGGCTTCCTGTCGCACGTGCAAACGGAACTGGCAGCTCAAGCGCGGGCGGCGGGATGCGATGAAGTTCTGCCGCGCTCGAGTTTCACGCAGAATCTGGCGGCGATTCTAACTCTGGCAAAGGATTGACGTGGAATTGCAGAAATCGAACATCCGCCGGCGAGTCTTCTTCCTGAGCTGCTCTCTTCTGCTCGTAGCGGCGAATGCCGTTTCACAGGAATCCAGTTCCAAACCCAGCGAAAGCTCCGCGAGCGCAGCGAGCGAAACAATAAGCAGTGGCGGGCCCAGTGCCGCGTTAAAAGCCGTGCTCTCTGCAACCTGCTCCCAGAACCAAGTCGAGTTTGTCCGTTTTCTCACGGCTCGCAACAAGGAAGCGTTTTCCCGTATGTCGCCACCGGCTCGCGTCGCGTTAATGAAGCGCTTCGTGCTTCTGAATGAACCGGGCAAATCCTCAGCTTCGGCGAACCCCGCCGGCCGCCCTATCGTTCGCTGCCAAACTCCCGAAGTCACCACGGAGATGCAAATCGGCGGCGCCGAACTTCGCGACAACATTGCATTTCTTCCGATGGAACTCCGCGACGCCACCGATTCCACTGGGGAAAACGTTCACCAAGTTGTCATGGGCTTCGTTCGCGAAGACGGCGAGTGGAAGCTGCTCTCCCTTGGTTTGCTGCTCCTGGATCTTCCTGCTCTGGAAGTGGAATGGGATGCCGCTGAAATAGAAACGACGGAGCGGAACGCGGTCGAGTCTGTGAACAAAGTTGCCGGCGCTATCGAAGCCTACCGCAACAAATATTTGCGCCTGCCCGAATCCTTGGCCAACCTGGGCCCGCCCCTTCACGGGGCGCCAAATGGCGAGGCCGCGGGGCTCCTCGACTCCGACCTCGCGAACGGAATGAAAAGCGGCTACAACATTCGCTACGTTATTCTAGGAGCGAGCACACTTGGCGCGCCGGCAAAATACGAGTTGTCCGCAACTCCATTGCAGTACGGCCGCACCGGACGCCGTTCGTTTTTCCGCGACTCGGACGGCGTTTTGCATGCCGCTGACCGCCATGGCGCCGTCGGCAGCGCGACAGACCCAAAGTGGAGTAAACCTTCTGCTGATCCGTCCTCCCCTTAACCTTTAAGTGGACGTGCCTGGCTTCCTGCTTGCTCCA
>JBGPIX010000031.1:0-23733 GCA_041485085.1 Candidatus Acidiferrum sp.
CGATTTGAGCCGCACTTATCTCGTGAAGCACACCGCTCTGCAGACGAAAATTCGCGCTCTGCACATTCGCCACCGCGTCAACGTCAATACTCTGGCGCACGAGCCCGCCGCTCGATTGGAGATGAACGAAATCGGTTCCGTGGAGTTCGAGGCCCATGTGCCACTGTTTTTCGACCCTTACTCGAGTAACCGCACCACAGGCAGCTTCATTTTGATCGACGCGGTCACCAACGCAACGGTGGGTGCGGGGATGATTCAAGAAGACGTGCCCGCCCCGGCGATCATTGGTGAAAACGACGAAGCTTCCAACGAGGCGGACGAATTACCAGTTGCGCCCGAAGAACGATACGCTCGTCACGGCCATTATCCTGCAGTTGTCTTGCTCGAAGGTCGCGCGGCCCTCGCGCTGCGCCTCGAACGTCTCCTCTTCGACCTTGGATTCGAGACCCTGCATCTAAGCCACCCCGGATTTTCCGAAGACAACCTTGCCCACGCGGTTCGCGTGGCACAGTCTGCCGGGCTCATCGTGCTTTATTCGGGTGACGTTCTCGCCGAAAAAACTAAACAAGGCCTCGCCACGGAATTCGGCAATCGCTTTTTCGACTTGGCCAACGCGCCGGAACTCTTCGCCGACGAGGAACTAACCAGCCGGCATGTCCTTTCGCTCGCGCAATCCCATTGGGTTGTCGAACCTCGAAAGCATCAGGAAAAGGTGAATTGAATGAACGTAGACCACATCGCCGAATCCGTCGAGAATCTCGCGCCCGAGCAAGTCCTGGACACTGTGCTCGCCGCCAATGAAAACGCGCGCGTCTGTTTCACCAGTAGCTTTCAAGCGGAAGATATGACCGTTTTGCATTTCCTGCGCAAACGCATCCCAGGCGTCCCTGTACTTTTTCTGGATACTGGCTATCATTTCCCGCAAACCTACGAATACCGCGACCGGCTTGCCAAGGAATGGTCGCTGAATCTCGTGAACGTCTTGCCCGTGCAAACTGTGGCTCAGCAGGAATCAGAATTTGGCATTCTCTACCGAGCCGAGCCGACTCGCTGCTGCCAGCTGCGCAAAGTCGATCCACTACTAGGCGCGCTCGAACCCTTCGACGTGTGGTTCACCGGACTGCGCCGCGAGCAATCCCCGACGCGCAAGAACCTCAAGAAAGTCGAGCTTCATCGTCTCCCCACCGGCAAAATCTTATGGAAGGTGAGTCTGCTCGCGGACTGGAATTGGCAACAAGTTTGGAACTATACGCGTGAGAACGGCATCAGCCATCTGCCTCAGTACGACGAAGGCTATCTCAGCATCGGCTGCGAGCCCTGCACCGCGTTGCCGGCTGATCCCAACAATCCGAGATCGGGGCGCTGGGGCGGAACAAAACTCGAATGCGGCATTCACACTTTCTCGAAACGAGCTGAGGGATGAACTTCTTCATAGGTTTTCTAATCGCACTCGCTGTAGGTCTGACCGGAATTGGCGGCGGCAGCTTCACGGTTCCGGCTCTGGTATTAATCGTTGGACTGACGGCCGGTGAGGCCGTGGGCACGGCGTTTGTCTTCGCGGGCGTGTTGCGCCTGATTGCCGCCCCGTTCTATCTCCTCAGAAGAAACTTTCACGCTCGTTATTTGTGGCTGCTACTGCTCGGAGCGATCCCCGGCCTACTGCTCGGCACATTCGTGCTCCACTTCCTCGGAAATCAGGGAGGAAATCCAGTTGTCATCATTCTGCTCGGAATCATGCTTGCCGTAACTTCAAGCGTGACGTTCGTTCCGCGCGCGCAAAATCCAGGTTTCGCTCAGAAAAATTCCCGCTGGTTGCCCTGGCTCGCGCTGCCTATCGGCGTCGAATACGGGTTCTCCTCCGCCGGAGCCGGTGCGCTCGGCAGCGTTCTGCTCCTGAACTATTCGGAGATCACCACTCCGCAGGTCGTTGGCACGGATCTGATTTTTGGCTTGGTGTTGGCCGCCATCGGTGGGGCATTTCACTGGAAGTTTGGCGCGATTAATTCTCCGGTGCTCCTCCAGTTGTTAGCTGGCGGAGTGCCCGGCGTCGTATTCGGGTGCGCACTAGCGCGCTATGTTCCCGCGCGAAAACTGAAACTCGCTGTCGCCATGATCGCTATTCTTGCCGGGGCTCAACTCGTCTGGAACGGCACTCGCACCCTGCTGGCAAATCGACCAGCCGCGGCGGTCAGAATTGCTTTTCGCCACCAATAATAAAACCGATGATGCTTTGCGGAGTTTTACCAATCATCAGTCACCAGTCACGAGTCACCGGTCACAAGTCACCCTGCAAATTCACTCGCTTGGTTTTGGAATGTCCAATTAGCTGGATTGTCCGCGAATGATGCGGATGGCGTCGGGCACGGCGGCGCCGCCCCGTCCATTTCCGCCGCCCTGGAATTCCGCGCCGCTGGAATCCTCCAAGTCGCCTTCCCCCGGCGCCAAAAAGAGGTTGGCTTCAACGGCGTGCTGCTTGGTGTAAAGATCGTAGTAACGGCCGCCGAGGGCGTAGAGTGTTTCGTGCGTGCCCCGCTCGATGACGCGCCCTGCCTCGACAACAAGAATCTGTTCCGCGCGTCGAATCGTGGAGAGTCGGTGCGCGATCACAAACGTCGTGCGGCCGCGCATAAGATAACGCAGGCCCTCCTGGATCAGCGCCTCCGATTCTGAATCGAGGCTGGACGTGGCTTCGTCGAGGATCAGGATGCGCGGATCGGCCAGAATCGCACGCGCGATCGAAACGCGTTGCTTCTGCCCGCCGGAAAGCTTCACGCCGCGTTCGCCAACGACCGTGTCGTATTTGTTTTCGAATGACTCCGCGAATTCGTCGACGCGTGCGATCTGGCACGCGGCTAGAATCTCCTGTTCCGAAGCGTTGGGCCGCGCAAAAGCCACATTTTCCCGGATCGTCCCGTCAAATAGAAAAGTTTCCTGCAACACCACGCCAAGCTGCGTGCGATAGGAATTCAGCTTCACCGTCGAAAGATCTACTCCGTCGACGCGGACGCGCCCGATCGACGGCACGTAAAATGCCGCAATCAGCCCGATGATCGTCGATTTTCCCGCGCCAGAAGGACCAACCAGCGCCGTAACCGTTCCCGGTTCTGACCGAAAACTAATATTGTGCAGAACTTCTTTCCGCGTATCGTACGCAAAGCTTACGTTTTCCATTTCCACGAGCCCATTCACCCGGTCAAGCGTCTGCGTCCGGCCCGGCTCGTCATCTTCCAGTTTCTCGTTCAGAACTTCCCGCGTACGCTCCAGCCCAGTGATTGCCTCCGTAATCTGCGTCCCGATGGCCACAATTTGAAACACGGGCGCAATCAGGAAAGCCAAGAAGGCGTTGTAGGCAAACCACTGGCCTGGGGTCAGTGTTCCGGCCAGCATCTTGTGTCCGCCAAATTCCAACATCAGCACGCTGACGATGCCCAGCAGCATGGCCCCGGATAGGCTCATTAGCGAGGTTGCCGTCAATGTCTTCAATACGTTATCGAGCAGTCGCTGCACCCCGGACGCAAATATTTTCTCTTCGCGCTCCTCGGCGTGATAACCCTTTACCACGCGCACGCCGCCGAGGGATTCCGTCAGCCGCCCAGTAACTTCGGCGGTAATTTTCGGCCGCGCACGGAAAATCGGGCGAATCGTCTTGAACGCCCGGCTGATTCCGAATCCGAACACCAGCAAAATCGAGAACGCTACCACCGTCATTTCCACGCTGGTATGCAGCAGGTAGACCAGCGCGATTATCGCCGTCATGAGGCCGCCGACAAATTCTACGAGACCAGTTCCCACCAGATTGCGAACACCTTCCACATCGCTCATGATCCGCGAAACGAGCGCTCCGGTTTTGTTGGCGTCGTAGTAGGAGACGGGAAGCCGCCCGATATGCGCCTGCACTCTGCGCCGCAGGTCGGTGATCATCTTTTGCGCGGATTTGGAAAGCAGTTGCGTCAGGCTGAACGATGTGAGGCCCTGAATAAGCGTCGCACCGAGAACGCCCAGAACAATCGGCGTCAAGAGTTGCACCTGTCTGTGCAGCACCACGTTGTCCACGAAATATTTCGTGGATACCGGAAGAACCAAGCCGGCGACGCGATTGATCGCCATCAGCACGAAGCCCAGCGCCAGCAACCCGCGGCGAGGTTTCATCAGCGCCCAAACGTCGGGAAGACTCTTCCACGCATTCTTGCGCTTCTCACTCTTGGATGGAGATTTGTCTGTTGTTTCGGTGGCCATGATTAGAGGGAGGAAGTATACCCCGGCTATTGGATGCCAGCGGTGTGCCGATGACTATATTGGAAAAACACCATGGAAGGGACAGCTATTCAGTCGCCCGCGGCTCCCGCGCGAGGCACGCTGGCTCTGGCCGGCCGGTCCAGGCTCAAGACACTGGAAATGAATTCGCTGATCGTGATTCCCAGATGCCCCCAGAGTCTCCGCTTCAGGCTGGTGTAATCCTGCGTCCCGCTGAAGAGATCGCCCATCAATTGCCGGAACACCGGACTGCGCTTCATGAACTGAACCATGCGCGTGGTAACCGCGCTCCCCAGGAAAGATCCGCGATAAAAACGCCGCACGATGCGCGCCGCAAACTCCAATTCAGCGCAAAAAGTAGCCTTCACCCACGCCGGATACTTCTCCGGACAGCCTTCGGCGAGCGAGCGCCCGAGCAATTCGCCGGAGCGAATCGCATAGAAAAGTCCTTCGCCTGTCAACGGATCCACCCACGCCGCCGCATCTCCGACAAGCGCCCAGTTTTTTCCGATGACGGTTCGTTCGGAAAGTGTGCGCTCTTTCGGCGAAGGCAGCACGTGACTGTAAAACTTTGCGCCCTCCGTTTGAATGCCGTGCTTCTCCACGAACGTTTGCAGATGCCCGCGCAGTTCCGCGCTGGTGTGCGAAGTCATGCTGCCGCAAATCCCCACCGACAGGTGATCGCAGCGCGGGAACGACCAGATATAGCCCTCAAAGTTCCGCAGGAATTTGATCGTAATGGCGTCGTTCGTCTGCGGCACGAAGTAACCCTGGGTCATCTCCAACTCGTCGCGCTGCAAAGCGCGCGATTCCGGAACCAGTTGATTCCGCGCCCCAGCCGCGAGCACCAGAAAATCGGCTTCCTGCCAATCGCCGTCCACGCAGTAGCGTGGTTTCGTTGTGCTGGTGTCCACGCTCATCACCCGGGAACGCTGCACGTTGCAACCTGCATCCCGCGCGCGGTCCAGCAGCATGCCGTTGAGCACCGTTCGCGAATAGATCACGATCGGATGCGGCATCTCCAGCGTGGCGCGGTGCTCTTCGCTGCTGATTAGCTCGACGGAATTCACCAGTTTCTTCGGATAGGAATTATCGAGCAGGAAAGGGAAGCACTTGATGGCTTTATGGGTTAGGCCGCCGCCGCAGGGTTTCTCCCACGCCAGATGTTCGTCAAAAAGATTGACCTTGTGGCCCGCGCGCGCGAGTTGTTCACCGCACATCGCGCCGGACGGTCCGCCACCGACGATTGCTATCTGGGCCATGGTCGTTCTCGCTCAGCGCCTTGAGCTCCGCATCTGCGCGCGGAACCCCCGCCATGCATTCCTTTGGTTTCGGGTCCTAACGTTTTGGGCCGTTAGGTGAGGGGAAAGATCACCAGGCAAAAGCCCGCGAGGAGTATAGCACCGAATAGCGCCGCCGCCGTCGCCGAACCCGTCTCATTACGCACTATGTCCATGCCGTTCCGCTGTATCAAATTGAACACCGCCATATACGCCGCGAGTAGGCCCATCAGAATTTCTCCGCTGTGTAACAAGAAAATGCCTGCCGTCATCGCTCCCCAGGTGATAAGCCTCAGAGAAAGGGCGAGCGCCAGTCTGCGCCCTCTTCTCCCAGGTTGCATCGGACCAAGCAGCGTCTCTTCTGCGACGTGATATGGGAGCAATGCAGCCAGCAAAAACGGGAAACGTGCCCATTTCGCAGCCGTCAGCCAAGCTTCGTAGAACGTCAAATCGAACCAAGCACTCGATAATAGCAGCAGCAAAATGCTGGCAAATCCTACTGCAAGTATCTGGCGAGAGGATTTTCTGAGCTCCGCGCGCACGGACCTCCAGTGCATCACAATCAGCGCTGTTCCTAGTAGAAGCGAGACGCTGGCAAGATAGTCGCCCTGAAACAGTCGAATCGCCTTCAAGGGAATCCAGTATCGCAAGAGAACCACGATCAGCACCGAACCCGCCGCGAGTTCGAGAAGAAGCCGCGGCAAGCTGTTCACGGCCCCTGCCACAGCTTGTCCATCGGTCGTGTTTTTCCCGGCCGCCTCCCTCAGGAATGGTCCCGCAATCAACAGAATTCCTACGAACCCAGCCAGCGCACCAATAAGCGGGCGGTGCGTGGGCAGCCCTATGGGAGTAGGCAATTTCAGGACCTGGGCCGCCCATTCTTGCGCGGAGCCTATAGCGACGGAGCTGAAAAGAATACTCACGTGCGAGGCGCTTTGTATCTCCTCGTACCTCGTTGTCCCGTCGTTGCGCGTGGCAACAAGGTCGGAGGCGTTCCCGCGCATCGCCTCCGGTTCCAGCGATCCAACCATCACCAGTGAATGCGGCGGCAGATCGGGCGGTGCGTTGAAAAGCAGCTTTTCCGCGGTGACGCCATGAGCGGCCCGCATCGGTGCCGGCGAAATGGCGATCAAGCCCGCAACGGAAACGCGTGCTGCGATGCGCTCAGCAATGGCCCCGCCCATCGAATGCCCCGCCAGAATCGTGTGATCGGCGCTGATCATTCCGCGCGCAAGCAGTTCGCGTAGCAGCGCTTCTCCGCACTGCTCCGCCCGCGCCGGAGAAAACGGCCCTGGCGTCCGCCCGTGTCCCGGCAAATCCGGAACATAAACGCGCAGCCCTTGTTCCGCAAAGCCCCGCGCGAGATACGACATGATTTTCTTGTTGGCCGATATTCCATGGAAAAGCAACACCGATCCTTGCCCGCCTCCCATTTGCTTTTCCACGATGGTGGTTTCCAGCCGGCAACCCTCAGCATTGAAGATGTACGTCCGTTCCCGATACGGCGTGGGCAGCGCAAGCCACAGTCCCACGCCGCAAAGTAGAACTCCTGCCACCGCTCGGATAGCCTGTCGTGATTTCATCGGCCCCCGCCCGCCCTCGGGCGCCGGACCTGCTGCGCGTGATAAACTAGCCCTTCACGGATATCACTTTGTTGTTTTCTGACCGGCATGGAGACCTTTTGAATTCGGCAGTCTTGACACTTGAGGAAGCGATTTTGCGGTTTGGCCGCGAGAAACGCAACGGCCGCCGCGTCGTTTTCACCAACGGCTGTTTTGAGCTACTTCACCCTGGGCATATTCGCATCCTTGAACAGGCGCGGGCCCTCGGCGACGTGCTCGTCGTGGGACTGAACAGCGACGCCAGCGTGCGACGATTGAAGGGCGAGGGCAGACCTGTTTGGCCCCAGCAAAAGCGAGCCGAAGTTTTGGCAGCAATGGAATGCGTTGACGCCGTCTTTGTCTTTGATTCTGATACCCCGCGTGAAGTCATCGCAAAGCTGCTTCCCGACGTACTGGTAAAGGGCGATGACTGGCCTATCGATCAAATTGTAGGCCGCGAAGAGGTTGAAGCGGCCGGCGGAGAAGTTAAGAGGGTACCTATCTTGCGCGGGTTTTCAACCACCACAATTCTCAAGAAAATGCGCGAAGTGCCTCCGTCTTCTCGCGCGGAATCCTGATCGACCACGCATGATACTTCCTGCCGTCCGCGAGAGATTAGAGGCCGTCCTTCGCCATGCCGCGATGGAAGGCGCGCTGGCCGCTTTGCGCTCCGGCGCGAGCCATGTCTCGCTCACGGGCTTGCACGACGTTGCGAAAGCTCTCGTCGCTGCTTATCTAACGCGCGAGTTGCGCCGCCCTGCTTTTTTTGTCACCGATTCCAATCGCCGCGCCGAAGCGCTCGCGGAGACGCTGCGCTTTTTCAGCGGCATCTTCCCGGGCGCAACCGGAGGCGTCGCCACGCTTCCGGCGTTCGACAGGCTTCCTTGGGAATCGCAAAGCCCTCACGCCGACATTCTCGAACGTCGCGCGGCCACCCTCTTTCGCGTCGCCGATGGCCAGATTTCCCTGGTGATCGCCCCCATTGCCGCCGCGCTTTGGCGCTATCAAGATCCCGCCGCCTATCTCTATCTCACGCGTACCCTCGCAAAAGACACCGACATTCCCCACGACGAATTGGTCACCCATCTTGGCTCCGTGGGCTACACGCGAACCGAAATGGTCGAGCTGCCCGGCCAATTCGCCGTGCGCGGCGGCATCATTGACGTCTTCTCTCCGGAAGCCGCTCGCCCCGTGCGCATCGAGTTGTTTGGTGACACTGTTGACTCCGTGCGCGAGTTCGACGCCCGCACGCAGCGCTCGATTGCACCCGTTCAGCGCACCACGCTCTTGCCTCTGACGGAATGGTCCGTTCCGCCGCCCGAAAAAGCGGATCTCCACGTTGCCGCCTGGGAGACACCTTCATTCTTTGGCCCCACTGCCGAACCGGGTCCAAGCACACTGTTTGACCTGACAGAGAGTTCCTTGAAGCCAATCGTCTTCCTCGATGAGCCGCAAACTCTCCGCGAAGCCGCCGCGAAGCATCTCGCATCGGCAACTGAAAATTACGAACGTCACGGCCGCGCCAATTCACCTGCCGCCTCTCACTACTTCTGGTCCGAACCTGAATTTGCTGCCGCATTGGAAAAAACCTCCCAAGTTCACATCGAACAACTCGCCCTGGGCATCGGTTCCACTCCGCAATTCGAGCTTTCCTCCCGGCCCAGCGCGCGTTTCCACGGCGATGTCGTTGCCTGCATGACCGACGTGAAGTCCCAGCTCGCTTCCGGTGGAACGGTTTTCCTGACCGCCGCGAGCACCGGAGAGATCGAGCGCTTCGCGGATATTTGCCGCGAGTATGAAGTGCCTTACGTGCTCGGCGAATCCGAAGATGCCGCTGCGGGTTTCACCGCCGAAGGCGCGCACGAATCCGCGGCCATGCTGTTAATCCGTGCACCCTTCGCCGAAGGCGTCACCTTTCCCGACGCGCGCCTCACGCTTTTCGGTCACTCCGATCTTTTCGACGTCACTCCCACCGTCGAGCGCCCCAGCCGCAAAATCCGCACCTCCGGTTTCTTCGGCGATTTTGCCGAGTTAAAGCCCGGCGACTACGTAGTCCATGTCGACCACGGCATCGGTCAGTTCGAGGGACTTCGCCAGATCGAATCCGGCGGGCATAGCGGCGAATTCATGTTGCTGAAGTATGCCGACGATGCACGCCTCTACGTTCCCCTCGAGCGCATGGACCTCGTCCAAAGTTACCGCGTTCTCGAAGGCACCCATCCTCCGCTGGACAGACTTGGCGGCGCCGTTTGGAACGCCCGCAAGACGCGCGCGCGCAAATCCGTCGAAGACATGGCCGACCAGCTTCTCGCTCTTTATGCCGAGCGCAAAACGACCGAGGGTTTTGCCTTTTCCCCCGACGGCAATTTCCAGCGCGAATTCGAAGACGCTTTCGAATTCGAGGAGACCACCGACCAAATCACCGCCATCGGCGACATCAAACGCGACATGGAACGCGCTGAGCCCATGGACCGCCTGCTTTGCGGCGACGTCGGCTACGGTAAAACAGAAGTCGCCATGCGCGCCGCGTTCAAAACCGTGATGGACAATAAGCAGGTCGCGGTTCTCGCTCCCACCACCGTCCTCACTTTTCAACATTTCGAAACCTTCAAGAAAAGATTCGCCGCTTTCCCCGCGCGCATTGAAATGCTCAGCCGCTTCCGCAGCGCTGCCGAGCAGAAAAAAGTTCTCGCGGATCTCGAAGCCGGCAAGGTCGACATAGTCATCGGCACGCATCGCCTCCTTTCGAAAGACGTGAAATTTGCTGACCTCGGTCTGCTCGTCGTCGATGAAGAGCAGCGTTTCGGCGTCGCTCACAAAGAACGCCTCAAGGAAATGCGCAAAAACGTCGACGCCCTTGCGCTCTCCGCGACACCGATTCCACGAACTCTGCACATGTCATTAGTCGGCCTGCGCGATATGTCTGTCATCGAGACTCCTCCGCGCGACCGCTTAGCCATTCAAACCGTCGTCGCGCCCTTTCAGGAAGAACTCGTACAGACCGCCATCGAAACGGAACTCGCCCGCGACGGCCAGGTCTTCTTCATCCACAATCGCGTCGAATCCATCTATTCGCTCGGCGCCATGGTTCAGAAGTTGGTTCCCAAAGCCCGCGTAGTAGTAGCTCACGGCCAGATGGCCGAAAAAGAACTCGAAAGCGTCATGCTGAAATTCATCCGCGAGGAAGCCGACGTCCTCGTGGCAACCACCATCGTTGAAAACGGTCTCGACATCCCACGCGCCAACACCATTTTGATCAACCGCGCCGACCGCCTCGGTCTCGCCGAGCTCTACCAGTTGCGCGGCCGCGTCGGACGTTCCACCCAGCGCGCCTACGCCTATCTCCTCGTTCCCACGGACACCTCGCTCTCTGACATCGCCCGCAAACGCCTCGCCGCCATGAAGGAGTTTAGCGAGTTGGGCGCGGGTTTTCGCATCGCCGCGCTCGACCTCGAGCTGCGCGGCGCCGGCAACATGCTCGGCCGCCAGCAGCACGGCCACATCGAAGCCATCGGTTTTGATATGTATTGTCAAATGTTGGAGCGGGCTGTGTCGAAGCTCAAGGGCGAGGAAGTCGCCCCGGACCTCCGCACCACCCTCAGCCTCGGCTTTGACGTGCGTATCCCACAGGATTACATTCCCAGCGAAAACCTTCGCCTGCGCACTTACAAGCGCATCTCCTCGATCGCCTCCGAAGCCGACAAGCTGGACGTCCGCAAAGAGCTGGAAGACCGCTTCGGCAAGCCGCCCTCCTCCGTGGAAAACCTTTTGGAGTATGCCGCCCTCAAATCCATGTGTGAGCGCCTGCGTATCTCCGCCGTCGAGCGCCAGGGGATGCGCATCGCCGTCCGCTTCCATCCTGAGACGACCCTGGACCCGGCAAAACTGGTCTCCGTGGTACGCTCTCGTACGGGCATAAAGCTCGATCCCAGCGGCGTGCTGTGGATGGAAGTCAAAAGGGGAGAGGCGATCCCCGCTGCTTTGAGAAACGTATTGCTCGGCCTTCAGGGGCAGGGCTAAACTTTAGAGGTGAGGAAATTAATGCGAAATCTCGTTGTTATCGTGGCGCTCTGCGCCGCCCTGCCGCTCGCTGCACAGGACCAGCCCCAAAGCGCTCCGCCTAAGCCAACACCCGCGCCAACGCTAGAAAAGCCCGGCATGGCCGCCCCCGAAGCCAAGTCCGAAAAGCAGGCTAAGCCCACCGCAAAGCTGGCAGTTCCGAAGGCTTCCAATCCTGATAGCGGGAGAACCGTCGAAGAGATCATCGCTCGCGTCAACAATGAAATCATCACCCGCTCGGAGTATGACAAAGCGCGCCAGACCGCCGAAGAGGATGCCAAGCAAGAATGCCAGAATCGCTGCACCCCGGAACAATTGCAGACTGACATCGAGGACCGTCAGAAACACACTCTCCGTGATCTCGTCGATCAGTCCCTCCTGGTCCAGCGCGGAAAGGACATGGGAGTAAGCGTGGAAGCGGATGTGATCAAGAGACTCGATTCCATTCGCACGGACAACAAGCTCGCCAGCATGGAAGATCTCGAAAAGGCGGTCTCCGGGCAGGGAATGAATTGGGAAGATTTCAAGAACAACATTCGCAACACTTTATTAACGCAGAAGGTGGTCAGCAGCGAAGTCGGTTCCCACATCAACATCAGCGATGACGAAGTGAACAAATATTACGAAGCGCATAAAGCCGAATTCGTGCGCCCGGAGCAGGTCGCGCTGCGCGAAATCGTCGTCAGCACGGAAGGGAAGAAGCCGGAAGATCTTCCCGACCTGAAGAAAAAAGCCGAGACGGCCCTCAAGCGCGTCCAGGACGGCGAAGACTTCGGCGAAATCGCCAAGCGGCTCTCCGACGGCAGCACCAAGAGCCAGGGCGGTTTTCTCGGAGTTTACAAGCGCGGCGAGCTTTCCAAGGAACTCGAAGACAAAGTTTTCAAGATGAAGCGCAAAGAATTGACCGAAGTGATGGAAACCAAGCAGGGCTATCTGGTTCTGGAAGTCCTCGAGCACTACGACGAAGGCGAACAATCTCTCGCCAAAGTCAGAAATGAAATCATGGACAAGCTTTACAGCGCTCGCATGGAACCGGCCATGCGCGAATATCTGAAAACTCTTCGCGAGCAGAGCTACGTCGTCATCAAGCCCGGTTATCAGGATATTGCCGGTGGCGGAGGCTCCGAGATTCAGGAAGTCAGCGCCACTCCGGAAGCCACCAAGGCTGCCAAGAAGGGCCACAAGAAATTCTTGCTGTTTGGCAAACGTTCCGGTTCGGTATCCGGTACATGAAGACGTCTTTCGTCACCGATCTTAACTCCGAACAAAGCATCACTACATTTTTCCTCGTTCACGAAAAAGAGATTCGCAGCACCCGCGAGGGCAAGCCTTACTTGCGCCTCGAGCTCGGCGACCGCAGCGGCACCATCGAAGCCCGCATGTGGGATCAATTTGATGTCGCCGCCAAAGACATCAGCCGCGACGATTTTGTCAAAGTCAACGCCCGCGTCGAGATTTATCGTAACAAGCCGCAGCTTTCTCTCCAGCAGCTTCGCCTCGCCAAGCCTGAAGAAGTCGATCTGGCTGATTTTCTTCCGCACACCAAAGAAGACGTCGGCAAACTTTACTCCCAGCTCCTGGAATATGCAGGATCGATCGGAAATCCCTGGCTCAAGAAACTGGTCACCGGAATCATTTCCGATCCCGCGATCGCCGCGAAGTACAAGCGCGCTCCCGCCGCGAAAGTGATGCACCACGCTTTTCTCGGCGGCTTGCTGGAGCACGTCATCGGTTTGTGCGGCCTCGCCAAGCAGATCGCCGCTCACTATCCCGAGCTCGACGTGGATTTGTTGCTCACCGCTGCGATGTTGCATGACGTCGGCAAGCTCGAAGAACTTTGCTTCGAACGCGCCATCGGCTACACCGTTGAAGGCCAGCTCCTCGGCCACATCGTCATGGAAATCGAAACCGTTTCGAAAGCCATGGACGCCATCGAAGGTTTCCCCAAAAATTTGAAAACCGTCGTCCAGCATCTTCTCATCAGCCATCACGGCCAATACGAATTCGGCTCCCCCAAACTCCCCATGATCCGCGAAGCCATGGCCTTCCACTACATGGACGATCTCGATTCCAAGCTCGCCGCCGTCCGCGCCGCTCTCGCCGTCGACACCGGCGAACCTGAATGGTCCGCCTACAGCGGCGCCCTCGGCCGCAAATTCCTCCGCCTCGACCAATTCCTGAAGTCCACTGGTCCCAAAGCGGAAGAAAACGTGCCCAACCCAAAGCTGTTTCCGTGATGGAGAAATCCGGGGAAAACCCGCACCCCTCCTGCGGCGGGCAAGCCTGAAAACCATAGGGATGCGGCACCCGCCTGTTCGTTTTTTATTGACGGTAAGTAAGCGTCCTTTTACAGTTGCGGCATGTCGCGAAAGGTCATCCTGGGATTCGGAATCAGCCTTGACGGCTATATTGCGCGGCGGAATGGTGCCATGGATTTTCTGGTCATCGACAAAGAAGGCGAAGCGCTGATGGCGGACTTCTTTGCCAAGATCGATACCACCATCATGGGCCGCAAGACCGCGGCAGGCATGTTGAAAATGCGCAAGAGTGGCGAGATGCCCGAGACGCCGGGCATCACCAACTACGTTTTTTCTCGACGATGGAAGCCGGGCAAGCGCGAGGAATTCGAAGTCGTGAGCGGATCGCTGACCGCCTTCGTGAAGAAGCTGAAACGCCGCCCGGGGAAAGACATCTACCTGGGCGGTGGGGGCGAATTGTGCCGCAGTTTCCTGCAAGAGGATTTGATCGATGAACTCTACATCGGCGTAGGTCCCATGCTGTTAGGCGATGGCATCCCCGGCTTCCCGGGCAAGTTCCCGCAGCGCGACTTCCGGCTGACAGAATGCAAGTCCTACTCGAATGGATCGGTCGGGCTGCGCTACGAACGGATGCGGACTACCTGGACCGCTGGATGAGAACACTGCCGAAACCGTGGTCGGCAGCGATGATGGTGTTTGGGCTGACCGCGTCGTGGCTAAAGCCACGCCCTGAGGAAGATTCAAAACCCCCACACGCCACCTGCCGCAGGCAGGCAAGAGCGGCGTGTGGGGCACCGGCAGGCACCAGTTCGCCCGCCTTGACATTGAACAAGTCCTTGCCTAGATTGGTTTTACTGTGACGAAGACTGTCAAAGACGAGATTATCGACCAAGTTGACCGCTTGGCCGCGCCTCAGCAACGGAAGGTCCTGGATTTCGCGCGCCGCCTCACGGTGCCCTCCGGAACGCCGGGCCGCGAGCTTATGCGCTTCGTAGGTTCGATTGATCCTGCGGATCTAGAAGCCATGTCGCATGCCATCCAGGAAGGTTGCGAAAAGATCGAGCCGAATGGCTGGTAGAGTCCTTCTCGACACCAACGTCATCATCGCATTTTTCTCAGGGAGAGAAAGCGGTTTCTCAACGGCTCGTGGATGCCGAAATCTTTGTTTCGAGCACCGTTTTAGGCGAACTTTATTACGGCGCGCGCAAGTCCGCACACGTGGCCGCTAACCTGGCCAGGATCGAACAATTCGCCGCCTCCGTTCAAGTCTTGAACTGCGATGCGGCCACCGCCCAGCTGTATGGGAATATAAGGGATGGGTTGAGATCAAAAGGACGGCCCATTCCCGAAAACGATATCTGGATTGCCGCCGTCGCACTACAGCACGGACTGCCTTTAGCCACGCGCGATGAACATTTCAAGGAAGTGGACGGGCTCCGCGTCGAGAATTGGTGATCCGTTGTGGGGAAAACGTCCGCGTTTTGCCCTGACCGCCTCGTGAAGAAAGCCACGCCCTGAGGAAGATTCAAAACCCCCACACGCAAGCGGCGTGTGGGGCACCCTGACCGTTTAACTCTATTAGGACCGCCTCAGGTGGTTAGGATTGCTCTTTTCGTTTGCCGATATCAAACATGGACCCTACGATCAACCCCACATACGCACCGAATAGCGTCTCACTAGCAACCAGCAATCCTTTGAACTGCTCAAATGAAGCAAACCCAACGTTGAACGCCTTCAGAAATACAAGCGCAACCAAATAAATGGTGAAAATCGAAGGTAGAATCCAGCTAAGAAGTACATATTGGTGCGAAACAGTTGCAGTTTCGTCCTTAGTTTTCGTGCGATTTGCTATGATGCTCTTGATAATCGCAGTCGTATATACGCTGAACATTGGAACCACCAAAGCAATCGTAGTTGTCATTTCATTATATAAAAAACCATTAAGTAGAAATAAAACTATCGTCGATGCCACCACCAGTATATTGGACGCGATCAGCAACATGCCAATCTGGTTCCGAAGTTGCATCTCAGTCATGTCACTAAACCTTTCCGAGTGCCAGCACCAACGATTTGCCGTACTCGTCAAGATAAGAGGTATAAGCCGGCTCCATGTCGGAGTAGCCTTCTTCACTCGGAGGTGCAAGGCCGCTTCCATAGCGACCATCCAGAATAAGGTGAATTCGTAGCGTTGTTTTTGTCGGCTCCAGCACTACCATTACCTGTAGTCGCTCCCAGTACTTTTTGTCACCGATTACTTCACTCCTGAGGCGTCTGACGGTCAATCCAAGCCAATTCGCACTGACGGACGTAACAGTGACGGTGGCCCCTTTCTTGGTATATCGCTCCGACAAGTACTGTTTGATCCTCTCGGTCGTTATAGCTCTATCAGTATCTACGGTCGGAGTACTGGACGTATTTCTTTTGAACCGGCCGACAACGTCTTTCGTATGATTTGTATATTTTCTAATATATTCGAAGTTCAGCATGCAACGAATGCCTCGGGGCTTACGGTAGAGTTTCCGGTCAATCAGAATATTTCCGTCTGTCATTTTGACGTTGTTGTCCATGCCAGATGGATCGCAGAATCCCCCTTCCAATGACAAGACGTGTAGCTCAACCTGAGCAGGAGATAACTCGCCGAACGAAATAACCTTTATGATTAATTGCCGGTATATCTCGTTAGCAGCTTGTTGCCCGATGACTTCTTCTAAGTGGCCAGCGTCTAGCGTCAACTGATACTTGGTGGACGTTGACTGCTCCGAAACAACCCTAAATGTGTCTGTCAGACCAACGGCATCGCGCCAAGCGACAAAAGCGACTAGTGCTGGTGACTCGGGTGTTCTGGGTTCCTCAGCCTCGGCGTGTGCGCAAAATATCGTCGCGAAAAACACGGTAATAATTCGGAGAACGCGCGCGCGCTTAAATAGGAAGCCTCTCCTTGAACTAGAATCGCGACCGTCTGTGTCAGGCGTTCCCAGCCTAGTCCAGCGCGGCAGCTCATAAGCCACTTTGTGAGCAAGTGATCCGTGTAAGCCGCGACCAGATCGAAACGACCTTCTCCCACCAACAGAGTTAGAAAAAGAACGTCGTGCTCGTTTTCGGCTCCATCCGCAGTCGAAAAAGATAATCTGGAGCAAGCTCGCTGGTGGCTCAGCCAGCAAAGAACCAGGATTCGGGAGAGGGGTTTTCACGATCGGCCTCTGAGAAACTCCGATATTGGAAAGCGATGATATCACAATTGGCCTTACTTAGCCGGTCACCCTACAGAAGAGATAGTCTGCCTCTTCCCGGACGGGCGGCGGGTGGCCGCGCCTGAATCCGGAAAAACGCCTTTGGGTGGCCCATCCTTGCGGGTTTGTTTTTCGCAAGGGTGGGGTTTTTCTCTTGTCCCTTTTTCAATTTCCAATTTCTATCTTCTAGTTGGCCGCTGGCGGAACCGCGTCTTAATTCCAAAAAAACGCTGTTGGGGTGGGTGTATACTTCTGACCGTTTTTGAACCAAAAGGAGATTCCGGCCTAGATAGAGCACGCGACCTTGCGCCAGGCATCCACATGCACACAACCATTCTCGCCACATTGCTTGAGATCTCTCGCACGGTGGTTTCGATGTGCAGCGCCGGCATCCTGCTTTTCCTTGTTGCGCTGTGGGTTGCGAAGACCGATATCGCGCGGGTCGGCGGCCTGGACAAGATCCTGGTCTTGAGCAATTTGTGTTTCGCCATCCCCTTGGCGGTCTTCGGCGCGGAGCATCTCTCGGGCGCAAGATTCATCATGCTCAGCGTGCCCTCGTACATGCCATGGCGTTTGTTTTGGGCGTATTTCGTCGGGTTTGCGTTGCTGTCCGCTTCCTTCAGCATTGCCACAAAAATTCAGGTGCGCTGGTCCGGCCTGCTGTTCGGGATCATGATGTTTCTTTTTGTGGCGATGGTGCATATCCCGCGAGTTCTCGCCAGCCCCGGAGACAGAATTCCCTGGGTGATTGTCGTCCGCGAAATGTCATTCGCGGGCGGAGGCTGGATTCTTGCGGGAAACGCAATGAACGGGCCAGGCAAGAGCAGGCTCATCACCGTGAGCCGCGTGTTGATCGCGATCGCCGCTCTATTTTTTGGCGTTGAGCATTTTCTGCACCCAGCAGGGTGCCCCGGAGTCCCGCTCGAAAAACTGATGCCCGCGTGGATTCCGTGGCGCCTGCTCATTGGCTATCTGACAGGCGGGATTCTTCTGGTTGCCGGGGCGAGCATTCTGCTGGCCAAGAAGACGCGGATGGCGGCAACTTATCTCGGTACCTGGATTGTGCTGCTGGTCTTGTTCATCTATGGGCCGATCCTGATCGCGCAGATGTCCGACTCGAGCACAGCGGCCAAGGTTGAGGGGATCAACTACTTTGCGGACACGCTGCTGTTTGCCGGAGCGATTCTAGCGCTCGCCAGCGCGACGCCACGCACCGATTAAATGCCGGGTGGCAGGCCCTCGACCCGCAAGACCGCCTCTGGGTGGCCTACCCTTTCGGGTTTGATTTATGAAAGGGTGGGGTCTTTCTCTGCCCCTTCTTCAATTTCTATGCCTTGGGTTAGGAGAGTAGATGCGGCCCGACGATGCCGATAAATTCGCGGGCGTTGATGATTTTGGTTTTCTTCCAGAACTTTGGGAAATGCCGCTGATTGCCGGTGATCAAGTAGTCCGCGCGGGCGGCGTCGGCGCATTCCAGGAAAATGTTGTCGGCGGGGTCGGACGTGACTTCAAGTGAGCCGGAGGGCTCCACGAAATGAGCCCGGTTTTCGAGGTGCTGAAGAATCTGGTGCCGGAGCCCTTTGCGAATATGGAGTTCCTCGCGCGATAGCACGGTGCGGTACTCCGCGAAAATCGGTGCCGACATGTACAGGCGGGCGGGCTTGGTGATGGCCAGAAGAAGAACGGTGCGCTGTAAACCGAGGGGCTTGAGCGCGGCCGATACAACGATATTGGTATCGAGGACTAAACGAAGGGGAAGCATCCAGTCCTTATTCTCACTGGCATGGCCGGTGAGGCTTTACTTCTTGCCGATGCTTTTTCGGACCTGCTTTTTTTGCTCGCGCGCCGCTTTGATGATGCGGTCAATCTGGCGCGAGGAAAGGGACGCGGTACCCTTGCGCGTGGATTCCTCTCCGATGGCGCGCAGGACTTCGGGCTCGGGAGCGGCAAGCCGGACATAATCTCGGATGCTCAGCAGGATCGCTCGCGGAGTGCCACGCTTCTCGATCACCAGTGATCGGCTTTCCTTATCGACGCGGTTCAGCAGCTTACCGAAGTTCGATCTGGCTCGCAGAGCAGAAATCACGATGCTGCCCCTCGTGGCGGTTTTGGTTATTGGCATGAACTCTCCAGTTCATCTCTCTGAACTATACAGTTAAAAAAATCACTTGTCAATGGCGGGTGGCCGCGCCTTAATTCCGGAAAAACGACTTTGGGTGGCCTTCGAGTTCGGTTCATGAAAGGGTGGGGTCTTTCGAAAATAGAAATTTGAAAATGGAAATTAGAAAAGGGAGAGACTCATAGCCGGATCCTGCGGCTTTATGGCCGGGGAATTTCCAGTTGTTTGCAGATGGCGCGCACCGTCCCCTCTTTGATTTCGCGATGGCGCGGGACGCTGGCGATCTTGTGCGACGCAGGGTTGAACCAAATGCTATGGGCAGCACCCTCGCGATACAAGACGCAACCATGGAGCCGCAGATGGCGTTCCAAATCCGCGAGTTTCATGCTTCCGCTATTTCGAAAACCTCGCGGACGGCATGTGGGGAAAGGCCCTCTTCCGCGAGCTCGCGCTGGCACTGCAGCGCCAGCTTTAGCGCGTCCGCAAGATTTGCTTTGGCCTCGTCCATGGTGTCGCCTTGAGAAATCGCGGCAGGAATCTCCTCGACGAAGCAGGTATAGCCGCCCTCTTTGGCGGGTTCATAAACGGCTGTCAATTTCATTCCTGTAGATTAACACATACGCCCATAGGCGGTTAGCCCGTCCTTCGAAGCAGCGCGCGTGTTCTTTGAATTTTCTAATTTCTATTTTCTAATTTCCATTTTCCAATCGGGGGTCTTTCTCTTGCCCTTCTCGAATTTCCAATTTCGAATTTCTAGTTTCGACTTTCCATTTTCTATTTTCCAATTTCCATTTTCTAGTTATCCAAAGGAGGCCGCAGCTTGCCGGAGGCGAGCGCGTCAAGCGCGCGCAGGCGGCCAGCGAGTTCGGTGGCGTTCAAGTGGCCCTCGCGGTAGAGCCGGCGGAGAAAATCATCGGCCGGCTTTTCTCCTTTCTGCGAGTTGCATTCTATGCAACTCGAGACCAGGTTGCGGTAGGAATTGCATCCCGACTGCACCCGCGGCACGACGTGATCCAGGCACTGGACCGTGGACGTGGTCCGGCGCAAACAGTAAAAGCAGTGGCCGCGCTCGCGTGCGTGGATGGCCTTTCGCAGTGTCGTGTTCTGCAGAAAGTCTGCCTCCTCGATGTGAATCGCCGCGCCGGCGCCTGCCCCGTCTTCCTTGACGGCGACAGCGGCTCGGCTCTCGGTGCTATTCAGCCTCTCCGGGCAAATCTCCTCGGGCAGCCGCACCTCCACAACGTGCCCCGTCTTGCTCCGTTGGACCAGGCGCAAAGCGCCGTGGGCCACGAGTCGGCGCACCGCCTGGCGCACTGGCCCCGAGGATAACCGGATATTGCGCGCCAGCCACCGAATCGAAAACCGCAGGCGGAGTTTTGCTTCCAGTCGGCTGTGCCGCAGGAGATGCGCATAGACCGTGCGGTCAATGACCGACAGGCGCAGGCGCGGGGCGAGGAGGTCTTCCAATTGTTTCCAGACAAGTTCAGCGTTCGGTTTTTTGGCTTTCATAGTTAGATCCAGAGTTGGGAATCCGAGGAGTTGAAAGTTTCACAAGCAAGAGAAAAGACAAAGACTTAACACAGAGAACACCGAGGCCGGAGCACGGAGGTCACAGAGCCGGAAAAATACGGCGTAAAAAGAAAAAGGGCGAAACTGCGGTCGAGCCGCAGATTCACCCGAGAGTTAGTGTACCACAACACAAACGCTTTGCAAGTGCTATTTTCAGGAAATTCTATGTAGCAAGGGCGTCCCAGGCGCCTTGCACTACGCTACCCACTTCATGGCCAGTTTCTTGCGCTTCTTCGCGCAGTCGAGAAGATAAAGATCGATCAACTTCTGGTAAGGGAGTCCTGTCTCTTCCGCCAGTCCTTTGAAATAGTCGACCACTTCCGGACTCAAGTTGATTCCCACCGCCTTTTTCTTGCCGGCATATGGGTTCTTTAGTTCTTTCAATTTCGAAAAATCATATTCCTTCTTCATAAAATCTCACCTCCTTCTTGGTTGCCTTCCGCGCAGAAATGATCCGAATCAAGGAATCGGAGTCCCTGTAGCAGTGAACAACGACCAGTGTTCTTCCCGCTGAGCTCACTCCGAGGAGGATGAACCGATCCTCACCCTCCGAGTGCTCGGGATCGCAGAATAGGCGTGCATGCGTATCGCTGAAGACACTCTGCGCTTCTTCAAACCAAACTCCATGCTTGCTCCGATTGCGCCTGTTTTTCCGTTCGTCCCAATCGAACCGCAGCATATCTAGATAATATCTAGATACTAGGGATTTGACAAGAGGGTGCGCACGAGTGGACCACCCTAGATGGCGAATGGGGTAGTGCGAGGAGGAATCCCTGCACTGGACACGGGGCACGGAACACGGTTCACGCGCCGTCTTGCTCCGCTGCGCGCACCAGCCTAAACTGAACTTATGGTTCCCGCGTCTTTCCGAATTCGTGACTTGACCATCCGCCCTGCCGCGGTCCTCGCGCCCATGGCGGGCGTCACGGACACGCTCTTTCGTCGCGTCATTCGCGGGCTTGGCGGGTGCGGCCTGCTGATGACGGAATTCACCAGCTCCGAAGGCATCACGCGCAGCGCCAAGAAAACTCTTCGCTATCTCTATTTTCAGGAAGACGAGCACCCCATCACCGCGCAACTCTTCGGCGCGAATCCTGCGGTCATGGCCGAAGCCGCGAAAATGGTCGAAGACCTTGGCTATGACGCCGTGGACATCAATCTCGGCTGTCCCGCCAAGAAAGTCGTCAAGTGTGGCGGCTCTGGCTTACTGCGCGATTTGCCGCTGCTCGAAGAGATTTTCAAAGCCGTCCGCACCGCCGTCAAAATCCCTCTCACCGTCAAGCTGCGCGCCGGCTGGGACGAAAATTCCATCGTCGCCGTGGACGTCGCGAAAATGGCCGAAAGCATCGGCGTTGAAGCCGTTGCGGTGCATCCCCGCACGCGCGAGCAAGGCTACGCCGGCGCCGCGGACTGGAGCCTTATCGCCGCCGTCAAACAAGCGGTGAAAATTCCCGTGATCGGCAACGGCGACATCAACAAGCCGGAAGATGCCGCGCGCATGGTCCGCGAAACCGGCTGCGATGCCGTGATGATCGGCCGCGCCGCCGCCACCAATCCGTGGATCTTTTCCCAGATGCAGCAACACGCGGAAACCGGCCGCTACGACATCCCCAGCGACGAAACTCGCTACCGTTTACTGATGGGCTACTATAGGCAAATTAATGCTGCCCACCTGCCCGATGGTGTAGGCAAAATGAAGCAGTTCGCTTGCTGGTTTACTCATGGCGTGGGGAACGGCGGCGAGCTTCGCAGCATCGTACATGCGGCGCGCACGCCCGCGGAAATCCTCGAGAGCGTGGAACGTTTCTTCGAGGGCCGAGCTGCCGCAGTTAAAAGAATCGAGGACCCAGCCCATGGTCCCGCTGAGCACCACCGTATCGAGGCAACGCTCGGAACGTAGAATCGCAGTCCGCCTGCCGCTGAAAGTTCGCGGCCGCGATTCGCGCGGTTTCGCCTTCGAAGAAGATACTTCCAGCGAAAATCTTTGCCGCAGCGGCGCCGCATTCGTCACGCGTTTTGACGTCGCTATCGGCTCCGACCTGGAAATCCGCATCCCTTTTTCGCAGTATGCATCGCGCCGGAGCGACGCTGATTTCGCCACGCACGGCCGCGTCGTGCACGTCGCTGATGCTCAGTCCCAGGGCGAAAAGCTCGTCGGTGTACAGTTCACTGGACCACGCTTCCAGCGCGTGTTCCGCTCCGAATCCGCCGCCTAGCATGTTTTTGTAGAGGCTGCTGCAAAGAACGGGTCTGAAGAGCCGCCACTACAAAAGCGAAGATGGCGGCATAAGGCCGCCTCTACAAAAGCAGATCATTGCCCCAAATACGTTGCAATAAACCAGCTATTCCCCCACGGATCTTTCACTCCCGCCGCGCGGTCGCCATAGGGAGCGTTGCGTGGCGCGTCAATCGATGTCGCTCCTGCTTGCAACGCCCGCGCATATGCCGCATCCGTATCGGGCACATACACATGCAAGTGGCACGGCATCGGCTGAAACTCCGCTTGCGCCTCGTCAATCTCCAGCGTCGCATTCCCAATTCGTATCGTCCCGTGCAACACCAGGCCCTCCGGCGACTTGGCCACGCCCAGCGTCTCCGCCCCGAACGCCGTTTCCAGGAAGGGAATTATCTTGTGCGCCTCGCGAAGATGGAGAAACGGTTGCACCGACGGCACACTTTCCTGCCCGGATGCCCAGCTACCGGCCTTTGCGATAAACCAATGATTGCCAAACTGGTCCTTCACTGCCCCCCACCGTTCGCCCCACGGCTGGTCCGCCACTGGATAGATCGACGACGCCCCCGCCCGCAGCGCGCGTTCGTACGTGGCATCAGCATCATCGACATAGAGATGGACCGCTGCGGGCGCGGTCGGATACTGCTCGTTCCCATCGCTCACTTCGATCGCTCCGTTGCCGATCTCCACTTCCGCGTGCATGATCGACCCGTCCGGCGCGGGCATCCTCATCCGCTCGATCCCGTTGAACGCACTCGCCAGGAAATCCATGAACTGCGCCGCGGGTCGTACGATGATATACGGCGTGATCGCCCTCAATCCCGGTCGCTGATAGGTAACCGTCTTCGCCTTCGCCTCCCCCGCACCCGCCGCCAGATCTCCGCTCATGGAAGCCCTCCTTGACGAATCAGAATTCCAACGACGCTAGCATCCTCCGCACCGCCCCTAATTGCAATTGCTCTCTGACGTCCAGCAACTCTCCGCACTTAAGGCCCTGCTCTGGAGGCTTGAGTACAGGGCCTTACTTTAAGTGTCGCAATGAAATCAGAAACGAATCGATTGGCAGCGCCAGTGTGCGGCGGTAGGATAAAGCTGTTGCAACAGGAGGACGTGATGGCCAAGAAGAGCAA
>JBGPIX010000032.1:0-23067 GCA_041485085.1 Candidatus Acidiferrum sp.
CCGGCTTCACTTCCTCTTCTGGATGCGTTTGAGCCTTCGTCTGGATGGCAAAGAACACCGTGAGCACCAGCGCGAGGGCGATCCGGCGCGTGTAAATCCACTGATTTTCGCTCGGAAGGGGACGGAAATCACCTCTCCAAAGCTGCATTCGCTTTCGTGGAATCGGTTTCGCTAGGGCGACTTGCATGTCCAGCTTGAAAGGGTAGTTCCCCACCTCAGGTTAACGTTCGCTCCCCTCTCTATTACTGTCAACTCAAGTGAATAAGATTGTGCTGCGATGGATATTTCCTGTTTGGCGCTTCCCGCTTTCCCGGCTTGGCAACCCTTCATCACCAAGGAATGCACACCGCCTGCTTCTCTCCCAGCTCTTATTCCGTGCGGTAAGCTGTGCCAGGGGGACCTCGGCAACTCCGCCATTCCCTTCAAGTCAATTCCGTGTTATTGTTTTTGAGTTGCGGTGTATTTGACTCCAAAAGGAGCCTCCACCATGGAATGGGTTACCCCTCAGCACGAAGAAATCGACCTCAATTGCGAAGTAAGCTCGTACGCCAACGCTGAGCTCTAGTCCGTTTGACCGCTGTAAGCGGTCTGCGAACGTGCCGAAATGCGCGTAAAAGTCCTCGGCTCCGCTGCCGGGGGCGGTTTCCCTCAATGGAATTGTGCCTGTCCAAACTGTAGCGCTTTGCGCAACGGCAAAATAAAGGCTCGCCCGCGCACACAAGCGCAAGTCGCCGTCTCTTCTGATCCCTCCCACTGGTTTCTTCTCAACGCCTCTCCCGATCTCCGTCAGCAAATCCTGGCCACTCCGGAGTTGTCTCCCACCTCCCCTTCCCTCAGTTCGCCCATTGCAAGAATTCTTCTTACCAGCGCCGATGTGGATTGCGTGATGGGCTTGCTCCACCTCCGTGAGTTCCAGCCGCTGCAGATTTATTGCACGTTGTCAGTGCGGCGCATTCTCACTGAAGAAAACGGCCTCTTCCGGGTCCTCGCGCGCTCAAATCCTCCCGTGAAGTGGGAGACTTTGCCGCTCGACCGCCTCATTCCTCTCGTTCCCGCCTCTTCCCAAGGCAAAGACGGCTTCTTTTGCAAAGCCGTGCCGCTGCTGGGCGGCTTTCCCGATTACGTGAGTGATTCCCTTCGCGGCAGCATGCCGCCGGAGGAAGCGGTTATCGGCGTTCAACTGGTGCATAGGGAAAAAAGATTTTTCTACGCGCCCAGCGTCGCAGGCCAAGGCGAAGAATGGCAGCGCTCCGTGGACGAGAGTGACCTTGCTCTTCTCGACGGCACCTTTTGGAAGGACGACGAACTCATCTCCGCCAAGCGCAGCCGCAAGACGGCCCGCGAGATGGGGCATCTTCCCCTTTGGGGTGAGCGTGGCATGCTGAAGCGCCCGTTTCGCCTCGGAAAAACCAAGCGCGTCCTCATCCACATCAACAACACCAATCCCATCTTGAACGAGGAGAGCCCCGAACATCGCGCCGTGCGTGATGCCGGCTGGGAAATCGCCTATGATGGGATGGAGTTCAACCTGTGACCCCATCCACCAAACACGCTCTCGAACAGCCGCCGCTCTCGGAATCCGAGTTCATCGCCGGCTGTCACGCGATTGGCGAAGAGCGCTATCACCACAAGCATCCATTTCATCTGCTCATGCATGAAGGCAAGCTCACCCGCGGCCAGCTCCAGGCCTGGGCTCTCAACCGCTACTTCTATCAGAGCCGTATCCCCATCAAAGACGCCGCCATCCTCGCGCGCAGCGAAGATCCCGCATTCCGCCTCGCCTGGCGCAAACGCATCCTCGACCACGACGGCGATGGCACGAAGCCCGGCGGCATTGAGAAGTGGTTGCGCCTCGTTGAAGCCACTGGCCTCTCGCGCGAACACGCTCTCCGCGGCGACGGCATTCTTCCCGCAACGCGTTTCGCCGTTCAAGCTTATGTCGATTTCGTCTCTACTCGTTCGCATCTCGAAGCCGTCGCTTCGTCTCTCACCGAACTTTTCTCTCACAAACTTATCGCTCTTCGTATGGATCGTATGCGCCAGCACTACCCCTGGCTCTCCGGTGGCCTCGATTACTTCACCGGCCGATTGATGCAAGCGCCCGAGGACGCCGACTTCGCCCTGGCCTGGGTTGTAAAGCATGCGCGCACCCGCGCGGAGCAAGACCTGGCCCACGCCGCCTTGCGCGCCAAGTGCGACATCCTCTGGGCTCAGCTTGACGCCCTCTATTTTGCCTACGTCAATCCCGGCTGGCCGCCCCCCGGCGCCTTCCATCCCGCGGAGCCAAAATCGTGACTTCGTCCACCAAAGCTGGAAATTTCAAGCTCGGTCCATCTTTTGTAGGGGCGCAGCATTGCTGCGCCCCTTCTCGGCACGACCTACTATCCTCCTCAATCCTGTTTTTGCGGTCCGATCCATGCTCGGAGACGCCCAGACCATGAGCCCCGAACTCAACAGTCGCCCCCGCCTCGCTCCAGGATGCCGCCTTGGCGAAAACAACCAGCAGCGAGTATTGCTCATGCCGGAACGAGCCCTCCGCCTCAACGGCCCAAGCCTCGAGATTGTCGAGCGCTGCGACGGCAAGCACACCGTCCAGCAAATCATCGCGGATTTGCAGAAGATCTATTCCAAAGCCGCGCCGCAAAAAGTCGAGCAGGACATTCTGGGCTACCTAGCGCTCTTGCAGAAAGACCGCGCTCTCGACTTCGAGACGTAGCGGTCCCGATCGGATCGGGAGCGCCTTTGTCCTGTAGTATTTGGGAGTGCGGGAGCGCAGCTCTCGCTTTCCGTCCAGTACAAATTCAAACGTTTATGCCAAACGATCTCTCTAATCCGCTAGCTCTTATCGCCGAACTAACCCACCGCTGCCCCCTGCATTGCGTCTATTGCTCCAATCCGCTTGAATTGCAATCCCGCGACAACGAACTCCCAACTGAAATCTGGTCCCGCGTTTTCCAGGAAGCGGCCGCACTCGGCGTTCTTCAAGCCGATTTCACCGGCGGTGAACCCCTAGCACGCACCGACATCGTCGATCTAGTCCGTACCGCCCGCTCCGCCGGCCTGTACGTCAATCTCATCACTTCCGGCTTACCTCTCGATGAAGCTAAACTCGCCGCCTTGGTCGCCGCCGGCCTTGACCATATTCAACTTAGTTTCCAGGGTGCGCGAGAAGAAACTGCCAACGAAATCTCCGGCACGAGATCCCACGCGCAAAAGCTCCGCGTTCTCGATTGGCTCCGGCAGCATCGCGTCGCCGTCACGCTCAACTTCGTCATTCACCGCCGCAACATCGACCAGCTCCAGGAAATGCTGGTCCTCGCGGAATCTTCCTGCGCCACACGCATCGAATTTGCCAACGTCCAGTATTACGGCTGGGCGTTCGCCAATCGTGAGAATCTTCTCCCCACGCGCGCGCAATTGGACCAATCGCTCGCTTTCATTAAGAGCGCACAGGAACGTCTTCAAGGCAGGATTCGAATCGAATACGTGGTTCCGGACTACTACGCAAAATACCCCAAGCCCTGCATGGGCGGCTGGGGACGCAAGCTGATACTGATTACGCCAAGCGGCGACGCGCTTCCCTGCCATGCCGCGCAGGTAATCCCCGGCCTTTCCTTCGAAAATGTGAAAAACCGCAGCCTGCGTGAAATTTGGGAACACTCCGCGGCATTTCAGAAATTCCGCGGCGAGGGCTGGATGCAGGAGCCGTGCAAAACGTGCGACCGCCGCGAGCAAGATTTCGGCGGTTGCCGCTGCCAAGCTCTGTTGCTCGCTGGAGATGCCACTGCCACCGATCCTGTCTGCTCTCTCGCACCGCAGCGCCCCAAAGTCGACGCCATCCTCACAGGAATGAACGCCGCGCCGGCAGCGCAGCTCTTTGTGAAGCCCGCCTGGCTTTACCGTCCAAATCCCGCTTAGTACCCCTCGGTTTCAACGGTCTTTAAACCAGTGAAAACGCACGCCGCCGGATAGCAGAATGGGTGTGCCGCTCTGCGGCACCGGCGTGGTCTGAACAAAATACTCGCGATTGAAAGCATTCTCTAAATTCAAGAAAGCCCTCCACCGGTCGCTCAACGCTCGGGATACTCCCAGGTTGAGTACGAAGTAGCTGCCGAGTTTGAAGCTGTTCAACGAATCATCGAAACGGTGGCTTTCATACCGTCCTTCTAATCCTGCGTCCACCCACTTCGGATGAGAATACGAGATCAGAACGCTCGTCCGATGCTTCGGTACTTGCGGCAGGAGGTTTCCGACAATCGCCGGATTGGCGGCAAAACTTCCCACCACGGACTGGTTGAACAAATAACGCGCCTCCATACTCCACCGCTGCTCCAGCCGGTAGTTCACTTCGGCTTCCACCCCTTTTACGTTGGCGTATCCGAGGTTTTGCCGCTGTTGCGTGATCACTCCCCCCGAATTGCTGATCGTCACGTTGGAAACGGGGCTGTCCAGCCGGTCGGCAAACAAAGTAGCGCGCCAGAAGAGTTTCAGCGTGACCTGTTGATTTACTCCAAATTCATATCCATTGACGCGCTCGGGACCAAGACTAGGATTGGCATTCGTCACCACGTTCCCCACGCGGAAAGAGCGGTAGAGTTCATCGAGCGTCGGCGCACGGAAACCCTGATAAAACGCGCCACGCAACGACAGACTTCGTGTCGCCCGAAATACCAGCCCGGCACGCGATGTTACCGTTGTTTTCGACACATCCGGAAACATCGTCAGCGTGGTTACGTTCGTGGACAGCGCCGTTTGTGCCCGCGAGGCATCATAGTTTTGCCAATGGTCCACCCGCGCTCCGAAAATCACGTTCAGCCGCCACCATGGCGACCAGAAATCCTGAAAAAATGCTCCCGCAAGGGCTTGCCTTCCCGGGATCCGCCGATCCGTCGTGTTGATTCCTTGTGGAGAAAAGACATTTTCCTGATCTCGCGCGTACGTCCAGCGCCCGTCTCCCCCTATTGCCAAAAGTTGCGAACCGGGAAGCAGCCGCGACCATTGCGCATTCCCTCCATACCCGTACGAGGGCTCGCTCTGCAGCAGCGTCAGCGTCTCCGATTGCCGGTTTGCGCCAATCGAACTGAAGCTGCTCCGAAACTTTTGGTCGAAGGAAAAGAAATTGGCCTGCCAGTTGCTCCCGTCTCCGGTGTGCGAACGCAGCCCCGCCTGCAGGAGCCCTTCTCGCGTGGCATTGGTCTGCAATCGAGTGCCGTTGTCGCGGACTTCGTTGAAGTAACGCCCGCTCAGAAAAATCAACGTATTCGACGACAACTGATCGTCGGCGCGCCCGTTCACCGACTCATGCTGTGAAGTCGCATTCACGTCCACGGGCCCTCGAAACCTCTCCGGAATGAGCGTGTAGCCATCCGTTCGAAACACGCTTCCTCCTGCGCTATAGGTGACGGGGCCGCGCCGGCTGCCCGTGAAAAAATCGAGATCAGCCGTCCCGTGCGTGCCCCACAATCCTTGCACATCGAATTCGGGCGCGGCAGGTCTCTTTGTCGTGATGTCGATCGTTCCGGCCATCGCCGAGCTTCCATACAGCGAAGAAACTCCGCCTTCATCGATTTCAATTTTCTCGATTTGTATTTGAGGAATCTTTGACCAGTAGATCCAGCTGCCCACCGGGTCGTTGAACGGCACGCCATCCAGCAGCACCAAGGTTCGGCTCACCCCGCTCGCTCCAATGCCTCGCAGGGAAACCCCCTGCGTCGTTGGTTGAGAGACGAGACTGCTGCTGCGCCGGAACAGGCTGAAGCTCGGCACTCGTTTCAAGAAATCGTCCACCGTTAGCGCCGTCGATCTTGACACCTCTTCCGCGGAGAGCACCGTCACGTGGGCCGGTAAATCTCCTAGTTGTTCCGCCGTGCGCGTCTCGGACACTACCACCGTCTCGCTCATGGCGAGAATTTTCAGGGTAACCACGAGAGCCACGCTCGCCGCGTCGGCGGTAAGAACTACTTCCCTGGTGGCTGGTTGAAACCCGGCGGCTTCCGCGCGCAATATGTACTTTCCAGTCGGCAACTCAGCGAATGAAAATTTCCCCTCTTGGGTTCCTACCGCTCGGCGCTCGAACAGCAGCGTCTCGCCCTTCGCCTCTATGGCTCGCAAGGTGAGATTCACTCCGGCAATGCTTTGCCCGTCGGACGTCTGCGCTGTGCCTTCGATTCGGCCTTTGGCCACCTGCCCTTTATCCGGCTGAATCTCCTGCTCACCACGCATTTCAACTGCCGGCATCGGCCTCGCGAACTGTTCCTTTTGCAGTCCGTAAGCCGTTCCCGTCATCTCCGAGCCAGCTACCGTCAACAATAGAATCCATGTTGTTCTGACCACCGTCTGCAGGATTCTTCGGCTCTTCAACGCTGGATCTCCTTCGCACGAGTATAGCGATTCTGCACAAGGCACCTCTGTGCCCAACGTCACATCGGCCAACTAGATTACCGCCAGTCGCACCGTTTGAAAGATTCTGATGTAGTCTGCGCAGCCGTCGGGGAGCTGATGGAAACGAATGTGGCCTTGTCGATAAAAATCTCGCTAGGTCTCTGTCGCGGTTTGTTTTTCTCCCAGTTTCATCACCACCCGAAACAAAAAGAATAGGCTCCCCACGAGCACCAGCGATCCAAATACCGTCAGCGTATGGGGCGCTCCAATCCGCTTCGCCAATCCACCGGCGATCAATGCCCCAATCGGCTGCACTCCCATGAACATCGTCGCGTACACCGCGATCACCCGGCTCCGCAGTTCGTCCGGCACGCGGTTCTGAATCAGGGTGTTCGTCGCCGCCATTTGCGACGTTGCCGCGAATCCCACCACGAAGAGCACCGCGATGCACAGCCAGAGCATTTTTGCCTGCGAAAAAAGGATCAGGCACACCGCGCAAGTGGTCGAAGTCGCCGCGATCCACGGCGCCAGCCCCTTGTAATGCGTTCGCGCTGCAAAATGCAAGGCTCCGAGCGCCGCTCCCACTCCCGCCCCGCTCATCAACCATCCCAGCGTCTGCGCGTTTCCTTTCAATATGTCTTGCGCGTAAATCGGCATCAGCACGGAATATTGCAATCCAAATAGGCTCAGCACGCTAAGCAGCAACAATGCCGACCGTACCGGCAGATCCGCCATGGCAAACCGGAAACCTTGCGCCAAACTCCTCAGCGGCGAATCCGTGCTCGGTTTGATTTCCCTCGGCTCAATTCGCATCAACAGTAGCGCCACAATCACCGCCACGAAGCTCAATCCGTTCAGGAAAAAACACCACCCGGGTCCCACCGCCGCGATTGCAAAACCCGCGATCGCCGGTCCCACCGCCCGCGCCGCATTAAACATAGAGGAATTCAGCGCAATCGCGTTTGGCAAATCTTCCTTTCCCACCATCTGTACAAAAAAAGCCTGCCGGATTGGCACGTCGAACGCATTCACGATGCCCACCAGGAACGCGATGCCAATCAACAAGTGGGAATTAATCAAATTCGTCCGCGTCAATCCCGCCAGCAGAAAAGCCAGAATCATCGAAATGGTCTGCGTCACCATCACGCCGCGGTGCCGGTCGAAACGGTCCCCCACATATCCGCCGAGCGAAGAAAGAAAAAGCATCGGCACCTGGCTCGCGAATCCAAACACTCCCAGCAACGCCGCGGAATGCGTCAGCTGGTAGACCATCCACAGCTGCGCCATGTTCTGCATCCATGTTCCGATGAGTGAAATGAGTTGTCCCGCAATGAAGAGCTGAAAATTGCGGTGTTGCATCGCGCGGAAGCGCGTGGAAACGGGCGGGAAGCGCGTGGTCTCGGCCGGGCTGACCGCTGTGCGGTCACTCTTCAAAATTTTCTTCCCCCACTCGTTGGATGCTTAGATCGTGAACAAGTCACGATGCCGCGAGAGGAGTTGCATTGTCAATGCAATCTAAAGGAGGAAACAAATCAGATTGTCTCTTGGAAAACGTCGGCACTATTCGCTTGGTGGCTCCGGCGCCCCGCCAACATGCAGGTGGCTCAAATCTCTCAAGGTCGCCTTGTCTTCTTCGCTCATTCCGCGGGTAAAATTTGGATCGTTCAGGTGCTGATTGCGCGCCGACTCCGGCATATTCTTCAGCACGCCCAATCTCTGCTGGATCGCCCGCTTGCGGTCCGGCGGCGTCTGCTGCCACTTCGGCAGCACATTTGTACGTATGTGCTGGCGCTGTTCCGGTGTCAGCCTGTTCCACACCTGCGCGCGCTCCTGCAATTCTTGTCGCTGGGCAGGCGGCAGCCTTTGCAGACGCCGGTTGTCCTCCAGGACTTTCTCCCTTTCCTGTGGACTTAGGCTGTTGAAATCCCTTCTCGGTTGCGGCGTGTTCACCGACGGCGGCCGGTTCGGATTAATATTTGGCCGCGTCCCTGTCTCCAAACGATTCCTGCTCGAGTCCGGTGGACGATTAGCGCCAGAGTTCTGCCGTCCGTATTGTGGTCTGCTTGCTTCCTGCTGCTGTTGTCGACGCTCCTGCCGATGTTCCTGTCGCTGCTGCTGCCGTTGTTGCTGTTGTTGCTGTTGTTGCTGTTGTTGCTGCTGTTGTTGCTGTTGTTGCTGCTGCTTTGGCGGCTTATTGTCCTGCCGATTCTGCGCCCCATTGGCGCGCGGTCCCTGCGCGAAAGACGACACAGCCAGCGCTGCACCCAGCGCCATCAGCCATCCCGCGAATTGGAGTTTCCTTTTCATTTCCCTTTACATCTGCTGACTTTGATTGGAGTCGCTCGGGTCGTCGTCCGGCGCCTGTTGTGACAGGTCACTCAGCGGAGAAAAATCCGAAATCACATCATAATTTTCCAGTACCGGCAAATTCTGGTTGATCTTGTCGATGTCGCCGGCATTCAAACTCGTGTCCGCCGGACGCGATCCCAGCCACGCCATCGCCAATGCCAGCATCGCCGCGGCAAATGCCACCCTCGGCGCCGGCATGAACCACGCCCACCAACTCTGCTTCGCCGGCTCCGCCGCCACACGCGCTTGCATCCGAATATCAAACGCCGCCGAAGGCTCGATCGTCGGCAACTCGTCCAGCAATACGTTCACCGCGCGGAATTGGTTCACGCGCAACTGGCACGCCGCGCACGTCGAGAGATGCTTCTCCATCTCTAGCCGTTCGCCTTCCTTCAGGCGCCCGTCCACATATCCCAAAATCTTGTTTTCCATCCGGCCACAACTCATAACGTCCTTCCCTTCTGTCCCAACCTCTACGCCCTGCTGCTCCAGGCTCTGTAGTGGCCGGTCTTAAGACCGGTCATCCTACTTCCCCTGCTGTGCCACGAGGGGGGCTAGTTCCACCCGCAGCGTTTCGTACGCCCGAAAGAGCAGCGATTTCAGCGCGCTCTCCGAACATTCCAAAATCTTCGAAATCTCTCCGTAGTCCAGTTCCTGATACTTGTGCAGCAGCACTGCCGCTCGCTGCTTCTCCGGCAATTTCTCGATCGCGTGCCGGATCATCTTCTTCCGCGTCTCTTCAACTAAATGCTGCTCGATGTTCGGGTGCTTCTCGGCAACATCCAGCGTTTTCTCGTCTCCGTCCTCGGCATCCACCGTCACCGGCGCATCCAGTGAGATTTCCATCCGCTGATACCGGTTGTCCCGCACCGAATTCAGCGCCAAATTCGTCGCGATCCGGAACAGCCAGGTAGTGAACTTCGCGCTCGGTATGTAATCTTCCCGCGCTCGGTACACTCGAATGAACACTTCCTGCGCCAGATCTTCTGCCTGTTCCCGGTTCCTCACCATCCGGTACAGAAAATTGATCAACGGACTCCGATAGCGGTGCAACAGAAGGGTGAACGACTGTTCGTCGCCCGCCTTCACGTCCAGCATCAGTTGGACGTCCGACCTGGCCATAGCCGCCACACTGTATCAAACCCAGCTTGTCTCAGAAAGTTGCAAATGGAAGGAGGGCCCGATTAGCCCGTAACTGTCTCACACCCAAGCCTTTAGCTAATTCTATGCCCGACCGGTTGGCCCTCGAGGTTCTTTGTAGGGGCCGCCTTCCGAGGCGGGCCGCTTTCTGCATCCAGGCCCCTTTTCGTGCCCTTAGACATGAAACAAATGCTTCATTATCAACAAACTAGCCACTCCAACAAACACCAGCAAAGCCATCCGCCAGTTCGGCTCCCGGTTCACCTCTGGAAGCAAATCCGTCGCCGCCACATATAACGTGACTCCGCCCGATAGCGGCAAGGCATACTTCAATTGACCCTGCAGCGCGCTTGTCAGCGCCACTCCTGCGACCGTCGCTACTCCTAACAACCCCGCCGCGAGGATCGCGTTGCGCTTCCCCTGCCCGCTCGCCAGCACCACCGACGCCACCGTAAACCCTTCCGGCAATTTGTGCAGAAACACCGCGAAAAACATCACCGCCCCCAGCCACGTCGAAACTAGAAATCCCGCCGCAATCGCCACCCCATCAAAAAAAGTATGAATCGTCATTCCCACCAGCACGCTTGTCCGCGCGTGATGATGGCTTATCTCTTCGGTGTGTGTCTCTTCCCCAAAATGAAAATGCGGCGCCAGCGTATGTTCAAACAGGTGCACGATGAAGTACCCGAGCAGCACAAACACCAGCGCGCTCTGTCCCGAAAGCCGCACCGACTCCGGGATCACTTCGACAAACGCCACCGCCAGCATGTACCCCGCGCCCAGCGCCAGAAAATATTGCAGAAATTTCCGCGGCCACTCGCGGTGGACAACAAAATAACCGCCAATCAAATTCCCCGCCGCGGCCACCAGCCCCAGCACCACCGCCAACCCTGTCCGAAATGTCAGATCATGTCCCATTTTGGAGTGCGGGAGCGCAGCTCCCGCTTTTCCGTCCTCGCAAACCAAGCCAGCGACGCCGCCAATCCTATCGCTACTTCCTGCCTGCTCTTCTCAGTGCCCTCTGTGTTCTGCGCCTCTGTGCTCTCTGTGTTAATTCTTAATCTTTTTCCTTACTTCGTTATTTCCTTACTTCTTTATTTCATCCGCTATGCCGAAACAAAATCACGTCCCCTTCCTGCACAACATATTCCTTCCCCTCCAATCTCACCTGCGCCTTCTCCCGCGCCGCCGCCAGACTCCCCGCTGTCAGCAAATCATTCCACCGCACCACTTCCGCCCGGATAAATCCCTTCTCGATGTCGCTGTGAATCGCCCCCGCCGCTTTCACGGCGTGGTCTCCCTTTCGAATCGTCCACGCTCGCACTTCCGGCTCTCCCGCGGTAAAAAACTGAATCAATCCCAGCAAGTCATACGTCGCGCGAATCAAGCGGTTCAGTCCGGGCTCTTTCAATCCATACGACGCCAGCAACTCCGCCGCTTCCTTCTCATCCATTTCCGAAAGTTCCGCCTCCAGCCGCCCGCAAATCGCCACCACCGCCGCATTCGGCCGCCCTTGCAGTGCGCTCAACTTGTGCCGTTCCACCGCCGTATCCAACTTGTCCGCCTCGTCGTCCCCCAAATTCAGCACATACAGCACCGGCCGCGCTGACAAAAACAAGAATCCGCTGATCGATTTTCGCTCCTCAGGCGTCAACTCCAGTTCGCGCAGCGCTTTCTCCGCTTCCAGGTGCACCCTGCACTTCTCCAGCGCCGTTTTCTCTAGCAGAAGCACCGGCTCGCTCTTCTTCTTCAAATCCTTCTCAATTCGTTCCAGCCGCCGCGTAATCTGGTCGTGATCCGAGAGCATCAGCTCCAAATCCAGATTCGTCGCATCCCGCAGAGGATCAATGCTCCCCTCCGAATGCGGCACCGAAGGATCGTCAAACACGCGAATCACATGCGCGATCACGTCCACTTCCCGCAGTTGCGCTAGCGCATCCCTCATGCGCTCCTTCTGCATCCCACCCAAGTCGACGTAATTCACCGTCGCATACGTAATTTTCTTCGGGTTATAGAGCTTCGCCAGCTCCACCAGTCGCGGCTCCGGCACCTTCGCCACACCCACGTGCGTTGCCGACGCCCCGCTCTTCCCCTCCACGTGCGCCTTCGTCAAGATCCGAAACAGCGTCGTCTTCCCAACCTGCGGCAATCCAATAATCCCTGTCTGCACTTGCGTCCCTTCATTCCATTATTTTCTACCCGCACAAACTCCTCATCCTAACACACCCCTCTCACCACGCATTCTCAGCCGCGATGTCAAGCTGTTGTAGGGTCCGCCTTCCGAGGCGGACCGCTTCTGGCTCACTCTTCTCTGCGCTTCCTCAGCGCTCTCTGCGTCTCTGCGTTGTCTTTTTTCTTTTCCTCTTTCTCTCTCTCAGCTTAATCTATCCTCCGCCATGCCAACTCCTCCTCCCTGTTTTGACTTAGCCGAAGCCACCAAGCATCTCGCCGAACGCGACGAATGCTTGAAACGCCTGATCGCGGAAACTGTTCCCTTCCAAATGGACCAGGATCCTCTGCAATCTCCCTACGAAGCCCTCCTCGAAGCCATCGCCTACCAATCCATCTCTGGCAAAGCCGCCGCCACCATTTATGGCCGCATCAAAGCCCTCAGCGCCACCGGCCGCGCTCCCACCCCGCAAGAAATGTTGAAACTCCGCAAATCCGTCCTGCGCAAAGCCGGCCTCTCTGGCGCAAAAGTCCTCGCCATGAAAGACCTCGCCCAAAAAACCATCGACGGCGTCGTCCCCACCCTCAAACAATCCGAAAAACTCTCCGACGAAGAGCTCGTCGAACGTCTCGTCTCCGTCCGCGGCATCGGCGCCTGGACCGTCGAAATGTTCCTGATCTTCCGCCTTGGCCGCCCCGACGTTCTCCCCATCCACGACCTCGGCGTCAAAAAAGGCTGGTCCGTCGCCTACGGCAAAAAACACATGCCCAAACCCAAGGAACTCCTAGTCTTCGGCGAACGCTGGCGCCCTTATCGCACCGTCGCCAGTTGGTACATGTGGCGCGCTTTCGAGCGCGCTGGTCACAAAGCCACCAACAAAATCCGTCCCCCCAAAGTCCGCAAGCGCAAACCAGCCCTGTCAAAGCGCCCCAGCAGGAAGCGTCGCCGCACCCATTCGTAGCGGCCGCCTTCCGAGGCGGGCACCTTTTCCCCTTGACTTCCCCTATCGACCCGAGTAATATACCCCTTAGGTATTCATGCGTTTTGAACTGCGGGAGCCTGACTCCCGCTTTTCTTTCGGATCTGCTCCCGTTCCAATTGGGCGTGCCCCAACCTTCGCCAGCTATGAATGGAAGGATTCCCCGCCTTGCGACGCAATTCGAGCACGGCGCAACTTCTTTAGAATCAGGCTCGAAAATGCGCTTTCCAAACCAACGCTAAGTACCTTTAGAATGAACACTTCCAAAAGTGTATCAAAACAAAGGACTTTAACTCCCTTTAGAATGAACACTTTTTAGAAAGGGGGAGGGGGGAGTGCAGTTATTGTTAACCAGACAGTCGAATTCTACGGCCGGGCCGCCAACTCTCTCACCATCAAATATAAAGCCGCGAATCCCGCCAAAAGCACGCCACTTTCCAGCGAAACCGAGATCCTATGCAGCCGCCCGAACTCGGCCAGCAGCGGACTATCCGCCACCGTCGCCTGGATCGATCCCATCTGCACACGCAGCGCCGCCATCTTCGGGCTGACCGTCTGCTGCGACACTACCGTGAGCAAAATCATCAGCACCACGCACAGCGCCGCCGGAGTCGCCAGACTCGCAAACGTACGACTCCTCACCAAACGTGCCACCAAGATCACAACCCCGCAAACCACTCCCAGCATGTGCATGCGCGAGAGCCCAAACCCAACTATCGCCCCAGCCGAGTCCCGGCTAGCCAGAATCCGAAACGCCCCCGGCGCCACCACGAAGCTGAGAAACACATCGCTCCCCAACCACAAGCTCAATCCTAAGAACTCGAGGGTACACAAAAAGGTTTGCATTCGGCCACTATACAAGAACACGCCAATTGAACCAAAATGACGCCATGTCAATATACAAATCGAATCTGCTCTTCTGCGTCCTGCTGTTCTTCGGGCTGACCTGCGCTAATTCTCAGCAAGTGCCCTCGGCTATTTTCACCGATCCCACCCCAGACAAGGAATTCCCCGCCACAATGGAGGCCCCCGACATCATGAGCCACGGTTCACGGCTTAATGCCATAATCTACATCGCCTCTGGCCAAGGACCACACCCTACTCTCTTGCTGATGCACGGATTTCCCGGCAACGAAAAAAACCTGGACCTTGCCTACGCCGCGCGCCGCGCGGGCTGGAATGTCCTAATCCCGCACTATCGTGGCTCCTGGGGCAGCACCGGGAATTTTTCCCACGCCAATGCCATCGAAGACACGCAAGCTGCGACTCGGTTTCTGCGCGATGCGGAGAACGTAAGTAAATTTCGCATTGATACGAAGAGAGTTGTCCTCGTGGGCCACAGCATGGGCGGGTTCATGGTGGCCTATGGCGCGGCTCATGATCCCGATGTCGCAGGCCTTATCATGATATCAGCAATGAATATCGGTAACGGGCATCCGCCGATAACGGAACGCTCTGAGAGCCTCGCGGCTGGAACTCGACGGCTGGTTGGAACAACCCCAGCCGACTTGCTTAAGGAGACCTTGGAAAACGCCGCCAAGTGGGACTACCTTACCTACGGTGACCTCCTGAAGTCTCGCCCAGTGCTCGTCCTGGAATCTGATGATCGCAATAAATCAGACAACCACGCGATGGCTGAAGCTTTGAAAAAGGCGGGCAATGCGCGTGTCACCGAAATCCACATCGAAACCGACCACACTTATTCCGACCATCGCATTGCTCTTTAGGCGGCTGTCCTGGAATGGCTGCAAACCGCGTTTCCACCTGCTGCTAAATAGCAAGTTCAGCACAAAAATCGAACCGGGGCTGCCTGTACTTCATCGATGTGGGAGAATTGGAAGGAATGGTGGGCGACAAAGGACTTGAACCTTTGACCTCTCCCGTGTGAGGGGAGCGCTCTAACCAACTGAGCTAGTCGCCCAATCCAGGTAACCGCGACGGCTGCTGCCGACATCTATTTGTAACAGGAAGGACGCGGGTTTTCAATACATGCCGACTGCCACCTCTCAAGTCGTCTCGCAGCTTCAGCGCTCCATCGCGCGCGCCATCTACGGCAAGGAAGACGCCATCCAGCTCGCGCTGATCACGCTTCTTGCGCGTGGCCACCTGCTTATCGAAGATGTTCCCGGCGTCGGCAAAACCACCCTCGCGCAAGCAATCGCCAAATCCTTTCATTGCAGCTTCCAGCGCATCCAGTTCACCTCCGACCTGCTCCCCAGCGACGTGCTCGGCGTGAGCGTCTATAATCCGGAGTCGCGCGAATTTGAATTTCGTTCCGGTCCGATTTTCGCCAACGTGGTCCTCGCCGACGAAATCAACCGCACCACGCCGCGGACGCAATCCGCGCTTCTCGAAGCCATGAATGAAGCGCAAGTCACCGTCGACGGGAAAACTCTTCCGCTACCGCAACCATTTCTCGTCATCGCCACGCAAAATCCTGTCGAGCATCACGGTACCTATCCTCTCCCAGAATCCCAGCTCGACCGCTTTCTGATGCGCATCAAAATGGGCTATCCTTCGCACGAAACGGAAAAGGAAATTCTGCGCAAGCGCGTTGGCGACAATCCCATCGATTCGCTCGACTCCATCGCGGATATCAGCGATGTGATGGCCATGCAAGACGCCGTCGCGCATGTCAAGGTTGACTCCAGTCTGCACGATTACGCTCTCGAAATCGTCAACCGCACCCGCAAAAGCGAACAGCTCAATCTTGGTGTCAGTCCCCGCGGCACACTCATGCTCCAGCGCGCCGCGCAAGCTCGCGCGTTCCTCGATGGCCGCGACTATTGCCTCCCTGATGATTTCAAGCAGTTGGCCGTTTCCGTTTTCTCTCACCGCGTCGTCGCCAGTTCGCGCCACGCTTCGCTGCAGAAAAAATCGGAAACCACGGATTCCGTTCTTCGCGATATCGTCGAATCCGTTCCCGTTCCCCTGTGATTGCTAAGCTGTGAGCGTACTGCCAACCATCTCGCGACTGTGGGCCAAGGCCGACCATTCCGCCGTCCGCGCCTTTCTACTTTCGATGACAGCGCTTGTAGCCGCGCTTCTTCTGGCGTTGTATTCCGGCGCCGCCGCCGAACTCGGCCAACTGGCAATCGCCACCACTTCGGCGGTCGCCGCGCTCGCCATCGCCGGATGGGTTGGCATAACGCTCGTTCCGATCCTCGCGAAACGCACGCCTCTCCGCTGGATCGGTTACAAAATGGAGTACCGCATCACACTTGAAGGTTGGATCTATCTTGCCGGCATTGTTTTTGTGGCGCTTGCAGCTCTGAACACTGGAAACAATCTTCTCTTTCTGATCCTCTCCAGCCTTATCGCCATGGTTTTGATGTCCGGCATTCTTTCTTCCATCACCCTGTCGGGCGTCAGCATGAGGCTCGTGTTGCCCGAACATATTTTCGCCGGCCAGCCGGTTCGCGCCATGGTCGAACTCGAAAATGAAAAGCTGACTTTGCCTTCGTTTTCGCTGCGCGTGGAAGCCACGAAGACCAAGCACGCTCCGGCCGCGGCGCTGCTCAATACTCCGGTTTACTTTCCGTATCTCCCAAAACATGACTCCGTGCAACAAACCATTCCCGTGACGTTTCCACGCCGCGGCGTCTATCGCCAGGAAGCTTTCCGCATCGTCACTCGGTTTCCTTTCGGCTTCCTGCGGAAAGCGCGCCAATTGAATTTGAAAACGGAAGCGCTCGTCTATCCCTCGGTAGAGCCGAGCCCGGAATACCTGGAAATCTTGCAAGGCCTGCAAGGAGCCCTCGAGAGCATCACCAAAGGCCGCGGTCAGGATCTCTATGCGCTGCGCGGTTACGTCCCAACGGACAGCGCGCGCCACGTCCACTGGAAAGCTTCCGCGCGTTCCGGTTCCTTGATGGTCCGCGAATTCACGCGCGAAGACGACTGCCGAATCCTGCTCGTTCTCGATCCTCACCTGCGAGAAGAAGAATTCTCTCAGATGAAGCAGGCGCCATCAGCGATTAACGAGCACTTCGAGCGCGCCGTGACAATTTGCGCCAGCCTGGTGTGGCACTTTTACGAAAGAAACTCGCTGTTACAGTTCCGCACCGCTTCGGTGGAAACTCTCCTCGCTCCGGCCGACGAGCTCATTTTCGCGATCCTCCATCACCTGGCCCTCGCGCAACCTCTGCCGCCCGATCCCGAGCAAAAATTCATGGCCGATCTCGCGGCCTTGCCCGATCTTTTCAAAATTATCGTTACTTGCAAGCCCCGCGGATCCATCCCAGCTTCTGTGTGGAGTTCGTCCTACGTCATTTTCCTGGACGATCCGACGCAATAGGTAGGACAGGCATTGGTGCCTGTCCACTCGGTCCAAATATCTTAAGAAACCTGACAGACAAGAATGTCTGTCCTACCCACGTGTGCGAGAATGTGCGTGCCCTATGCTGACCGGCCGCGAACTCGTCAATTTTCGCAGAGAACTACTCGGCTGGTTCCGCCAATTTCAGCGCGACTTGCCATGGCGCCGCACCAGCGATCCCTATCGCATCTGGCTCTCCGAGATCATGCTCCAGCAGACGCGCGTGGCGGCCGCCATTCCGTACTACGAACGGTTTTTGCAGCGCTTCCCCGACGTTCACTCGCTTGCTATTGCGCCGCAGGAGGAAGTGTTGCGCATGTGGTCCGGTCTCGGTTATTACAGCCGTGCCCGCAACCTGAAAAAAGCCGCGCAGCAAATTGTGGCGAAACACAAAGGACAATTTCCGGCGCGCTTGGAGGATGCTCTCGCCTTGCCGGGCATCGGAAAATACACCGCGGCGGCAATTCTGAGTATTGCGTTCAATCAAAAACAAGCGGTCCTCGACGGCAATGTCGCGCGCGTTCTGGCGCGCCTCCAGGCGATTGGCGGGAATCTCCAGGAATCAAAGCGCTGGAAAGAATTGCAAAAAGCAGCGGATGGCTTGCTCGAACCAAAATCGCCCGGCGATTGGAATCAAGCCATGATGGAGCTGGGCGCGACGCTCTGTACTCCCAAATCCCCACAGTGCCTGCTATGCCCTGTCGCGCAATATTGTGAAGGACGCAAACTCGGCATCGCCGAATCCTTGCCAGAAAAACGGAAGAAGCGCGCCACCGTGGAAGTGACTCTGGCCGCTGCAGTTTTCACCGACAAAAAAGGCCAGACACTGCTTCTTCCACCGCCGAAGCACTCAAAGGAGAAGGCTTCCGCCGATCACGTCCCGGCGCTGGTCTCAAAAATGTGGCATTTCCCGACGCTCTCAGTGACTAGCGAACCAGCCGGAAATCTCCTCGCGTTTCTTCGAAGACTTTTCTTGGGTGTTCAAAATCGCGAGTGGCAACTCCTTCCCGCCGGCAAAGTTCGACACGCCGTGACGTATCGCGCCATCACGATCTTGCCCTTTCTCATCGGACTAAAAGCTCTTCCTCGTGCGGCCGGCGCGAAACTGGTTCCTCTAAGTGATATTTCCAGACTGCCTGTCTCCAACCTCACCCGAAAAGTCGCTCGCGCCGCGCTGGCAGCCGCGGCTCTCGCCCCTGCCAAACGCTAAGAGTTATCCTTTCGCCTCGCTTCGTCCCAACCGAACCCGGCAGATGCTACGATAAAAAGTCCCCCATGGCCGCCATCTTCTCAACTCCGAGTGACCCCGCTCTGCCCGCCGAGCGTTTCTTCCGCACTTCGCTTTCTCTGCTGATGCTCACGTCCACGCTCACGCTCGTCAGCACCGGAAAGCTCGACATCGTTACCAGCTTCGCGGCTCCGCTGATCGTGGTCTACAAGGGCTTGCGCTGGTGGCACGGGCGCCCCGCTGAACTTTCGCACCGCGCCGCAACCTGGTGCGTGCTTGCTTACCTGGCGTTTTTCCCCGTGGATGCCGCGGTTCTCTCGCGTCTCTCCGTGGGAAGTTCGGCCAATCCGCCGTTATTCGCCGCGCTGCTGGCGGCAGTGCATTTCCTGATTTTCGTCAGCATTGTGCGTTTCTATAGCGCTATCACAGACCGCGATGCGCTCTTCCTCTCCATGCTATCTTTCGCCGGGATTCTCGCCGCCGCCGTGCTCACCGTCGACACGACTTTCCTGGTTCTTTTTTTCATCTTTCTCTTGTTTGGTGTTTCCACTTTCATCGGGATGGAACTGCGCCGTGGAGCCGCCAACGCTGCTTCTCCCGCCGTCCATCTGCACACGGAACGCGACCGGAAATTGAATCGCGCGCTTTGCCTTTCCGCTCTCAGCGTGGCCATCGGATCGATCGCTCTTGGCGGCGTGCTGTTTTTCTTTTTCCCGCGTTTCAGCGCCGGTTACCTCGGCCGCGCGAGCTTCAATTCCTCGCTGATGTCCGGTTTTACGGAAAACGTCGAACTCGGCCAGATCGGCGAAATCAAAAAGAATTCCGCGGTCGTCATGCGCGTGCAAACCGGCAAGCCGATCGGTTATGACCGGCTGCGCTGGCGGGGGATCGCTCTTACGACTTTCGATGGCAAGCGGTGGACTTCTTCCGATCGCAATACGCAAAAATTGCAGCCGGGAGAAGACGGCTGGATCCACACCGCCGATTCACCGCAGAAGTCAGATCCGGGACAGAAAACAGATTCGCCCAAGCCAGGAATGATCTACACCGTCTACCTGGAACCTCTGGCTACTGACGCCATTTTCATTCCCGGCAAAGTCATTTCCCTGAAAGGAAACTTCACCGGCGACGGCGGCAATTCGTTTGGAGCGATCCGCCGCACTTTTATTCTTCGCGATTCGACCGATACATTGCTGAATCCATTTCACAACTACACGGCTATCCGGTATGCCGGTTTTTCGCTGTTGCCGCCGATGAACGCCGCGAAACTCCGCACCGCTTCGACGGAATATTCCAGCGATATCACCACGACCTACCTGCAGCTTCCGGCGGCGCTGGACCCGCGCATCCCCGAACTTGCCAGACAGATCACAAAATACGCCAAGACTCCCTTTGACAAAGCCCTGGCGATTGAAAACTTTCTGCGGAATGGTTTTACGTACACCCTGAATCTGACCGGAAAGCCCGGAGACGATCCGCTGGCCCATTTTCTTTTCGAGACGCGCGCGGGCCACTGCGAATACTTTGCTTCGTCGATGGCAATCATGCTTCGAACGCTCGGCATTCCTTCACGGGAAGTCAACGGTTTCCTGCCCGGCGAATATAACGACCTGGGCGGAGACTACATTGTCCGCGCAAGCGACGCGCACAGCTGGGTAGAGGTCTACTTTCCCGGCATGGATTGGCAAGTATTCGATCCCACACCGGCGGCCGCGGAAAACGATGCCGGCTTCATGACCCGCCTGGGACAGTACGCCGACTGGGCGCAGCTCACCTGGAGCGAATGGGTGATCGGCTACGACTTCGGGCACCAGGTGACGCTGGCGCAAAATTTACAGCGCAGTTCGCGCGATATGTCGGAATCGCTGCGCGCGTGGTACGCACAGCAGCAGCGCCGGGGCAGAAGGTGGATGCGGTCCTGGCACAGCGGATTGGGCGTGCTAATTCCGCTCGTGGTTGCAGCGTTCCTGATTTTGTTGCGCTTCGACGCACTGTCCGCGATGCTGCGGCGGCTGTGGTTGTCGTGGCAACTGCGGTCCGCGAAGGCGGCGCGTGCGAATCCACACCTGGCCTCGAAGTTGTATGCGGAACTTTTGCGCGTGCTGGCGCGGCGCGGGCTGAGGCGAGAAGTATCGCAAACACCATTCGAATTTGCGGCCGCCGTGGATTCGCCAAACCTGGCTCCGGCTGTCCGGGAGTTCACGCAAATCTACGCCCACACGCGCTTTGGCGGCGCGCCGTGCGATGCCACGCGCTTGCACCAATTGCTTGACCAGATTCGCGCGGCATTGCGGGCGCGCTGAAAAACATTACACCTTGCCGAGATGGGGCGCAGCAATGCTGCGCCCCTACAAACACCATAACTGAGGCCTCGTGTTACAATTGAGAATTGCGCAAAGGCGCAAATTCATGGCCTATGACTAAGGTCGGATTCGTCAGCCTGGGATGCCCGAAGAACCTCGTGGATAGCGAGGTGATGATGGGTATTCTTGCGCGTGAAGGGTATGAACTGACGCCGCGCGCGGATGAAGCGGAAATTCTGGTTGTAAATACGTGCAGTTTTATTGAGGCGGCGCAAAAAGAGTCAGTGGACGCCATTCTGGAAATGGCAGAGCACAAGAAATTCGGGGCAGCGAAAAAACTGATTGTGGCGGGCTGCCTGGTGGAACGGTTTCGCGCGCGGATTCTGGAGCAGGTGCCAGAAGTGGACGCGGTGGTGGGCACCGGCGAAGTCGAACGCATCATGGAAGCGGTGGAGGGGGATCTTCGCATGCTGCCCGCGCAGCCACCGGCGTTTCTTTATCACGACATGACGCCCCGCATCGTCACCACTCCTAAACATGCGGCGTACATCAAAATCGCGGAAGGCTGCGATCATCCGTGCACGTTTTGCATTATTCCGCAGCTTCGCGGAGCGTTTCGCAGCCGGCGATTCGAATCGGTGGTGCGCGAGGCGGAGAATCTGGCGCGGGCCGGCGCGCGGGAAATTACACTGATTGGGCAGGACACGACTTCTTACGGAGAAGACCTCGGATTGCGGGACGGGCTCGCACAACTGCTGGAAAAACTCGCACAGACCGATGATTTGCTGTGGGTGAGATTTCTTTACGCTTATCCAAACCGCGTCACGCAGAAATTGCTGGATACGATTGCGGCGCATGCGCGGCTCGCCAAGTACATGGACATGCCGCTGCAGCACGCCAGCCGGAATGTGCTGGCGCGCATGAAGCGCGGTTCGAACGGCGAGGCGTTTTTGAAATTGCTGGAGCGCATTCGCACGACCATTCCCGGGGTTTCGCTGCGCACTTCGTTTATCGTGGGATTCCCCGGGGAGACGGAAGCGGATTTCGAGGAGTTGTGCGATTTCGTCAAAGCGGCGAAGCTCGATTGGATGGGCGTTTTTGAATATTCCGACGTGGACAATGCGGGGAGCTACGCTCTGGATGAAAAAGTGGATGCGGAGACGATCGGCGATCGCCGCAAACGCTTGATGGCGATTCAGAAGAAGATATCGAAGGAAAATCTGCGCGCGAAATATTTGCGCGCCATGCCCCGTGCATCGAAGGATCGATTTTTCACGGCGCTGATCGAGGGACCTTCAAAGGACAATCCGCTGGTGTGGGAAGCGCGGCTCGAGGCGATGGCTCCGGAGATCGACGGGAAGCTGTACCTCACGGACATTGAGTTGCCGGGTGAAGAAATCGCGGAAGCCGGAGATGTCGCGCGCGTTGAAATCACCAAGACGGATGCCTACGATCTGATTGGGCGAGTTGTGGAGATTCTCCCGCGGCCTGCCGCAAGGACCGAGTTTGGCGCGGTGCCCTTACCACCGGTTCCGGCTTCCGAAAAACTTCATCGCATCGCCACTGGGGCACCCCTCCGCGTCCTGGGCTGAGATATACTCTTCCCTCGAAAGGTAACGATTCCTTGGATTCTGTCTTGTCTGTGCGCTTAACGTTAAAAGACTTACACAGAGGGCACGGAGAACGCAGAGTTCACGGAGAAGAAAAAACGCTGCATGAAGCACAGATGCCCCATTTGCAAGGCGGAGACGGACTCAGCCGTCCACGCTGACTTCCCTTTTTGCAGCGAGCGCTGCCGGGACCGGGACCTGGGAAACTGGGCCACGGAAAAATACGTGGTCTCCGAGCCTGTCTTCACTGAAGAAGACACCGGTGAAGGCGAAGGGCACACGATCGTCCTTCCGTTGGACGAGGATTTGGAAAGTCCGAATGACTCCGACCACTGAAGGCAAAGCGGCGCCCGAGGCATCGGCCAAGAAACCGCGGCTTGCGCTCGCGATCGCCACGGCTTGTGGCGTGGGCTATCTTCCCAAAGCGCCGGGCACCTTTGGTTCGCTGGTGGGAGTCGCGACTGTTTTTCTGACTTCCGTTTTTTTTCTGCAACCCGCGTCCGTCCGGGCTTTGTTTTCGCTGCACCCCGACTACGAGACGGTTTTAAGGAATGAACTTTTCCCGCTGCCCGGAAGCGACGTTCATAAC
>JBGPIX010000033.1:0-22924 GCA_041485085.1 Candidatus Acidiferrum sp.
CAGGTAACGGATCAACTGGTGGCGGTTTACGACAAGCACTTTACGGATGACGAAATCAAGGGACTGCTGCAGTTCTACGGTTCGCCGCTGGGACAAAAGGTCGCCGCGGAGATGCCCAAGATCAGCCGTGAAACTCAGGCTGCGATCCGCGCAGCCGGCACCAAAGCCGCCAAGGATTCACTGGCGGAAATGAAGCAGGAGAATCCGGAAATTGGACAGTCGGCGCGGCTCGGGAACGGTCCGGGCCAGGGCCGCTGGCAGCAGCGCCGTGGGCAGCGTGCCGGACAAGGACAAGCGCCCCAGCAACAGGCCGCCCAGCAGCAAGATCCTCAATAAGTTCGATATGTAGTTCAAGAAGCGCTTTCCGTCTATGGGAAGCGCTTCTTGATTTTTATGTCGATACCAAACGTTCCGTTCTGATCGCGCAGTCCGACGATGGAAACGTTTCGGTCCACGTTGTATTCCACCTGAATGACCTGCTGCTGCGTTGAACTCACATTAGAAACATAAGTGATTGTGAGATTGCGTGCGATCTGTTGCTCGACGGTCACGCGCGCTGCGGCGTTCTGTTCCGAGCCCGTCGAGCCAACTCCAGCCAGGCCCGGATCAACGCGAAACCGTGTTATGCCAAACAAGCGTTCCAGGCGTCCGCCCAATTGGCTGGAAATAGCCTCCGAAAGAATCGCCGAAGCTCCTGCCGTTCCGCTCTGCGACGTGCCGCCGCTGCGCGTTGTCGCCTCAGAGCTGGTTTGCCCCAGCGCCAGCAAGGTAATGATGTCATTCGCCGGAAGCGGCGGATCGGAGCGATACGCCAGTGTGAGTTTGCTGGCCGGGCCGTTGAAATTTAGCGTGATTTCATACTGTTGAATCGTCGTGGTTGCTTCCACGTTCAAAACCGGATCAAGACGGAACGGATTGGAAAAGTTCAGATCTCCCCGCGTTACCCGGTACCGGTTGCTCGCAAAATATAAATCGCCTGACAGGATGTGGATGTGTCCGAGGAGAATCGGATGTTCCCAGGTCCCCCGCACGCGAAGATTCGCATCCGCCTGCAACTGCGCTCCAGGCCATTCCATGCGCGCATCGGGTGCCGACACTGCTTCGACATCGAACTGCAGATTGCGCAGGTACGGCGAACTGGTAGTCGGGCTGGTGATGCCTTCTTTCGCCGACACCAGCATCCCTGCGACTTCAAGTCCCTGGGTGAGAGTGACCCGCTCGATGGTCACCTTCCCGGAGAGCAGTCCTGCTGCCGGCGTGCCCGTTAGCCTCAACGCACCTCCCACCAGCCAGCTCATTCCCTCCGGATAACGGATGCGCACGCGATCCGTACGAACGCTGAGGTCGTAGCGCAGCGGACTCTCCGCGTAATTCACGCTCCCGGAAAGATGCAGCGTGCCTCCCCCGGATTCCGCGCTCATATTCTCGAGGTACAGGCGCGTCGCATCGAACACCACGTCGCCCATGATGGCGCTTAGTCCGGTGGGAAAATCCGCGGCGCGCGCGGAGGCGTTTTCGATGTGCACCCGGCCGGTGATGCGTGGGCGGTCCAGCGTCCCCTCGAAGGAAGCGTTGATTTGCGCGGGACCGCGTGCGTCGAGATTTGGCACAAAACCGCTGATGAGCCGCAGGTCCAGGGCGCCGTTGAGGCGCAGTCCGACGGCCCGGCGTCCCGCGAACTGAACCGAACCTGAAATTTGTAAATTGGTGTCCGTTCCCCGCAGGGTGACCGGATCGATCTCCAGGCTGTCCTTCGACGATCGAAAATGAACCGGGCCGGTATTTTCCAGCCGCACGTTGGCATAATTCATAGCCAGACGTGAGAAATTCGCTTCTACGGCGATGTTTTGCGGCTCCTTCAGGGAACCATTCACCGAAATGTCGCCATCCGCATTCGCGTGGCCGCTGAACTCTTTCAGGTGCAAAGCAGCGAGTAGGAAAGGATCCAAGTCAATGTTCTTGATGGAGACCTTTCCGCTTAGCGGGTATGGATCGGCAAGTCCGAGCGTGTAGCCGCCGGAAACCTCTCCGGTGGTCATGGCGGAGCTCAATTCCAAACGCGCCGCCCGTCCGTCCGAGGTCAATTTGCCGTCAAAACTCCCCACCACCACTTGGCCAATTCGCAGGTCCACGACCCGGAATGAGCCCTCGCCCATGGGCGTTCTCAACGGGCCGTTGGCTTTCAGCCGGAAAGTTACCTGCCCGCCCACGGGCAAGCGCGCCAGCTGCAATTTTTCAAAATTTTCTAGGGGTAGGGCCGCACCTACGAGCTCCGCGGAAATCGTTTGATCCTGATACCGGTAACCAGCCGAGCCGGTGATGATTCCCGCTCCGCGCCCATTTTCTTTTCCCGGTGGAAAGAATCGCAATTCCGCGTCCGCGATGCGCGCTTCATCCTTTGAGATGTTCAGTTGCCCGCGGAGGCGATTGAAAGAAAGCCCATACACCTTGGCATTCGCCAGGTCAAACAGGCCGGTGACGTTGGGTTCTTCCCTTGTGCCTCGCCCGTGAAACTGGCCGGTCAACAGTCCATTTACCGGGTAGGTCAACCCAAGCAATTGCCCAATATTCTCGGCTGGGACTTTTTCGAAATTCGCCTCAGCAGTCCAATCGTTCTCCGGAAGGAAATTCCATTTTGTTAGGGAAAGTCTTCCTTCGATACTCGTTTCCATGTTGCTGCTACGGGCATGTCCGTGCCCGAGCGTGAGTTCCGAAGGCGAGTAGGTCAGATCGCCTTCAAGGAAATCCACGATGATGCCGTCGTAACGCGCGTGCTCCCCGCGAAAGTGCCCCTGAAACGCTGGGCCGCTCGAGGGCCCCACGATTTTGCCATCCCACCGCACGCTTCCCGATATCTGTTTCGTCGCTTCAGCGGAATCTGGTGCAGCTCCTCGCAATCCGTTGATGAAATCTCTGTAGGTCTCCAGAGATCCGGTCTCAAACCGCAGATTCATCATCGAGTTGCGGGGGGCAAGAACGCCGTCGATGGTGCCGCGCGACGACGGCGTTTCGAATTCGCCGGAATCGATCGCCAGCATGTTGGCATCGTACTGATAGCGGAATCTCCAGGCAGCGCTTACTGGCTGATGGTGCTCCGCCAGAAGTTCTGGGGTATCCCACACGGTATTCACGGAAATTTCGAAGTGCTGGAAGTTGCCGCTCCAGGTTTCAACGGTGTCCGCGGTCATCCGCGCGTCCCAGTGCAGTTCGTCGATGGGAAAGTCCCGATGCTCGATAGCCGGCAGCACCGCTGCGAGCTTCACATCGCGGACATGGGTGTCTGCTCTAAATTTCAGACCTTCGAAACGTAGAGTCACGCGTCCGGTCACGCTTCCGCCAAATGCGCTCGCAAAAAAATCGGGAATTTCCAGGCCGCCGTTGTCAATGCGATAGCTGCCTCGGCTGGTGAGCCCGGAGGCATGAAAAACTTCATACGGTAGAGCAATGTTCTGTCCGGAATAGCTCCCGCTGCCCTTGAACTGGCCACCCGCAAACTGTCCTTCTCCCCGAACATCCACCCGTCCGGTCGGCACCATAGGCTCACGCAGGGTTTCCCGGAAATCCAGCAAGTCGACCCACCCGCGGTAGCGAAAACTCCACTGCGGATTAGTGAAACCATTCATTTCCGCCTGCGCATCGAGATGCGAGTGCCCCGCGCTGAATACCCCTTGCTCAAGCGTGAAGCCTTCCCGCCAAAGCGTGAACTTAGCCGAGAGCCCCACCGGCAACGGCATGTACCGCTTCGACGTGAACTGCATGTTTTGCCAGTCAAGATTGCCGAGATACAAAGGATTGTCCAGAGATCCTCCGGCATCGATGCCAAACCGCAGATCTCCCCCGTGCACGGTGATCGGGGTTTTAATATCGTTGTAAAGAAACCACCCATCAGAGAGTAGAACGCGTCGAATATGCAATTCGAAGAGTGTGTCTCGCAGGGGTTTACGCGAGCTTGCAAGCCGTGGCGGCTCGGGCACGTTGGTGGTGCCGTTCTTCTCGACGCGAATGTGCACGCGTGGCTTTTGGACGACAAGTTCATTCAAGGAAATCCGGCGGCCCCAAAAAGAATCGATTCGCAGGCCTGCTTGCACTTCCTCCGCGGTGAAAAGAGGTTCTGTGCCCAAGGGCTCTCTTCCGTGGATCACCAGGCCCTTTATGGTTGCCCGCATGGCCAACCATTGAATGGACAGTGCGCGCAGCTCAACCTTGCCGCCCGTCGCTCTTTCCAAACGGCTCACCAGCAACCGGGTTAACAATGGATTGCCCGCGCCGCTGCCAAAAAAAATCATCAAGCCGGTGACGATCAGGAAAATCTTTGCGCCCAGAACCCAGGCAACGTGGCGTAGCCAGCGCCACTTCCGGCGGCGGGTATCTTTCGTCATTTCGCCGCCTTATCGATGTATTTTTCAATGTGCAGGCGGGCCTTGCTCTCGATCAGCCATTGATCGGCCTGGTCATTGATTCCACGCTGGACGAGTGCTTCCTGAATGAAGTCCCGGGCGGTGTCCAGCGGTGGTGGCTCTTGCCCGCGCGCTTTCGCCCGCGGCACAACAGACTTTTGGTAAAAATCCTCAACCGTCTTGGGATCGATCTGCACTCCGGGCCGAAAACGCGAATCCAGGTAATTGCTTAAGTACAGCTGCGCCGCTGCCATTTCCCGCACTTCCGCGTCGCTCAGCCCGCTTTGTTTTTTCCTGGCTTCGTACTCTGCCACCGATGAGAACGATTTCCGCACTCGCTCCACGCTGCGTTCGATCTCGGCAATGGATGGCTGGGGGAAACGCGAAACGTTGGCCTCTGTCCGCACGATCCACTGATCGATCAGCCGGTCGAGAATTTGGCCCTCCGTTTCCGATTTTCCATCCAGGAATTGCTGATAACGGCTGAGCGCCCGGACATCACTCAATAATATGATGTCGTTTTCAACTCGCGCGACAATACGGTCCACCATCTCTTGCGCCGCAGCCACTCCCGCTCCCGTCGCCAGGAGCAGCGAGAGCAGCAGAACGCGAATCGCCGGCCCGCGCACTAGAAGCTCGACCCCAGATTGAAAAAGATCTGGAAACCGGGCAGCCGTGTGCCCTGTTGGCCCAGCGAGCCAACCTGGCAACCCGTGGCATTGCTCGGGCACGGAATCGGAATGACGAACGAAGGCCGATTGAGCTGATAGCCGAAATCGACGCGAATTGGACCCACCGGAGTCTTATATCTCACGCCAAAACCGATCGTGTGCGCAAAATAATCTAGCTCGTTCGTGCAGTTTGTGGCGCACACCGGCAGGTTCGTTGGTCCTGCCGGAAGCGCCGGATTTTGCAATGTAAATGTGGGCGCAGGCAGCATCGAACGGAAGGAAATCTGGCTCAGTCGGCTGTACACGTTGCCGCCGTCGTAGAAAATAGCGCCCCCCAGCGACGTCCCGAGAAACGGTAAGCGCATCGGAAACCGGAATTCCTGGTTGAGGATCAGCATCGCCTGGCCGCCGACAGGGAAGCCCGAGCACGCATCGCGCGGTCCCGCTTGATTGAGAGCAAAGCCGCGCAGCGACGTCCCGCCGCCCGCAAAGAAGCGCTCCGGAAGAGGGATGATCGTTGGGGTCGGCCCGGTTGGGACCGTACCTGGGAGGCACTCCCCCGCAGTGGGCGCCGGGAAACTCAGCGAAATCGTATCGCGGTAAGGCACCAGGAAACCAAAACGTGTGGAACGCGCAAAACTGAATCGGCGCTTGATTGGGTAGTACGTGGAATTCTGAAAGAAAAACCGCAGGAAGCTGGCGCTGGATCCAAATTTGGTATCGGCATCGCCGAAATCGGCGCTATTGAAGCTTCCCTTCGAGGCGTCGGCGGGATTGTCGCGTGAATCTCGGAACCACGTCACTCCGAATTGCGAAACCAGTGTCGGCTGGTTGAAGAGCGGAATCTCATCGCTCAGGATATTGAGATTCGAGACGAGCACTTGGCGGAAAGTATAGCGATAGAGCACCGTAGTCAGCGGCGTGACTTGATCCGTCAACTGCACCGAACCCTCGTACCGCTTTTCCGTAAATGTATTAATGTCTCGGGTTTTCTCCGCAAAGACCGTAGCCTGAAAGCTGAAATGTGGATCGGCAAAGGTGTTCGGCGCCGAATACCCCAGCAATGCCCGCCCCTGCAAGGTGCTGCCGCGCAGTTTGAAAGAAAGCGAGTCCCCTCGGCCGGTTAGATTCAGCTTGCTGACCTCAAGAATCCCTCGAGGCGCGGCTTGGATTTGGGTTTCCGTGGGGTTCGTGGTGCTGGCGAGCCTCTGCACTTCGAACCCTCCTCCGTAAGCCACCGTGTAACGTTTGGCTTCTTCCACTAGAACGGCAATGTCCTTCTCAGGATTTGTCCCGTTGGGATTCTGCGGCTCAATCGTCACGCGATTGAAAACCCCAAGGTTGTAGAGCCGCCGCTGCGATTCCACGACGTCCCCTTCGCGCAGCGGTTCCTTCACCTTGATGTGAATTTCGCGACGGATCACTCCCGGCCGCGTGTGCTGGTAGCCACCGATCAGAATCCGCCGCACGCGTGTTTGCGGGCCTTCCTGGATGTGATATACGAGGCGAATCTCCTCGGCCTGTTGAATCGATGTTTTGGATTTTTTCTCCTTCTGCTCTTTATTTTCATTTTCTTGTGAAGGAGTCGTACTCCCGGCAGCGTCTGGTTTTTCCGCCGCTGGCCCAGCCGGAACGCGCTCCGCCGTTGCCGTAAAGCTCGCCTCGGGAAATCCTTCGTTAAAATACAGCGCCAGAATATTGTCCCGGTCCGTCGTTACTCCGAAATCCGAATACGGCTGTCCCCGAGTCGAGCCGATCACGCCGAGAAGTTCATCCTCTTTAAAGGCATGATTTCCTTCGATTGACAGTGAAGCCACGCGCGTCTGCTTTCCTTCCTGCACCACGAAGCGGATGAACAAATCGCCTTCTTTGCCTTTGTAGTTGTCCTCGGTCTGTTGCTCGACCTTGGCATCGAGAAATCCGTTTGCCTGATAGAGACTGCGCATCGATTGCGCGTCGGAATCCACTAGTCTCCTGCTGAATCGCCCCGCCGAGCCGAAGGCGCCGCCAAAAATTTGCAATCGGCTCCGCAATAATTCGGTGTCGAAGTATTTGTTCCCAGTAATTTCTATTCCAATCAGTTTGTGCCGGGCGCCCCGCTCCACCGTGTAAGTAATCGTCTCTTCCGTGGTCTGTGTCGCGGCACGGCTGGATTTCACCTCATGCGTCTCGGTCGTGTAATTTACGTCGGCGTCGAAGTACCCTTGCCGTTCCAACCGCTCGCGAACATTGCGCTTTCCTTCTTCCAGCAGGTCTGCGTCAACGGCGCCTTCTTGATAGATGGGAATTAGTTTTTTCAGCTCGCCTTCGGAGAACTTCGCGCCCGCCAGCGTCACCTTCACACGCGGTCCTTCCGTTACATCCAGGTCCAGAGGAATGGTGTTCTTTGCCGCGTCATAGGTGCCCCGGCGCACCGCCGCTCGCCCGCTCAGATGTCCCTTCTTGGCCAGATACTTCCGGATGCGATCGGTCCCGCGCTGTAGCTTGGCCGATGTAATCTCGCTACCCGCTTTCATTTTCAGCCGTGAGAGGATTTCCGCATCGTGATACTCCGTCCCGTTCTTCAGCTGGATAGTTCCAACGCGCGCTCTCCGCCCCGGCCGCACGTGCACCACAATATCCACCTGATGCGTTTCCGAATGCGGCACGGTTTCCGCGGAGACTTCGGCCTGGTACAAGCCCTCATCACGTAGCGTCTCTCGCAATCGTTCCAGTGCCTCGTCGACGACGGCCCGCCGGTACGCCTGCCCCAGCGTCAGCTGCATCGCCGCCGCTGCTGACGCATCACTGGGGGGAGCGGTGAGACCCTCGATGCGCACCTGATTAAAAAACAAATTCTCACGCACCACGAAATCCAATCGCACGCCATCCGTCACTGGAGTCACAACCGCCTGTAGATCGGCGTAATCCCCCGTTCGGTACAGCGCCCGCAAGCTTTCCGCGATCTTTCCCCGGTCGAGAGTTTTCCCGATTTCCATTGCGATTCCGGAAGGCGCGTCTGACAAAACCTCGCCATTTTCTTTGACGACGCGAATCGCCACAATCTTCGGTTCTTCCTTCGCGACACTTGCCGCGGAGGTCTCTTGCGGCACTTGTCCGCGCGTCGGCGTGGCTCCTGTCAGGAGCGCGAGCGCGACAATTCCCCGCAAACCGTTGGCCCAGCCCGATTTCATGATTCCATTCGCTCAGACGAAGGGTAGCACGGCGGCGTTGCCTGCCCTGTCCCCTTTGGCGCTATCATGTAGCTTAACAGGTGCGTCCGCTGCGCCTGCCGGGACCATGCCTTTCGTGAGCGATTCTCTCCAGGAAAAATACTCGCGTCAGATGCTTTTCGCCGGGATCGGCCCGGCAGGGCAACAGCGGTTGCTCGCCTCACGCGCCGCCATCGTTGGCTGCGGAGCTATCGGCGCTGCCGCCGCTAATCTTCTTGTCCGCGCCGGCGTCGGCTACCTCAGAATCATCGACCGTGATTTCGTCGAGCCGTCGAATTTGCAGCGTCAAACTCTCTTCGACGAGTCCGACGCCCTCAACGTTCTCCCCAAGGCCGTCGCCGCGGAGCGCAAGCTGCACTCCATCAATTCCTCTGTGTCCGTCGAAGGTGTCATCGCCGATCTAACCCCCCGCAACGCCGAGGCGCTTCTCGATGGCGTCGATCTGCTCCTCGATGGCACGGACAATTTCGAAACTCGCTTCTTGATCAACGATGTTGCCGTGAAATTCAGCCGCCCTTGGATCTACGCCGCCGGCGTCGCCAGTTACGGCCTGACCATGGCCATTCGTCCCTGTACTACCGCCTGCCTCGCCTGTCTCCTCGAATCCGGCGCTGCTGCCCAGGGCCTCGAGGAGACTTGCGACACCATCGGCGTTCTCGGCCCGATCGTCAACCTGATCGCCTCGCTGGAAGTAGCCGAAGCCTTGAAGCTTCTCTCCGGCCACCCCGAGGCCCTTCATGGGCGTTTGCTCTCTTGTGACGTCTGGACCGGCCGCATGCAATCGATCGGCGTGGCGCGCCATCCGCAATGCCGCGCTTGCGTTCGTCGCGAGTTCACCTATCTTGCAGGAGAAGTCCAGCCGCGCATTACCATGTGCGGCCGCGATTCCGTGCAGATTCACGAACGCGCTCGCGCGCTCGACCTCGCCGTCCTCCAGGCTCGCTTGAAGCCTCTTGTCGACGACGTTCGTCAGAACGATTTTCTGCTTCGCTTCCGTATCGCGCCTTATGAAATGACCGTCTTCGCCGACGGGCGCGCCATCCTCAAAGGCACTAAGGATCCCGCCGTGGCGCGCTCTCTCTACGCCAGGTACATCGGCGCCTGACCTCTCACTTCTCTTCCACTCCGGAAATTTTGCTTCAGCGAGGCAGGTGCCCGGAGCGTCCGAACGAGCTCCGCATGTTCGAACGGTCGAGGTTTTCGCGCAGATTCATCAGCGTCAGGAAGGTGCTCAAGATCCGCGCCTTTAAATCGTCCGTCAGGTGCAGGCCGCTGGTCGCTACGCGCGCGAGGATTTCCCCATGCTCCGTGATGAATTTCATGATTTCACGCTGGCGTTCCTGCGGTGCGTTGCCCAGCGCCGTTTCTCGCCGCATCTCTGAACAACTGGTCTCCAGCGCGAGGGTGAAGTGTAGGACGCACAGCCGCTGTTCGGCGAGCGCCGGCGGCGCGTCGTTCTTGCATCCCGAAATTTGGCAACCAGTTCCCATGAGCCGGATAACGCTAGAAGCTAGGTTACATCTCCCGCGCGGAAAATCCAGTGTGCTTCGCGCGCGTGTCGCGAATCTTACATGACTTGCTTCTTCCGCGTCTCGTGTCTTTGTACGGAGCTGCTGCGTCAAAAAGTTTATGAATGGTATTGACAGGAGTATGCAGCTGCATGTATAAAAATACAGTGGGAAATTTGAGCTGAATCATGAATACGCATAAGACATTTCGCCACGGTCAGATCCTCCGCTTGGTGTCGGACCGCCGCATCGCCAATCAGGAAGAGTTGCGCCGTGGGCTGGCCGCGCAAAAACTCCGCGTCACCCAGGCCACCCTTTCGCGCGACTTGCAGGAGCTGCGGCTCATTAAGACCCAGGAAGGCTACAAGCCCGCCACCGCCCTGCCCGAGGAATCCGCGCCTTTGCCCCCGCTTGCCCGCGCCCTCGGCGAATTTCTTCTCGATATCCGCCCCGCGGAAAATCTTCTCGTTTTGAAAACGCCTCCCAGCGGCGCGCAGCCCCTGGCCGCCGCTGTCGACGGCGCCAAATTCACCGAAATCGCGGGAACTATCGCCGGTGACGACACCGTCCTGATCATTACCCCCAACAAGAAAGCGCGTAAATCCCTGCAGGAAAAAATCGAAGCCCTGGTGAAATGAGAAATCCTCGCCAAGTCGCGGTTGTGGGCGTCACCGGCTACACTGGTCTCGAACTGGCGCGGATTCTTCTGCGCCACTCCGCTCTTCAGCCCCCGGTCTTTTACGTTCGTGAAACGAATGGCGCGAAATGCCTCGCCGAACTCTTTCCCCAGTTCCGTGGCTGGGGCGAAGCTCCTCTACGCCCCCTTTCCGTTGACGCCGTCGCTTCCAGCAACGCCGGCACGGCGTTTCTTGCCACACCGCATGAGGTTTCCGCGGAATTAGCTCCGTCTTTGCTCAAAGCTGGTCTTCGCGTCGTCGATTTGAGCGGAGCCTTCCGTTTTCGCGAAGCGGAAACTTTTACCTCGTGGTACAAGCTGGCCGCGCCACACGCCGAATGGCTTTCCGAGGCCGTCTACGGTATTCCCGAGTTGTACTCCAGCGAAATTGCCAAGGCTCGTCTGGTTGCCAATCCCGGCTGTTATGCCACCAGCGTGATCCTTGCCCTGCGTCCCCTTACACAAGCGGGCCTGCTCGCTCCCGGAGCCAGCGTCGTTTGCGATTGCAAGTCCGGCGCCAGTGGGGCCGGCAAAGACCCCCGCCGCGATCTCCACTTTGTTGAAGTGGACGAAAATTTCAAGGCCTACGGCCTTTTCACTCACCGCCACACGCCCGAGATTCTCGAGCACACCGGTCTCAGCGAATCGCAGGTTATTTTCTCGACCCATCTGCTGCCACTTTCCCGAGGCATTCTTTCCACTATCTATGTCACCCTCGGTGAACCGCAAACCGCCGTGGACGTCGAGTCGCTCTACCGCCGCTTCTACGCCGGCCGTCCCATGGTTCGCATCTGGCCCGCTGGCGCCTTGCCCGAACTGCAACACGTCGCGCACACGAATTTTTGCGATATCGGATTCGCTCTGGACCACTCGGGACGGCGCCTGGTCATCGTTTCTTGCCTCGACAATCTTGGAAAAGGCGCCGCTGGCCAGGCCGTGCAGAATCTTAACCACATGTTGCAAATAGAGGAGCAAACCTCACTTCAATGAGAATCGTAATCAAATTCGCAGGTGCATTGCTCGAAGACGACGCCACGGTGCGCTCTCTGGCTCGGCAGGTCGCGGCGCTCGCGCAGCAGGGCCACGAAATACTGGTCGTGCACGGCGGCGGCCGCCTCTTCACCGCCACGCTCAAGCGCATGGCCATCGAAAGCAAGTTCATCGCTGGCCTGCGCGTCACCGACCGCGAAACTCGCGATGTGGCCGTCATGGTCTTCGCGGGCTTGTTGAACAAGAAATTGGCCGCCGCCATCTCTGCCGAAGGGCAATCCGCTGTCGGCATCTCTGCCGCGGACGCCCGCTGTTTCGTGGCCGAACCCATGGTGCACAATGAAGTCGAAGGCGGCTTGGGCTTCGTCGGTTACCTCACCGGATTGAACGCACCATTCATCGAATCTCTTTGGCACGAAGGGCTTCTGCCGGTTGCGCCGTGCCTCGGTTTGGGCTCGGACAACGAGTTGTACAACATCAACGCCGACCACATGGCCGCTGCCTGCGCGGAATATCTCAGCGCCGATCAGTTGATCTATCTAACGGATGTCGCTGGCGTTCTCGATGGCGAGAGAGTTCTCTCTGCCGTTACCTGCGAGGAAATAGAGCGCTTGGTCCAATGCCGCGTCGTTTCTGGCGGCATGATTCTCAAGCTGGAAGCCGCCAAGCGTGCCATCGAAGGCGGCGTCCGTGAAGTCCGCATCGTCGGCGGCACGTCGCCGGACGCTTTGTTGCTGGCGTCGCACGCAGCGGAAACATCCGCCACGGAGAGCGTGGCGTTGATTCCTGGAACGCGCGTCTTTCGTGAACCGTTGTCCACCGCGCAAGCGGCCTTTTCGGCGGCGTGATGAAGACTCCGTCCAAAAAGAAATCAGCGGTAGAACTCTTGCGAAAAGCAAAAGCTGCCTCTGCTAGAACTGCCAAACCTGATGCGCGGCTTCTCGACGCCGAGCAGTTCCTTCTACCCACCTACAAACGTCAGCCCGTAGTCATGACTCATGGCCGCGGCGCGTACGTCTTCGATTCCGCCGGAAAAAAGTATCTCGATTTTCTCGGCGGCATCGCCGTGAACGCCCTCGGCCATGCTCATCCGCGCATCGTAAAAGTAATTCGCCGCGAAGCCGCGCGCGCCATTCACCTCTCGAATCTTTTTCATAACGCCTATCAGGGCCCGCTCGCGCGCAAACTCGCCGCATGGTCCGGGATGGACCGCGTCTTTTTTTCCAACAGCGGCACCGAAGCGATCGACGGTGCGATGAAACTCGCCCGGCTCTATGGCCGGAAGCCTGACGAAGCCGCTGGAACGACGGCGAAGAAGCACCGCTTTCTAGCGCTCGAGAATTCCTTTCATGGGCGCACTTTCGGCGCTGTCAGCGTTACCTCCACGGAGAAATACAGGTTGCCCTTTGCCCCCATCGTTCCCGGCGTGGAGTTCGTGCTCTTCAACGACGTCGCAGACCTCGAAGCTAAATTTGACGATACCGTTTGCGCCATTCTCATCGAAACCGTTCAAGGCGAAGGCGGGATCTATCCCGTCAGCGAACCGTTCTGGAATCGCGCTCGTACCCTCGCCACCCAGCACGGCGCCCTCCTGATCGCCGATGAAATTCAATGCGGACTCGGCCGCACCGGCCGTTATTTTGCGTATCAGAAATTTTCCACGAAGCCCGACATTGTTTTGATCGCCAAGCCTCTCGCCGCCGGCCTTCCTCTCGGCGCCATCCTTACCACGGAGGATGTCGCAACTCGCGTCTCTCCCGGCATGCATGGCACCACTTTTGGCGGTGGCCCACTAGCTTGCGCTACCGCGCTTGAATTTCTCCGGATCGTCGAGGATGAAAAATTACTCGAGAATATCCGCGCGCGAGGCGCCGAGCTCCGCGAAGGTCTCACGAAATTCGCCGCCAAATTCAATTTTATTCGCGAAGTTCGCGGCGAAGGCCTGATGATCGGCGTCGAACTCTCCGTCGAAGGCGGGCCTTTCGTTAGCGAAGCCATGCAGCGCGGCTTGCTGATCAATTGCACCCACGACTTTACCCTGCGCCTTCTGCCGCCCTTCCTTATCACCCGCGAGCAGGTGCGTGAATTTCTCCGGCTCCTGGAACTCGTTCTGGCAACTACCCCACAGCAGGCCTCCGCACCGGATTCCGCGAAGTCCGCGGATCCGAAGCGCGTCGCTCATGCGACAGCAAGGTGAAATGAAAAATGACTGCCACTACTCTTGTTGCGCCTATTTCTTTGTCGAATGATCTCCTCACCGGAGCGGAGTGGAGCCCCGCGCACACGCGCGAATTGCTCCAGCTCTCGGCGGACATCAAGGCCCGACCCATCCGTTACGCCTCCACGCTCCACGGCAAATTCATCGCCCTGATTTTCGAAAAGCCCTCCCTCCGCACGCGCGTCACGTTCGATGTCGGCATTCAGAGCATGGGCGGCTCCGTGGTTTTCTTGGATCACACGCAAGCTTCCGCATCTCTCGGCGCCCGCGAATCCATTGCCGATGTGGCGCGCAACCTCCAGCGCTGGGTGCACGGCATCGTCGCCCGCGTTTACCACCAGCGCGTCCTCGAGGAAATGGCCGCAAACGCCAGCATCCCGGTGATCAACGCGCTTTCCGACAAGTTTCATCCCTGCCAGGCGCTCGCGGACTTTTTCACGCTGGAAGAGAAATTCGGCGTGCTCCGCGGCTTCAAGCTCGCCTACGTCGGAGACGGCAACAACGTTTGTCACTCTCTGATCTACCTCGCGGCCAGGCTTGGCGTTCACTTGCGTGTCGCCACTCCGGCGGAATACGTGCCACTGCCCGAAGTTGTCGCCGACAGCAAGCGCGTGGCCCGCGAAACTAAAGCCAAAATCGAATTGCTGACTGACCCGCGGGAGGCGGTGACCGGCGCGCAAGCTGTTTATACTGACGCCTGGACCAGTATGGGTTTTGAAGCTGAGGGGCAAGTGCGAAACACCGCGTTCCAGCCTTATCAGGTGAACACCGAACTGATGTCGCTCGCCGCCCCGGACGCCGTCTTCATGCACTGTCTTCCGGCGCACCGCGGCCTGGAAGTCACTCCGGAAATCCTTGACGGCCCGCAGTCGGTCGTCCTCGATCAATCCGAAAACCGCATGTACGTGCAGAAAGCCATCCTGCATATTCTATTCTGATCCGGCGATGCTAGTTGCCGCGCAGCGCAAGATTTTCTTTGTAGGGGCCGCCTTCCGAGGCGGGCCGCCTTGCTTTTGTAGGAGCGCAGCATGCTGCGCCATAGCTTGACAACATTCATACGCAAGAGAGGAATCGTGAAAGCACAATTGCCCAAACCGAAAAAAGTCGTACTCGCCTATTCCGGCGGCCTGGATACTTCCATCATCATTCCTTGGCTCAAGGAAAATTACGGTTGCGAAGTGATCGCCGTGATCGGCGACGTCGGCCAGCAGGAAGACCTCGAAGCCGCGCGCAAAAAAGCGCTCGCCACTGGTGCCACCTCCGCGCATGTCGAAGACCTGCGCGAAGAATTTGTCCGTGACTACATTTGGCCGACTCTCCGCGCCGGCGCCGTCTACGAACACACGTACCTCCTCGGCACCTCCATGGCGCGCCCTGTCATCGCCAAACGCCAGGCCGAGATTGCACTGAAGCTCGGTGCCGACGGCCTCTCTCACGGCTGCACCGGCAAGGGCAACGATCAAGTGCGATTCGAATTGGCCTACAAAGCCATCGCTCCCAACATTCAGATCATCGCTCCCTGGCGCGAGTGGGACATCGATTCCCGCGAAGATGCCATTGCCTACGCACAGAAACACAACGTTCCCGTCGAGCAGAGCAAGAAAAACATCTACAGCCGCGATCGCAACATCTGGCACCTCAGCCACGAAGGCGGCGAACTCGAGGATCCCGCCAACGCACCGAACGAGGCCATGTGGCAGTGGGTCGTTTCCGCCGAAAAAGCTCCAGACAAAGCCGAAGAAGTCGAAATCGGATTCGAATCCGGCACGCCGGTTTCCGTGAACGGCACAAAACTCGGCTGCGTAGATTTGCTGAATACGCTGAATGAAATTGCCGCAAAACACGGCGTCGGCCGCACCGACCTGGTCGAAAATCGCCTCGTCGGAATGAAATCGCGCGGCGCTTACGAGACTCCCGGTGGAACTCTTCTCGTGAAAGCGCATCAGGAATTGGAGCGCCTCACCGTCGACCGCGAAACCGCGCATTTCCAACAAGCGCTCTCGCTGCGCTACGCCGAATTGGTCTACTACGGCTTGTGGTTTGCGCCGCTGCGCGAAGCGCTTGACGGATTCTTCAACGTCGCGCAGCAGCGCGTCACCGGCGCCGTGGGCCTGAAACTCTGGAAAGGCACGCTCAATGTCACGAAGCGCGTTTCTCCCTTTTCGCTCTATCGCGCGGACCTGGCCAGCTTCACCATGGGCCGCTACAACCCCAAGGACGCCGAAGGCTTTATCAATTTGTTCGCGCTGCCAGTGACGGTGCGCCCGAAAGCAAAGGCCGAAGGAAATAAGTAGGACAGACATTCTTGTCTGTCCGTCGTTTGCAGACGGCGACAAAACCGAGACAGGCAAGAATGCCTGTCCCACGAGTACTGAATGACTGAACGCAAAGATGACCGCCTGTGGGGAGGACGCTTCGAGCGCGAGCCAAACGCTCGGTTTGACGCGTTCCAGCGGTCGTTTGCGTTCGATCGCCGTCTTCTGCCTTATGAGATTGCCGTCGATCGTGCTTGGGCGAAAGCTCTGGAGCCCATCGGCATCTTCACCGCGGCGGAAGAGAAGCAGACGCTTGCGGCGCTCGACAAGATTGAGAAGCGCGCCAAGACCGATGCCGCGTGGCTTGAAAAAGTCGGCGCTGATGCGGAAGACGTGCATCACTTCGTCGAAAAAGCCCTCGTCGAAGAACTCGGCCCTCTCGGCTGGAAATTGCATACCGGCCGCAGCCGCAACGAACTCGTGGCCACCGATTTTCGCCTCTTTGTGATCGATGCCGCCGCACAAATCCGGCACGCCCTGGAAGCCATGCTGAATGCGTTCCTGCTGCAAGCGAAAGCCAATCGCAATGTGCCGATGGCGGGCATGACGCACATGCAGCACGCGCAGCCGATCCTGCTCTCACATTTTCTGCTGGCCCATGCGGAAGCCTTCGCGCGCGACATCACTCGCCTGCAGCACGCTTCGGCGAGCGCGGATGCGTGCCCCATGGGTTCCGGCGCCCTTGCCGGAAATTCGTTCGCCATCGATCGCAACGCGATTGCAGGCGAACTCGGCTTTTCCCGCATTACTGGAAACAGCCTCGACGCCGTCAGCGACCGTGATTTCGCCCTGGACTATCTTTTCGCCCTCACCGGCATCGCCACACATCTTTCGCGCCTGGCCGAAGACTTCGTGCTTTTCTCATCGCAGGAATTTTCCTACGTAATTCTCCCGGACGAATACTCCACCGGCAGCAGTTTGATGCCGCAGAAAAAGAATCCCGATGCCTGGGAATTGATCCGCGGAAAAACGGGGCGCATCACCGGCGCGCTGCTCGGGCTTCTCACAACGTTGAAAGGGTTGCCGACAAGTTATCAGCGGGATTTGCAGGAAGACAAGGAAGCACTCTTCGCTGCGCACGATCAAATGGCGGACATGCTCGCGGTTGCGGCGGGCGCCATCGCTTCCACAAAGTTCAATGCCGGCCGATTGGCTGCCGCGGCGGCCAATCCCGCTCTGCTGGCCACGGAAGCGGCTGACTATCTCGTGCACAAAGGCATTCCCTTCCGGCAGGCGCACGACATCGTCGGCAAGGTGCTGCGCGAAGCGGAAAAACAAAATGTGGCGTGGACCGCGCTGCCACTCAAAACGCTCAAAAAGATATCGCCGGCGTTTGAAGCGGACCTCGCCGGCAGCTTGAATGTTGACGCGGCGCTGGCCTCGAAGAAAGTTCGCGGCGGCACCGCACCCGAAAGCGTGCACGCCGCCATTGACGATTTGGAAGGACGTCTCAACAAAAAAGCCACCAAAACAGGAGCCAAGCCATGAACGTAAGCCAAGCAACGAAACAGCAGCTATCCCTCGCCGCGGTTGCGGAGGATCGGAGGTCCCTTCCGGGAACGGCGCGCTAGTCACACGGACGTTCCGTTGATGAAGCACGCACTCTCGGAAGCTTCCCTGCCGCGCGGATACCGCTTCGCCGCGACTGCCTGCGGCTTGAAGAAAACAGGCGCGCTCGACCTCGCGATCATTTCGAGCGACGTGCCGGCCTCTGCCGCCGCCGTATTCACGCAAAATCTGGTCGTCGCCGCCCCGGTTCTCATTTCCAAGGAAAATTTGCGCGCATCGAAAGGCCGCATGCGGGCCGTGGTTGTAAATGCCGGCAACGCCAACTGCGCCACCGGCGAAGCCGGTCACGCCGCTGCCGTTCGCACGGTCGCCGAGGCTGCTAAACGAATCGGCTGCACGCCGCAGGAATTGTTTGTTTGTTCGACCGGTGTCATCGGTGTTCCGCTCCCGCTCGAAAAAATCCTTCGCGCTCTTCCGGTCATCGCTCGGTTTCGCCGCCCGTCGGCGCGCTCCTTCGCGGAAACATCGCTGGCAATCTGCACCACGGACACGCGCCCGAAAACCGCTGCGGCTTCGTTCAAAATGTCGGGGAAGCGAATTAATTTCGTGGGCTGCGCGAAAGGCGCGGGAATGATCCATCCGAATATGGCGACGATGCTTGCGTTTGTAGCCACGGATGCGGCCATCGCTCCATCCTTGCTGCAAAGAACGCTGCGCGACGTTACGGGCCGCACATTCAACGCCATCAGCGTGGATGGCGACACTTCGACGAACGACACGCTCCTGGTTCTCGCCAATGGCGAAGCAGGCGCGCCCTCGATCAAAGCGGGCACCGCCGCGCATCGCGCGTTCACCGCCGCGCTCGAAGAAGTTTGCCGCTCGCTCGCGCTGCAAATCGTGGCCGATGGCGAAGGCGCGCAGCGCGTCATTGAAATCGAAGTCCGCAACGCCAAGACGGAAGCCGCCGCGAAGCGCATCGCGGAGACCATTGCGACTTCCCCGCTGGTGAAAACCGCTTTCGCGGGCGGCGACCCGAACTGGGGCCGCATCTTTGCCGCTGCCGGGCGCTCCGGAGTGAAATTTAACACCGCCCTAGTGGACATCAAGATGGCGGGCATTCCCGTTCTGCGTCGCGGCCAGCCGCTCGATTTCAACGAGCGCGCCGCCAGCAACAAACTCCTCGCCGAATACGTTCCACTGGTCGTGGATCTGCACGCCGGGAAAGCGAAGGCTCGCTACTGGACCTGCGACTTCACCGCGGAGTACGTCCGCATCAACGCTTCGTATCGCACCTGACCGATACGGGGTAATCTTCGGACCTGGAATTGATCGGAATTTGGGGCCCGTACCTTGGAACAGTAACCCGCAGGCTAACGCCATTTAGCTGCTTAAGGGGCAAGGAGCTATTCAGGCAGGTTCTCAAGGAGGAATCGGAGAGCATTTTCGCCCATGATGGCGCGAATCTCTGCCGGCGTGAAGCCGTTCTTCAGGAGCGCATCGGTCAGTTCGACGAGATGCGCGGAATCAAAAGGGACACTGACGGCGCCATCAAAATCAGAACCGAGTGCGATGTGCTCGCTGCCAATCAAGTTCACGCCATAGCGCATGGACCGAACAATAGCCTGCACATCGGTGCCGCAGACCGCCGTCTCCCAGAACCCGATTCCAATCACCCCGCCGGAACGAGCGATGCCGAGTGCTTCTTCGTCGCTCAGGTTACGATTGTTATTGCACGCACCCTTCAGTCCTCCGTGCGAAACGATAACCGGCCGCTTGGTCAATGCAAGGACATCTTGAATCGTCCGCGGCGAAGTGTGCGCCAGATCGATGATTATCCGCTTTTCATTCATGCGCCGAACTAGCTCGCGCCCGAGGGGAGTCAATCCGCCCTTGACTGCGCCCGCGGAGGAGCCTGCAAATTCGTCGTCGAAGAAGTGCGTCAGCGAAATGTAGCGGTAACCCGCGTCGAACAGCACGTTCAGATTTTCCAGTTTGCCATCTAGAGCGTGGCCGCCCTCAATTCCCAGCAATCCGGCGGTGATGTTTGGATTTACTTGGCGCCGTGCCAGGTAATTCTTCAAATCGCGCGCGGTTCGAATGGGAGCCAGTCGCCCTTCGGATGCGGCCGCTGTGTTCTGAAATCGCTCGGCCAGGTATAGAGCGCGTTGCGTCAGGCTGTTCCACGTGCGCGGCGGCCAGCGTTGGGCAAGGGCAAGCCAAATAATCGTGTCGGAGTTGGAATCGTTCCGTTCGTAATTGAGTCCTCGCGGCGTCTTGGTTACAGCGGTGAAAATCTCGAGAGCTACGTTCCCTTCAATCATTCGGGGAACATCAACAGCGCCATGCGTGCTCCGTTCCAAGAGGTCGCGGCCCCACAGAAGCGAATCTGCGTGCAGGTCCACAATGCGCAGCTGCGGGTGGAGATTCGATGCTTCGTTGGACGGCGCGTAAGCTTTTTCTGCGACGACGCGGTTCAGCAGTCTTTCCACCAGTGGCGGAACAAGGACGAAAAAGCTGAGTACCAGCAGTGCAATTAGGATGGCGATCCGGCAAAGAAGTTTCTTCATGCGAGGCAGCATTTGGTTTCGGGATTGCCGTTTATGCTGAAGGATGCACCTTTTGTGTTCGCCATAAAAGCATTCTGCGACATCCGCATTTATTCGCCCAAAGAGCCCAAATTAAGGTTCGTGCTGTTGGTGTTCCCACTCCCAGTTGGCGAATTGTTCGCGGAGGACGAGTTTTTTGAATTTGCCGACGGAGGTGCGGGGAATGGCGTCGATGAAGACGAAGGCATCGGGAAGCTGCCACTTGGCGAAGGATTTAGCGAGAAAAGCGCGCAACTCCTGCGGCGTGGCCTTGGCGCCGTCCTTCAAGACGACAGCGGCCAGCGGCCGTTCTTGCCACTTCGGGTGTGGGATGCCAACCACGCAGGCTTCCTTGACGGCGGGATGACCCATTAATGTATTTTCGAGGTCGACGGAGCTGATCCACTCGCCGCCGGACTTCACCAAATCTTTGGCGCGGTCCACAATCTTGACGTAGCCATCCTCGTCCATGGTGGCCACGTCACCAGTGCGAAACCAGCCGTCTTCGCTCCAACGATGGGCCTGATCGGGTGATTCGTAATAGCTGGCTGCGACCCAGGGGCCACGGATTTCGATCTCGCCTGAAGTGGTCCCATCCCACGGTGCTTCCCCCTCCGGACGCATCAAGCGAATTTCTACGAAGGGCGCGGGCCAGCCTTGTTTGGCGCGGGCTTCATACTTTTTGTCCTCCGGCCAATCGCTCATGTGCGCGCGGAGACCGCCGGAGGTGCCGACGGGAGTGGTTTCTGTTAGGCCCCAAAGATGCTTGATTTGCAAGCCAAAGCGATCGAGCCGGCGTATGAGTTCGAGAGGAGGTGCCATGCCGCCGATCAAGACTCGAATAGGATTTTCGAATTTCCAGCGGCCAGGGTTTTTCTCCAATGCTTCAAGGACGGCAAACCAAACGGTGGGGACGCCGCAAGCAACGGTTACGTGCTCGCTGACGAGCAGGCCGAGAATGCTTTCCGGGTCCACATTGGGACCGGGGAGAACGAGGCGCGCGCCGAGCATGGTGCATGCGTATGGCAGACCCCAAGCATTAGCGTGAAACATCGGCGCGACGGGGAGGACGGTATCCGTGTGGCTGATGCCGAAGACTTCGTTGAGGCCGCAACAGAAGGAGTGCAGCACCAGCGCGCGATGGGAATAGATCACGCCTTTGGATTGGCCGGTCGTGCCAGAGGTGAAGCACATCGCGGCGCCGTCGTTTTCATCGATCTGCGGATACTGGAAATCATCGCCCGCTTCCGCGAGCAACTCCTCATAGTTCAGGTAGCCTTCCGGTACGCTGTTCGAACCGTAGGGCACAACGATCACGTGCTCGTGGGAAACATCTTCACAGTATTTTTCAAAGAGCGGTACATGCACATCATCCATCAACAGGAAGCGATCGTCGGCCTTCCTGGCGATGGCGGCTATTTCATGCGGGTGGAGCCGAAGATTCAAAGTATGGAGAATACCGCCGGCGCACGGAACACCGAAGAAAGCCTCCAGGTGGCCCGAGTGATTCCACATCAGGGAGGCAACGCGATCGCCGGGCCGCATACCAAGTTTCGTCAAGGCCGCAGCGAGGCGGCGTGCGCGCCGGTAAAATTCGCCATAACAGGATCGCACGATGGACTTGTCCGGTTTGCGGGAGACAATCTCAACGCGCGGAAAAATCTTCCCGGCGCGCTCCAGAATGGTGGGCAGCGTCAACGGAAAATCCATCATCGTGCCGCGCATAAGACCTCTCGGGCGAGGAGCAAAGTGGCCGAATCGTATCACTAATGCGGCGGAAAGTGGAAAGGAGCGACAAAGCTGCGCGCGAGAAAGCGGCCTGCCGCCGCGGGACAATTTCAGTTGCAAAAGGGGTTAATTTCCGGGAGGATGCAACAGACCGCTGAAGCCACGGTCTCGCGCCTGCGGTGGCCCGGATTTCCGGACCGCCACCAAGGATAGCTGTATCTTCAGCGCGCTCCGCGACTCGCATTTCAGGTTCCGGACAGAAGGAGCAAGAGGTGAAGAAGCTCTATATCGGTAATCTTCCGTTTTCCGCGACGGAAGAGCAGCTCAACGAGTGGTTTTCGCAGATCGGTGTAACTCCCTCGGGCGTCAATCTGATTCGCGACCGGTTTACGGGCCAGTCGCGCGGGTTCGCCTTCGTTGAAGTGACCAATGACGAAGATGCGGATCGCGCGGTGAACTCCCTGAACGGTCAGAATTTCGGCGGGCGAAACCTCGTGGTGAATGAAGCACGTCCCCAGGCGGAGCGCGGCGGTGGTGGTGGCGGCGGGCGCGGCGGGTACGGCGGTGGACGTGGCGGCCATGGTGGTGGTGGCGGTGGGCGTGGCGGTCATGGTGGCGGTGGCGGGCGCGGCGGAGATCGCGGCGACCGTGGCAATCGCTGGTAGGCAGGCAGCACGAACTTGAATGCGCGGCGCCCCGGCTTGGGTCGGGGCGCTTCCGTCCTCTCTGGGAATCCTCAGCGGCACGTCTGCGTCAATCATCCATCGTAGTGCCCCTCACGTTCGGTACTTCGGCTCGTCCAATCCTATTGAGTCGAAAGACAGGGAATTAGCACCAGCGAACGACACTTCGCAAGACCTGCGTGCGCTAGTTAGTGTGCGCGAGTGTTGCAAGGTTGGGGGCGTTCCCTGCTCCGCCTTCCGTGGCCGGTCTCGCGAAACAATTGGCCCCGTAACGTGTTTGAAACAACAGGTAAGGAAAATAGGCTGCCGGCTGGCTTATGGAGTATATGAATAGGCCGGAGTGCGAGGGTGCAGCTTCCTTGCACAGGGATGCGCGGCAAGCGGCTGGTGAACCTTATCGGCGGCTTGTGCATCCAAACGATTGAGGCAGAC
>JBGPIX010000034.1:0-22686 GCA_041485085.1 Candidatus Acidiferrum sp.
ATGACGCCAATGGCCCGCTCCAGGCGCGGCTCCCGCAAGGCCGCTGTGGCCTCTTCCCTCTTACCGAGGCGAAGAAGGAAGTTCGGAATACCCGTTTGATGGAAGAGTGCCTCGTAACTCCCGGGCAGCGCGGGCCGGACATGCTTGCGTTCGGCGGGACTATCCCATCCGGACGCCGCCGTCACCGTGCCCGTGTGCGTGGTGAATCCAACGAGCGTCGCTTCTTTGCCGTATCGCTGGCGTACCAGTTGCCCGAGATTCAGTTCGCCCCGCTGCCCCATCTCCGTGGCCCGGGCATCCCCGAGGTGAGAGTTGTGCGCCCAGACGACGACTTTCGACTTCGCTCCGAGGTGGTGCATCAACGCATCCAACGTCTCTGCCATGTGGGTGTCACGCAAATTCCAGGAGGAGACTCGTTCGTGAAACATCGCGCGGTAGTACTCCTCCGCATTCTTCACCAGACGAGCATTCTGTTCCGCGAAGAAGAATGCATCCCGGGCGACCCGTCCATCGCGCCTGGCTAGATCCGCGGCGCGCTTGCGCATTTCCATCCATTGGCTGATGACTTCATCCTCGCAGCTCTTGTTGAGGCCGAAACTTGTAGCATACCCGTACGCCTGGGTGTCCTCGCCATAGTTATCGAAGCAGGCATAACGATAGCGCGCTCGGCGCGCAGCCTCGGGATCAACCTTATCCAGGAAATCCAATACCGCGCGAATCGAAGCATGCAAGCTGTACAGGTCCAACCCATAAAAACCAGCCCGCTTGGCGTGGCGGTGCTCGTTGTAATTGCGCAGCCACCCGACGAAATCCAGAACGTCGGCGTTGCGCCACATCCAAGCAGGAAATCTCTGGAAGCCCGATAGTGCATCGATCGCGTCCTCATCATCACCCTCAAATCGCACGAATTGGTTAATGCGATATGCGTCCGGCCAATCGGCTTCCACTGCAACAGCGGTGAATTCTTTCTCGGTGATCAGACGCTTCGTAATCTGCGCGCGCACCCGATAGAACTCGTGAGTCCCGTGCGTCGCTTCTCCGAGCAGAACAAACCGAGAGTCGCCTATGGCTTTCAGCAAGGGATCAAAATCCGTGGTCTCTCCCGTAAGCGGGTGTGCCGACCGCCGAATCGCGCTTACAAGGTCGTGTTCGTGCTTAGCGAGCATTCTGGCACCTCTACTCTCGGGACCATGAAGAACTCCGCTGAACCATCTCTCCCGGCACGCCCGTTTTCACACTCACCCCGAGTCACCGACCCGCGCTGCTCCCCGCATCGTGATATTGCTGCTCACCGCGCTGCCGAGAAGCACTGTCCAGCAGTTCATTGACCTCGTCGTCCGACACTTGCGAGAAATCGTGGTAGAACTGTCCGACCCCGTAAAACGCTTCCGGCATTTCCACGCAGACCAGTTCGTCAACCTCCTGCCGGAGGCGATTGCAGGTCCCCTGTGGAGCAACCGGCGTCGCAATAACAATGGCCGCAGGTTTCATTTCCCGTAGTGCACGAATGGCAGCCCGCAGGCTCGATCCGGTCGCAATACCGTCATCCACTAGAATGACCGTCCGCCCGTGCACGTCAAGCGGCGGCCAGCTCCCTCGATATAAGCGTTCGCGCCGCTCCAGTTCTTCTTTCTCCGCTCGCGTCACCAAGGCAATGTCCAGGTCCGATATCCCTAACTGTTCCACTACACTTGCGTTAAGGACCCGAACCCCGCCACTTCCGATGGCTCCGAATGCCAGCTCTTCATGCCCCGGCACCCCCAGTTTCCGCAGCACAAATATGTCGAGTGGCAGGTTCAGGGTTGTGGCCACCTCGAAAGCGATCGGAACGCCGCCCCGTGGGACTCCGAGCACAATCACATCTTCACGGTCCGCATATTCCCCGAACCGCGATGCCAGCCTCTGGCCCGCCTCTTATCGGTTCTTGAAGATCATCGGACTGCCTGAACTTCCTTTTGCAATTCTCGCCGCCGATTCAGCAACAAGATTTCATCCTGCTCATGCGTCTGTCCGAAATAGAGATAATCTTTCTCGAAGAGGATGATCTGCTGTGGTTTCGAAGGTTTGGAAATCTCCTTCATCGTCTTTGCGAGCATCGCAATTGGATTTTCCGCCCTCAATGGCGGCCGACTCAGTGAAGCGCGTCACACTCCCCCGTGAGCGGGATCACAACGCGCAGGGGGCAAGTGCCTGTCGAAGGATGGGACCCGAAAGGATTAAGACTCTGGAGCCGAATATGTTAGCCCACCAACGGCGACCGCAAACCGGATGGCTCGACGTCAACCGCAATCCCGCCTAAAACGAACCCCCAACTTCGACAGCAACGCGCTGCATTATCAAACAGCGTTCGGTCTAGAAACATAGGAAGCTAGAAGCACCTCCAACGGCGGCAGCCGCACAGACCACCCTCCAGGGCGGCGCTTTCAAAACGACGAGCGCGAGGAATGCCACCAATCGCTGCGCGCTGTATTACTTCCGCCGTTTGCGTCAAGCACCATCTGTTCGCCCTTGACTGTCGTCTCTCTTGCTAGGTCACTCATGGAAATTTTTCCCTGTCTGATTTTTGGTGCTACTGCTCCACGCTGATAACTACGTCTTCGACTCTGGCAAGCAGAATGTCGGTCGATAGTGCCCAGTTTAAAATACGCCGTTCGTCTTTCTCGTTTGGAAAGTATTCGGTCTTGGCGTGAGCGGCGCGCTTCAATAGATTCTCGTGCTCTTCCTTGCTCAACAGAACCTTCATGGTCTGCGCTCCTTCAGTCGGTCGTGTACACGAGCGACGATGCTTTCAGGCTTCCATCCTTCAAGAAGCAGCAACCCGATTGCTCTATCGAGTTTTTCGATGTTCGGAAGTTCTCGCCACGAAGTAATCAGCGATTCGCTTCCTTCGAAGTTCACACGTCCCGTCAGTTCCTCGTTATATGCTGCGACTGTCTTCATGGCTTGTGCGCCTTCGCTCGGTAGAGTTTGACGTTGCCAAGAAAGCCGACTGCTTCGATGCAACGCGGAAACCGGAAAAGCGAAAGCTTGATTGGTTTCATCGGGCCGAACGTGGAATTCGAGTTCGAAATGAACTAAAGGGTATCGGCAGAAGTCGTTGAAAACAAACTATACAAGGAAGTGGCGCGCCCGAGGGGACGATTTTAGAACCTTTCTCGGCGAGTTCGTTGCAAATTTGCCAGAGGTTGAGTTCCCTGCTGGATTGAGTCTGAAACATGATTCGAAGTCCTGGGGGGATTCGTCCGGTCAGGGCACTTTCCCCTTCGATCAACAGGGGTGACGGGGATCAAAATGTCTGTCTCGGCAAAAAAGCCTAGCTCCGGGCGGCACTTGTGCCTAGGACAAAATCGTTAGGCTCGGTTTGCCTGCATCGTTCTTGCCCCACCTATCGCTGAGTAGGGTTTCCATTCGCCGAGTGTGCACGCACCGGCTTCAATCGCTTCTCTTAGCCGTTTCTTGTCTGCCGCCAGCTGTTCTTCGTTCTTATAAGCATCCTGGAGAAACTCGAATAGACGCTTCTTCCTCCCTTGCTTCGGGTCAGCGAGGCGGTAGAAGATTCGGTAACCATCCCGACGGTCTAGAACGAGGCCTGAGTTCTTCAGATACGAAAGGTGACGAGAAACATTTGGCTGTGTCGCCTCCAGAACATACTGGATGTCGCAGACACACAATTCACCATGAAGAAGAAGATTTAAGATTCGCAGCCGGCTTGTGTCACCGAGTGCCTTGAAGTATTGTTCCAGTTCTTTCATGGGTCCCTTCCTCTTCACCTTTTATACTGCCACTTCCGCAATTTGTCGCAACCGCTCGCTCCCAATGGGATCTTCCGTCTGCCAGGGTATCAACGCTACGCGCGTGGCTAAATTCTCACTCACTTCAGAAATGTAGCGGCGCTCAAGCCGTCCGCGCCTCACGTGCTGAAACACTGGTCGCCGTGGCTGGCCGATCCGCCAGGGTCCCAGATCAAAGCTTGCGTTCGCTGACAAGCACTAATCCGTTGTTTCCAATTAATGTCCTCAATTCCGGCAAAAACTCCTGGATGTCCTGCTGTTCGGTAGAAGTGACCTCAAAGGTCATGAAAGACGGCGTTCGCTCCATTGCGCCTTTCACCGTGGGCACGCTCAGTTGCAAATTCACAATGTCATACGCACGGACTTGAATCAATTCACCCAGTTTCACCAGGAAGCGCTTCTCGCCGAACTCCCCTGCGATCTCTATGCGCACCTGGGTTGTGAGTTTCGATATAGTTTCCTCGGCTGCTGCGCGAGTCTTGGCGGCATCGGCTTTCGCCATCTTCTCCTTGGCTTCTTGCCTTACGATCTTAAAAATCTTGTGTTCGCGTTCGGCCTTCCAAATCATATCGCGCCCAGGGAAACTGATGGCCTCGACGGGGCAAACGACCCCGCAGGTACTGCACCCAACCATGCACTTATAGGCGTTCGTCACCACGGCCTTGTTGTCCTGCATCTCATAAACTCCCCGGCCACAGGTGACGTAGCATAGAGTGCAGCCGATGCAAGTGTCATGCTCCACAGAGGGGTACCAAGGAATTTCATTTCGAGGGATGCCATGCCAGGTGTTTTGGATGTCGGCCATGGATTCACTCCTTTCATTGTCGAATTATTCGTTGCAAGCTACCCGAACCAGAGCTGACCCGGAGATTTCAACGAATAGCCAGAACTACTTTATGTCGGCACCTTTCCATATCGTGGCTCCGCGCTCTCAGCGGCCGCAGCCAACCTCGGTCTGGATGAGGTCTCGAAGGAGGCCTGGACCCACCGGAGCCTCAGCCTTCCATGGAACCAGGGCCAGACGCGAAGCGAACCGAACTCGGATCTCTTCGATGTAAGGAAACTCACGCAAACCTCGTTCGACAAGGACAGGGTCGCGGAAACCATTGTTGGCGAAGCTCTGATTGATCACCCAGGCAAACGGCGTGATGCCCGCGCGGACCAAGTCCTCCTGAAGCTTGCCTGCTTCATGCACCGGCGTAGCCTCGGGTAGCGTGACCAGCAGGACTTTTGTGAACTGCGGGTCGCGCAGCCGGGGTAGCAAATTCCTTACCGAATCGGGCATGTCGCTCATTGAGCGCAACACGTCACGGTGGTAGGCTTCCGCCGCATCGAGCAAGAGGAGCGTGTGGCCTGTGGGGGCCGTATCCAAAACAACAAAACCTTGCTCTCCCCCAGCGACGGTTTCCGCGAACGCTCGAAAGACGGCGATCTCTTCCGTGCAGGGCGAGCGCAGGTCCTCTTCGAGTAGTGCTTGGCCCTGCTGGTCGAGTTGCGGAGCGGACTTCGCCATGATCTCCTGAGTATAACGGCGCGTCTCTAATGCCGGGTCTATCCGGCTGACTTGGAGGCCCGGAACTCCGGCGTCCACCGTTGCGGCGATGTGAGCGGCAGGATCGGTGGTGCTGAGATGCACTTCATGGCCTCGATGGGCCAGCTCGACCGCGACCGCCGCAGCTATGGTCGTCTTGCCCACTCCGCCTTTGCCCATAGTCATGACAACACCCCGGCCCATCTTTTCGATTTCGTCTATGAGCGAAACCAACGGACCGGGCAGCTTAGTGGCTCCAACTTTCACAGGATCTTCGCGAGCGGTTAACGAGGAGTCCGATCCGAAAACGCGTCCGAGATTGGATACCCCCATGGGAGCAAACGGGAGCAGTGGAATCTCCAACCTTGGCAGAGCCGCGAGCCGTTCCGGCATATTTTCCATTGCCTCGCGCCCTCGATGCTGCAGGGCAAGGGCCGCAGAGTCGGTTGTGTCGGACGCCACGAAGACTGCGTTGAGGAAGAGGTACTGATTCGTTAGTCCCATCTCAGCGAGTTCGGTTCGTGTCCGGTCCGCCTCGGCCAGTGCGGATGACTCCGGCCGGCTGACGAGCACTAGCGTTGTACTCGCGGGATCGGAAAGGGTCCGCAGGCTCGATTCGTACAACGCCTGTTGAGCCTGTAACCCCGAAAGAGGCCCGAGGCAAGACGTTCCGCTCGTGTTTTCAGCAATGAACCCCGTCCAGGCAGCGGGTAGTTTCAGCAGCCGCAGGGTGTGCCCTGTCGGGGCCGTATCAAAGATGATGTGATCGAATTCGGAGGTGGCGTCTTTGTCGCCAAGTAGTTTCGTAAATTCGTCGAAGGCTGCGATTTCTATTGTACAAGCGCCGGAAAGCTGTTCTTCCATACTGGTAACCGCAGCTTCTGGCAGCACGCCACGGTACGGTCCAACCACCCGTTCACGGTACGCATGGGCTGCAGCCTCCGGATCGATGTTGAGGGCCCACAGCCCTACCGCGCCTGGGACCTCCCTCGGTTCCGATGAGAGTTGAACACCGAGGACCTCATCCAAGTTCGAGGCCGGGTCAGTGCTCACCAAGAGCACGCGCTTGCCGCTTCGCGCAAGCGTCACGGCTGTAGCGCAAGAGAGTGACGTCTTGCCGACGCCACCCTTACCCGTGAAAAACAAAATCCGGGCGGCTTGCTTGAGGAAGTTCGATGCGTCTTTCATCCGCAGCAGCCTTCCGATTTAGTGGACAGCGGGGTCGTAGCCGGCGTGCAGCAACTCGACTGCGTCACGGGCAGCCCCGTCGGTGTTTTGTCGCGCTGCAACAAACGGTTCGCAAGATTGAGCACGGATCGGGCGGGGTTCTCCTTGACCGCCTGCGCAGTATCAACGGCGCGAGCCATGTCCTCGACAGAAACCCCGAGCTTGCTCGCCTTGTCGAAGTGGAACTTGAAACAGGGCTCGCAATTTGACGCAATTGACGCGCCGATCGCAACCAGCTCGGCCACGGATTCCGTATACAGGCTGGGTGCTTTTTCATTCGAGAGGCCGGCGAGGGTTGCAAGCTCTTTCCGCGTTGGATAAGAGCCGCGGCTTACGATGGCGCCATCCACCAAGATGAGTGGGAGGCAATCGTTGCCGTACTGGGCCAGAGCTGTCTTGATGGTGTCACTAGCGGCGAAAGCTTGGGGCTGCTGGGCCAAGTTAAAGCGTTCAACGGCGATTCCCTGGTTTGCCAGCCATTGCAAATCGGCCGCGAAGCGGGGAAGCACGGGATCCGGGGCCGGCCCACACACCCCCGACGAGCAGCACATAGCGGGATCAAAGATTTGTAGTTTTGGCATCACTGTTCTCCGGTACTTGTATATTCGCATACAAGCATGAACTTATGTTACTCTTCTCCCGCCGCGCGGGCTGTGACCCCCGTCACACCTGACCCGCGCTCTCCTGCGGTCCCTAACGGATCCGGAGATGCCTCGGCGAAGGGTGGCCATCGTGCAAGGACGCTACAACGTTCTCTTCCTCTGTACCGGAAATTCTGCCCGCTCCATCATGGCTGAAGCAATTATGAACCGGAAGGGCTTTCCGAACTTCACCGCCTACAGCGCAGGGAGTCACGCCACGGGGCGTGTTCATCCACAAGCGCTGCGACAACTTGAGATTGCTAAACTACCTACCGATTCGGCGCGCAGTAAGAACTGGGACGAATTCGCCAAGCCCGGAGCACCACAGTTACATTTTGTTTTCACCGTGTGCGATAACGCGGCCAAAGAAGTTTGCCCCATCTGGCCGGGTCAACCGATAACTGCGCATTGGGGCGTACCGGATCCTGCCGCTGTAGCGGGCACACCCGAGCAGATTGAGAAGGCTTTCCGTGAGGCATTCATGATTCTGGATCGCAGAATCAACCTGATGCTTTGTTTGCCCCTGTCCAGTCTTGACACGCTGGCCATCAAGAAGGAAATCGACCGCATCGGGCAGCAATGAGAACTTTGCATCGAGCACGTGCGAACGAGGAATTGGGACGTAGTGTGAACCGTTTCGATGCCGTTCATTCGCAATCGCTATCGGCTCCACGGATCTTAGATCGAAGTGCGAGGCGATGGGCCCATGTCCAGTTTATTCTCGGCTTTTTGCAAATGTTCGGAGCTGCCTTCTCGCTCGGTCTCCTTGTTTTTGGCGGGATTACCGCGCTGGCACTGAGTGTGGTGTTAGTCACAGGCATTCTTACCACCGTCAGCATCCTTCTCTTCCGAGTTTGGAAACGAGGGGAAACTCCCACCCGGACGGAAGGAACGAATTGATTGTGATCAAACCCAGGCTCAGAACGGTTCAATGGCATCCGAACGCATATCCCAGATTCATCGTCGGGAGAGTCTGAGGGCAGAAAACAAAATGCAACGGGTTTTGTACATCGCTAGCCTAGTAGGACTGTTTTTAATCATCACGCTCTGCGTCTCATGTTCGAGCAGTCAATCCAGTTCTTCCTATGTTAGCGAGCGAGTCGAAGACTTGAAAAAGCGAACGGCTCCCACCGATGCCTCCGTTACAGAAACCGAAGGTATCGCTTCGAAAGGACAGTCTGTTTCTGCCCGGTGGGAATTTGACACATCCCAAACCCGGAGAGATTACCTGGACTGGGTAACGCACCGTCTTCAACCCAGCTACGTGCTTGAATCATCTGCCGAATCCAGATTGGTTTTCGGCAAGCATCTAGACGGTGACTATGAATCGGTCAAAATCGCAGTGGCACCCACGAAGGAATCATTGCACGTCATAGTTACTTATGTGATCTTCCCAGATTAGGGTGTTCTACTTCCGCAGCACTGCCCGCTTGCCGGATTGCACGTGACTGCAAAACTTTCGGATTCGAGTTGCAGTGCCACATGAGGGATGTCGAAATGTTCGTGCAGTCCACTTGTTGCTGCGTGCAGCAAGGCACAGGCCAAGTGCCCGCTGCTCATCGCGCCAACTGCTTAAGAGCAGCGAGGCCGACCGGCGGGATAGCTTGCCATCGAATAATGAACATCTTCTTAGCGAGAAACCGGCGCATGCGCTCCATCTGGGTTTGTTCAATGATCAACCGTCGGCGCAAAAGCGGATCCTGAGTCCCGCTGGACAGAAGGCTCCGGTTGATAATCCAGGCAAATGGCTCAATGTTCGAGCGTCGCAAGTCCTCCTGCAGAGCGGCGGCTTCGGATACTGGCGTGGTTTCTGGCACCGTCACCAGAATGATATGGGAGTAGACTGGATCTTGAAGACGCATCAGCGGTGTTATTACCCGACCCGCAGATGGATACCTTTCGAGCTCTCTCATCATCTCCCGATGATAGGCGCCAGTAGCGTCCATCAATAGCAGAGTGTGTCCCGTAGGCGCAGTGTCTAAGACCACAAAGGCGCTGCGCGATTCAGAAACGATCCGTGAAAAAGCGTGAAACACCGCAACTTCTTCGGTACATGGCGAGCGAAGGTCTTCGCGCAGAAGAGCACGTCCTTCCTCATCCAGGTTCTTGCCACGCTCCTCCATGATTTTGGCGACATACGCCGTGGTTTCGGCCTTCGGGTCGATGCGGTCCACCCGCAATCGTGGAAGGTCGCCTTTAAGCGTCATCATGAGGTGCGCTGCGGGGTCGGTGGTACTGAGGTGAACCTCGTGGCCACGTTCAACTAGGCCAACGGCGCACGCGGCGGCGACTGTTGTCTTGCCGACGCCACCTTTACCCATGACCATGATCAAGCCTCGGCCCTTGACTGCAATCTCATCGATCATTCGGCCCAGGCTCGGCAATTCAAGAAAGGCTGGTGAGGCGACGCCGACCGGCTCCGATGCCAGCGAGATCGTTTCACTGTTTGTCGGCAACAAGGCACGTATTGCATCGAGACCCACCATATCGAACGCATGAAGCGGAACTTCGTCGCGCGGAAGTGCGCCCAACGACGCGGGGATTTGTGACAATGCCTGCCGACCAAGTTCTTCAAGGGACTTTGCCACCAGGTCGTCAGCCCTGGTGGCGCGAAATACTTGATTTACGACGAGACATTGATTGCCCAATCCCAACTCTTTTAATTCAGACGAGGTTCGAGCGGCCTCGGCGATTGCGCTTTTCTCCGGGCGCGTCACGAGAGAGAAGACTGCCTGCTCTGGATCCGCCAGAGCAGCCAATGCGGCTTTGAAGCGTTCCTCTTGCATCTTTAGACCCGAATGTGGGCCAAGGCAAGATGCACCCTGCTCATTAACTTCGAGAAATGCGGTCCATGCCTTGGGAAGACTAAGGAGACGTAGCGTGTGTCCCGTAGGCGCGGTGTCGAAGATTACATGATCGTAACGGGCCGTATCGCTGGTAAGCAGCGTGACGAACTCACCGAAGGACGCGATCTCGGTCGTGCAGGCGCCGGCCAGTTCTTCCCGGACCTTTGAGAGTTCCTCGTCGGTAGTATCAGGGCTCATCTGAGCAATCACGCGTGCGCGATAGGCTTCAGATGCCGCAGTCGGATCGATATTCAAGGCAAAAAGGCCGGGTGCGCCGGGAATCGCTGTTGGATGGCCCGAGAGCTTCTGACCGAGCATCTCGTCCAGATTCGATGCCGGATCGGTGCTTACCAGTAGGACCGACTTTCCTCGGTCGGCTAACGATAGCGCCGCGGCACAGGCGAGGGAGCTTTTTCCGACGCCACCTTTCCCGGTGAAGAACAGATAACGGCGAGGATCGCGGAGTACCTTCAGCATCCGATTTTTGGCCTCCATGCGTTAACCGATTTCGCTTGCCTAAGGACGTCCGGCGGCGGAGTTCTGCAGGGGCCTTTTGGCTATTCCGATGCCGGCGCAACCTCGACCGAAGCCTCGAGCTGGCATGCTGCCTTGAGCGAGTTTGTAACCAGGCAGGTTTGCTCAGCCCGCGTCAAGAGCCGGAGCGCCTGTTCCCTGTTGATCTCAGGGGGCACCAGAAGGCGAGCACGGACGATGAATCCGGTGAACTGCGTCACGCGCTCTACCTTATCGAGAGTGCCAACAACCTCACAATTTAGGGAAACCCATGCCAGCCTGGAAGCCGCGGCGATGGCGCGAAAAGTGAGAACAAAGCAGTCTGCCACCGCGGCAACGAGCAAAGTCTCAGGAGACCAGCGGCCTCCCGGACCACCAAATTCAGCGGGTGGGGCAGAGACCAGCCTGGGCAATCCTTTTGAGTCAACTGTAACGTCGCCCTCCAGATTAGCGAATACCGTAGCCGTATAGTGATGTGGAAATGGTTCCATCGTCTTAGCCCTTTCGGTGACCAGCCCGAGTTTTTGTACCACGACGAGTGAGAGAGTCTACATCACTTGATCGGCCCTGCTTTTTTGTACCAACTCTAGGGCGAGTTTTCGGCAGTTTGTATCCCAATGAGATCGTGGCTAGCCGCGATCTCATCGGCGAATTCGTTGGGCGTCTTCTCCCCGAGAGCCCTGTGAGGGCGGCGGTAGTTGTGTCGCCGCGACGGTAAATCTTGCCGGTGACACTCCTAAGCGGCGGCAGGCTTCTTAAGCAGGCTCAATATGAATAGAGCCGCTGAAATGATGACGATAACTGGTCCCGGGCTGAATTGGGGTAACAGGTAGCGAGTCACGGCCAAACCCGACCCAACCGCCACCACGCTTGCAAGGCAAGAAACGACCAGGAATTGCGACAGATCACTCGTGAGACGTCGGCCCGTGGTTGCGGGGATGATTATCAACGATCCGGCGAGGAGCGCGCCCAGGAAACGCAGACCCACAAGAACCGACAGGCTAAATACCAGCAGGAAATAGAGGTTCAGTCTTTCGAGCTTCACGCCAGTTGCGGCGGCCAATTCGGGTGAGAACAGGCCCAAAATCAATTCATCCTTGAATCCGAAGACAACCAAGATAATAAGAAGAACGGCGGCAACTCCAACTAAGAACGCCACGAGCGATAGATCCTGGAACCGCCCGAACAATGCCTCGACCAGGTCCTCCTTCGGAGTCAAAACGGCGCCGATGGCGACTGACCCGGCAAATACCACCCCGATCATGGCTTCGGTTGCGAGGCCCGTCTTCTTTTGGAGTTGCCAGATCAACAGCGCACCCACAAACAAGGTCGCGGCACCTCCAATCAACGGATTGAAATGGAAAAGAAAGGCCAAGCCAAGCCCCGGAAGCGCCACGTGTGAGATCACATCGCCAGCCAGGACCATCCGCTTCATGAGCGCAAAACTGCCGACCAGGCCAGCGGCAACAGCGAAAAATAGAGCCAGCACGACCGCGTAGGTTTCGCCTGAATGAACCATCTGCTGATCCTCTAATGATCGTGATGATGCTCGTAGAATTTCAGTGGCGCCGAATAAACGGCTTCAAGAGTCTCGGGTGTCAAGATTTCTCTTGGCGGGCCAAAACAAGACTTTCCTTTGCTGAGGCACAGAACTTTGGTCGCGAACTGGTACACGACACTGAGGTCATGCGAGACGAGAAGAACGGTTAAATGCCTTTCGCGCTGTAAGTCTCGCAGTAATTCGTAGATGCGCTCCTCGGCAAGTTCGTCGAGGCTAGACATCGGTTCGTCGAAAAGCAATACGTTGGGATCTCCCAGTAATGCGAAAGCAATCAGGGCCTTTTGGAATTGCCCTCCGGAGAGTATGCCGACGCTGGTTGCGAGTAATTCTGGAGTGAGCCCCACCCTGTCTGCGACCAAACTGACGTCCTGGGCGGTGAGCTTCAGTAGCCGCGCCTTTGCCGCCAAGAGGTCGCTTATGCGGAGTGGCAGTTGCCGGTCTGCGGCAACCTTCTGAGGAACATAGCCCAACTTTACGTCTGGTGCCCATTGAATGACACCCTCGTATGGCAACAGATTCAATAAAGCCCGGAGGAGGACAGTCTTGCCAGCACCGTTTGGCCCGATGATCGCCAAGTTATCACCGGGATCGACCGCGAAGTTCAGATGCTGGATGACTGTGCGATTCCCAAACCTAATCGTGAGATCCCGCACTGAAAGTATAGGCGTCATGTTTACATCCGACTGGGCCTAAAAGATAGGCCAACCGTTGAAGTATGCCGCCGCAATCAATAGGCCATCGTGAGGTAACGCGATACTTGTGAATATCATGGGTCACCTGACTGAGGAAGCAGCAGACGCTGCAACACATACGTTAGCGACGGAAACAGGAAAATCGTAGAGCCTGCCTGACGCAGCGTCATTCCTGCATGCATGGCGAACGCAACCTGCTGCACGAGCTCGGGGGCTCCCGCGCCAAAGATGTGCGCGCCGAGTATCGAACCTGTACCGGCGTCGAAGATGATCTTCGCGAGACCTTCGGATTCTCCGGCCACATTGGCGACTGGACAGACCTTTGAATATTCAAGCTTGTGCGAGCCGATACGATGACCGGCGGCCTGGGCTTCACCCTCGGTGAACCCGACACCGGCGATCGGCGGGCTAGTACCGATCAGCCAAGGCACGATGCGCTCGTCCATCTGTTTGGGCGACGAATGGAGAGCGTTGTAGGCAACAAGCTTCCCCTCGTACTGTGCGACCATCGTCAGTTGCCGCGCTCCATGGCGCACATCGCCGGCAGCCCAGATGTTAGGAACGCTGGTCCGCAGCGTCTCGTCCGTAATGATTCCGTGGTCGCACGTGACGCCGACTTTTTCCAGCCCCAGATTTTCCGTCGCAGGTACCTGTCCGGCGGCCAGCAAGACGATATCGGTAGTCAGCTTAACGGGCTGGTCCGACTGATCAGCTTCGACCTCATAGGACGGGCCATCGCGTTTGACCTCCTTGACCGTGGCGGAAGTCAGTACGGTGATCCCGAGACGTGCGGCGTGCTCAAGAATGGCGCGGCGAATTTCGGTGTCCACCATACTCAGCACATGATCAAGGATCTCGATTATGGTGACGCGTGTGCCGAGTCGGGCGAACATATACGCGAACTCGAACGCGATGATGCCGCCGCCGATAACCGTTAAACGAGCGGGCGGCTGTTCGAGGCGAAGCATCTCGACGTGCGTCAACGCTTGCTCAATACCAGGAATGGGCAGCCGGGGCGGATGCGCACCCGTGGCAATTAGGATCTGATCCGCCGACAGCCGTTTGACGCCGGCGACGACCGTGTGAGCGTCTTCCAGACGAGCCGAGGTAAAGTGTATATCCACGCCTCGGGCTCGCATCTCATCCGCCTTTGGTTCGCCGCAGTCTTGGATGATTTCTTGGGCGCGCGCCACTGCTCGGCTCCAATCGATTTTCAGTCCGGAAACTTCAATCGCGAATTCGCTGAGCCGTTGCGCAAGTGCCAGAACCTCGGTGACCCTGACCAGGGTTTGCTTGGGTATTCACCCATAATTCAGTCAAGTGCCGCCGAGACGGTCGCGCTCAATTACAGCCACGCGCGCGCCAGTGGCTGCGGCAGTCATGGCCGCTGGACCACTCGCGGGGCCACCACCGATAATCAGGAGATCGTAATCATAATTGCTCGAAGACTTCATCGCTCTTTCCTATCTCCGCTGAGCAGCTGTTTCCATTCGCGAGCGGAATCAGATTGAGTTGAGACATATCCACAGCAAACGCTCACTGCCCGCAAGCAGCATGAACGAGCCTCCACTGCCTGGCCAAGATCACTCGGGGACATGACGGGGTTCAGCCTCTTGCACGCGAACCACACAGGCCCGCCTCACCGTACCTTTCAGCGCCGTGGCTGCGGCGACGGTGTTGGAAATTGTGCCGAATTTCCGCACATTCGAATGCAAAAGTTCTAGCCGATGGTCGTCTTCGTCTGTGTCTACTATTAGTTCGTAGTCGATCGAGATTATTTTCGGCGAGGTGTCCTGCCGCACTGCATGAAGACGTACTTCAACGCCGCGAAGTTTGAACTTTAGAATCGGCGTGACCCGCTCAACGCTCTTCAACATGCAAGCGGCGACGGAGGCTAGAAACAATTCGGCGGGATTAAAGGCATCGGGCCGCCCGTTCACATCTGTATCGAGAGTGACTGTTGCCTGCTTCGTAGAGGCGATGCTGCCATGCGCGTCTATCCGCTTGGCATGAACTGCATATTCGAGCATGAGTCACCTCGCTTCGGTAATGAGACGCCCAACCAATTGTGTGTATCGTCCTGCAGCCAATTCTCTTTTTACACTAAAGATGCAAAGAGGTGACGAGTTCCACATCGTGCGAGTTTTTTCCGTTCAACATTTCACCGTCTGCAATTTGGTAGATGCGGTCGAACCCTTCCACCATCCGCTTATCATGCGTCACCACAATGACGGCCGTATTCTTCTCTCGACTCAGGCGGCGAAGCAACGTCATGACGCTCTTGCCTCTCTCGGTATCGAGGGCTGCTGTAGGCTCGTCCGCGAGCAGGACCGCCGGGTCGTTTGCAAGAGCACGCGCGATAGCCACCCGTTGTTGTTCGCCGCCCGAGATTTCAGTCGGATAATGGTGCCAGCGGTGAGCGATTTCAAGGTAGTCGAGCAACCACATTGCTTTTTCGAGCGATTCTCGCCGACTGAATTTGTTGAGCGTCAAGATGAGTTCGACATTTTCCAAGACTGTAAGAAATGGAATCAAATTGTAGGCCTGAAAGATTACTCCCATCTTTTGTCGGCGCATGGCGCGAACGTCGACGCCCGTCCAGCCATTGTCATATATGCGGATGCCATCGATTTCGATGATGCCCTCCGTGGGCTCGCTGATGCAACAGACGCAGGTCAACAGAGTTGTCTTCCCTGAGCCGCTTGGCCCCAGCACGGCCACAAGCTCACCTCTATCGACAGTCAGATCAACATGGGAGAGGGCGACGGTGGTAGTGTCACCGCGGCGGTAAATCTTGGAGAGGTTTTCGACGTGCACCGCTTCCACTGGCTTAGCCTCCGCCGCCACCTAGCGCCGTTGACGGGTCCACCTTCAATGCGCGCCAAATTCCAAGCAGGCTCGAAAGAATGCATACGAGCACGACAACCAAGAGAAGTATGCCCATATCCAGTCGTTGCAGTATCACTGTGCGTGGATACAAAGTATAAGTCTGGGAAATCAGAAGGTATCCGAGAGCGAATCCAAGAACCCCCATGGCCAGCGACTGCTCAAGGATGAGGCTAATGATCGTGCGATCAGGGGCACCGATGATTTTCAACGTGGCGATCTCGCGCAGCTTATCCATCGTCAACGTGTAAATGATGAGCGCGATGATTACACCGGATACCAGCATTAGAATGATTCGAAAGAGCCAGAGCTGCTTCTTGGACTTTTCAATGAACCCGCGCAATAAAAGATCGCTTTCCTGCGCTGAACTGAAGACTTGATAGTGGTTCCACCGCCCGATATGTGTGGCTACCTCGTTGGGCTGGGCTGCCGGATTTAGCTCGGCGACAACGGCGTTGACGAAATGGACATTCTCCCCGGCGGAGATGGCCTGCCGAGTGGCACGCGCACCGAGCAGAGAAGACATTCTGCTGAGTGGGGCATAGGTAGCGGTTAGCCGTTGCCGGTTATTGCGGATGGCGTCGTTGTCGAGCTGGAATTGGACGGTTTGGGCATCGAGAAGGGACAAGTATCCAACAGGGTCCCCTGAGGGCGACACTATATTTTTCGTGAGGCCGACGACGGAGTAGTTTTCCAGACCAAGATGGATGACTTCCCCCAGAGAATATCCGGACTTCTGATCAACGACGATCTCGTAGTGTTTTTTCAAGATCGGTCGCCCCGCGACGATGTTAACGGGGCCGCCCAGGCCGCCTAGCCGATAGCCAATCAACATCAGGCGGACCGGCTTGCCCCGATGCGGGATCTGCACGTATTGATAGGAAAGCGGTGACGCCTGGCGCACGCCTCGGACAGCAGCGATGGTATATTGCAAATCTTCTGGTAGCCTCGAATTTTCGGCAAAGGGACCGCGCGTGTTCTGCTCAACGATCCACAGTTGAGCTGGCACTGCGTTAATGACTCGCGTCGAATCCGCCACCAGTCCACGGTAAATCCCGCTCATTGCCATCACAACGGTAAGCAACATCCCGAGTCCTACGCAGGTCAGCAAGAAGCGCATCATGTGTCGGCGAATGTCGCGGACGGCCAGATTCATAGCATCATCTCTTCTGAGTCTCTAAATTTGGAACCAGTTGAGTTCGCACTCTTTTCCCCGCCGCCAGCGTGTTGTCGTAAGCCTCGGGATGAGTAACAACGAAGTCCGAGGACGAGATCCCGTTCAGAATTTCCGCATAGCCCCGCTTATCGACGATGCCCACCGAGACGGGCCTGCGTTCGAGCCGCCCCTGCCCCACGGTCCACACGCTTGCGCCTTGCGGCTCCGAGACCAGCGCACTGACTGGCAAGACCTGGGCAGCATAGTGCTCGGCCTTTTGGATGTATACCTCTGCGGTTTCCTTAAGGCGTACTGTGGGATCGGTCTTCGCGAACGAAATGTCTACGGGCAATTCTTCAGTTACCGGGTCAGCCTGCTGCCCCACGCGGGCCACAAATCCAGCGAGCCTCTCCTGCGGCCGAGACCGCAGGACAATCTGCGCCGGCTGACCGAGCTGCAGTCCCTTGATTTCTCTCTCGTCTACGTAAGTCGTCACCCAGATCACCTTGGATTCTGCGAGAGTAAAGATCGAGATTCCAGGAACTACCGTTCCGCCCTCTTCCAGATCTCGGCTCACCACGTACCCATCCACCGGGCTCGTCACGATGGTGTATTGCAAGCTCGCGTGTTGGAATCCCACTCCCGCCTGCGCCCCCGACACGGCCTTTTGCGCGGCCTCCACGCCAGCGTTAGCTGCGGCAATCTCTTGGTCGAGCGAACGCTGGGTTTCTTCAGAGTTCTTCAGGTCTTCCTGCGCCTGCACGTAGGCGGTTTCCGCATCGTCCAGTGCTTGTTTGGACCAAACCGCGCTGTCATAGAGTCCCTTTGCCCGGTCAAAATTGATTTTCGCAAGGTTCAATCCTGCCCGACTTCTGGCGACCGCGCTTCGGCCAGCCTGTGCGCGCGCTTCAGCCGCGAGAAGCTCGGCACGCGCAGAGGAGAGCGCTGCCTGGACCGCTTCGAGCTGGCTCTGTGCCTGCGCCACTTGGTTGCGGTAGTCCTCGTTTTCCAATTGCGCCAAGACTTGCCCCTTCTTCATGGAATCTCCCTGATCGACGTAGACTTTGCGGATGACTCCGTTGATTTTGGCGCTGGCGCTGACGGGCACCCTGGCTTGAACATAGCCGACTCCAACCGCCTCATCGCGGACGGTCATAGTGGCTAGCTTCGTGACTTGAACGCTTGGCGGAAGGAGCACCCATACGACCGCAGCGACGAGAACCCCGCCTGGCAGGAGCAGCCATGCCCGAGGGAGTCTCTTAACCGTTGGACCGGGCGTGGCTCGGGAGTCGGTCAGTCTCGCCGGAGCAGTCTCATCCTTCTTTACAGTGCTGTGGACCTCCTGCTCCTTCGGCTCTGTCGAAATCATTTCTTTACTCCATCGTTAATCTGACACCGCTTTGCTGTTAGAACAGTGATGTAGGTCACAGGAGGGCGTGATTTTGATGGACAAACTGAATCGATTCCAATGACCTGCCCACCACGGTTTGTCTTGTCTGACGGCATTCCCCCTAATGGAGCGTAACCCAGTTTGCCCTCACAATTTAGGTTGCCCGCGTCAGCCGAATCTCAGAAATTCGTTGAAGATCGCCACCGATTCCCCGGCCGTGGTCGGCCACCCATTTGGTCGTGGCATAGGAATCCTGAGGACCCCAGGATACGGATTTTCTGGAGCTAACGCAGGATGACGTGAAACAAAAAACGAAGAAAATTTGTGTGTGTCTGGTGTGTACGAAAAAGAGAATTCTTCCAGTGCTCGCAAGACGGTCACTTTGTGCTATCATACGCGGCGTGATGCAGCGGTTTCGAGCACTGCTGTTATTGAGCGCCCTACTGACTATGCCGGTGAGCATACTGGCGGCGTCCGTGCTTTCTGCGGCGCAATGCTGTTGCTGTGGCTCCAGTGCGATGTGCCCGATGCATCGCAGTCAGAAATCTCAGCAAGAGAAAATGCCCTGCCACGGCACTGGCCAATCGCAACCAACGTGCATGTGCAATGCCAACCAGCAGAATCAGCCCGTTATCCTTCAGTTCGCTCCAAAAGCAACTGTAAATGCTCACAGTGTCGTGTTTTTGTCCGCCGTAGTATACGAACTCGGCCTATTCCATTCTGGGCCCGCTCTGATCAGTTTCGTCTCACCTCCCGAACAGCCTCCTCGTTCGTAATCTCGCGTCAGCTCAGGCAAGAAAGTTTCAAAAATCTTCTGACGAGGAGGCTGTATGTCTATACGTTCGTTTGTGCTCGGTATTCTTCAGAGTTTGTATGTGTTGGCGATCTTTGGTCTTTGTGCTCCTGCAAATACCTTCGGGCAAGAAACCATCGATCACGCGAGTCTGAGCGGTTTGGCTACCGACCCCACTGGCGCTGTGGTGCCCGGAGCCACGATCCGTGCGACAAATGTCTCTACGAGCGAGGTTAGCACCGCAACCACCGATGCGAAGGGAGAATACGTCCTCAAGCTTATTCCCGGCTCCTATAACGTAGCAGTGGCAGCGCCGGGCTGGCAAACCTTCAGACGAGAGAATTTCGTTCTGAATGCAGGGGAGACCGCGAGGCTTGATGTCCAGCTTGAAATCGGGATCCTAACACAACAGATCACCGTAACAGTAGAGAGTCCTTCAATCGTGGAGGCCCCTCATTTCGTGGCTATGGGTTCGCAGCGGATGGGGGAAAGCGCCGCAAGAGACATTGGTGAGGCACTCAGCTCCGTCGAAGGGGTGTCGAGGATTCGCAAGGGAGGCATCGCCAACGACATCGTCCTTCGAGGATTCCAGCAGGAAAACCTGAATGTGCTCATTGACGGGATAAGGGTTGAAGGGGCGTGCCCCAACCAGATGGACCCGGCCGTCTCTCAAGTGGACTTCTCCCAGGTTAAAGAGGTTCAAATCCTGAAGGGTTCATTAGACATCAGGAACCAGGGAAGTCTCGGCGGCACCGTGAACATCATTAGTAGGGAGGCTCCGGAAGGTTTCCATGTCACGCCCAGCCTCTCCGCTGGTTCCTTCGGGTACGTCAATCCCTCTATAACCGCGTCGCTATCAAAGGGAAAGTTCTCCGTGATCCTAGGCGAGTCCTATCGCCGTTCCGAACCGTATCGTGACGGGGCTGGCAAGCGGTTCACCGACTATGCCAATTACAGGCCGGAGTCCATGACCGCAGACGCTTTCGCCATCCATACCGGCTGGTTGAAGTTTGGGGCCGCGCTGACAAAGAACCAGCATCTGGAATTGACCTATTCCCGTCAGCAAGGGGGCCTCGCGCTTTACCCTTATCTTTCGATGGACGGCGACCATGACAATACCGACCAAATACACGCCTCTTATGAAATCAGTAACCTGCAAGGAGCGCTCAAACGGCTTAAGGTGGAAAGCTATTTTACCCGCGTCGACCACGCGATGACGGACGAATCCCGGCTCAGTTCCGTGGGCGTGTCCCGGTTGTACAGCATGGCCACATCGGCATCGACAAAGGTGCTCGGCGTGCGTATCGAGGGGAATTTGTCGGATTTCACTGTGGGATTCGAAGGCTATCGCCGAAACTGGAACGCCGTAAACACCGCGCTCATGGCTGGCATGTACAGGGATCAGGCATTTGTGCCCGATGTGGATTCTTCGGTGGCTGGCATCTACGGTTTGTATCACAAAATCCTGTTGAATAATAAACTCGACTTGAATGCTGGAGTACGACTCGACGCCGCAAGGAGCGAGCCGCAGAGCGCTACTGTCAATTCGGACCTCTACTGGGCGTATAAAAACACAAGGGAGTTGGCCAGAACCGACGTGAATCCTTCGGCAAGCGTCCAGCTGGCGTACTCCGCGAGAGAATATATGCAGCTCTTTGTGGGGGTTGGGCACACCGTGCGGCTTCCCGATTCCGAAGAGCGCTACATCGCCCTGCAAAGGATGGGCACGGACTGGGTTGGCAATCCGAACCTCCGGCCTACGCAGAATACCGAAGTAGACGCCGGTCTCGCCTTTCAGCGTGGGCGCTTATCATTACGCCCGACCTTGTTCTACAGTCGCCTAGCAGATTTCATCGCGGTGAATAACCAGCCGAAAGTGAATGCCGCCATTGGCATCATGAATTCAGCCGCCCGATCTTATGAGAATGTGGACGCCAGGATGTACGGCGGAGAGCTTGGATTCAACCTCCGCTTGACCAATGCAATCGTCACATCCGGTAGTTTGTCCTACACGCAGGGCACCAAGCGGCCAAAGCCTCTCTATCGCATTTTTGATACAAATCTGGCTGAAATGCCTCCGCTGAAATCGCGGCTCTCTGTGCGCTATGAGGTCAAGCTCTTCTTTGCTGAGATCGAAGGCGTAGCCGTGAAGGCCCAAGACCGGGTTGATTCGGACCTGCAGGAGCAGCCAACGCCAGGATACGGCGTTTTGAACCTTAAGGCAGGCGTGCACAGGTCTAAACTGACTCTGGAAGGCGGAATCTTTAATTTGCTCAACCGCTTCTACTATGAGAGCCTTTCGTATCAGCGCGACCCGTTCCGCTCGGGCATCAAGGTTCCCGAACCGGGGCGCAACCTTTTCCTCAGAATCTCGTATGCGTTCTGACCGCACGTTCAACTGAGGACGAAGCCAGTGTGACTATAGAAGCCTTCAAAAACGCATCTATAACTTCCTGTTTGGAATATTCTTTCTGATCCAAAGAAAGTTGTTCAGGTAGGGGTCGCCTGAGGAAACGGAAAAAATCACACGTTAAGGCTTGATGAGCGGCCGCAGCGGCCTGAACTTGCCCTGCTCGATCTTCCGGCTCTGCCGCCACACGTAATCGCCGGTCAGATTGATGTGCTCCCAGCCTAAGGGGGAAAGATGTTGCAGCAAGTTGTCGTCCACCGGCTGACCGTGGGTTTTCAGGGCTTGCGTCGCGCGTTCCAGATAAATGGTATTCCATAAAACTATGGCTGCCGTCACCAGATTCAAGCCGCTGGCCCGGTAGCTTTGCTGGTCGAAACTGCGGTCGCGGATTCTTCCCACACTAGAAATGGACAGTATTGAAGACGTCGAACGACGAATCGTGCCAAACGTTTGAAATCGCATATGTGACCTGCATCACTCCAAACGGCAAGCTAACTCACAAGATTGCAGGCACTCGGAGTGCCTTGGCGCCAGACTCCATAAGCAGTCGGAGCAATTCTTTCTTCGCTCCTGGTGCGGCGAGCCACCATTTTTCGAATAACACCTTTCCAAGGTGCCAGCTCCTACCGATCTGCCTGAGCTTGATCTGTGGAGATGGCTCGGCCAAGAACTGGCCGGAGGCGAATCCAGCCAAGTGCTCGCCCGCTTCCAGCATGCAGTAACCCTCGCCAGTGAACTTGTGTGGGCCTGTCTTGCCTGCGATGCGGTCGGCAATGCGGCGCGCAACGACCAATGCCTGCGCGTGTGCGAACACTCCTGCCTTGGGCAGCATCAATGGCACGTCGGGCTTCCAGCGACCGGGCAACGGAATAGCCGTTACGTCGCCGATGGCGTAGACGCTCTCGTCTTTGGTAGCCAGCGTCGCACTGTCCACCGGCACCCATCCGGCTTGGTTGGCCAGCCCAGCTTCCCGCACAACCCGAGGGCTACGATGCGGCGGGACGGCTATAAGCATGTCGTACGCACAGGACTCTTTGCCCTCGAGGGAAATGGTGCGCGTTGCAGGTTTCACTTCCGTGAGTTTCTGGAGGGGATGGAATGTAATCCCACGGTCCTCGACCGCCTTTCTAACTGCATTCCCAAGTTCCGGCCCGGCGACAGGCATTGGCAGGGGTTCCGGTGTAAACAAGTGGAGATCCACTTTATCTCGGCGCCCGCGTCTCTGGAAGAGGTCTGCAATCAGCATCGC
>JBGPIX010000035.1:0-22347 GCA_041485085.1 Candidatus Acidiferrum sp.
GCGGTCGCGTATTCCGAATGGGTGTGGCTGATGCCCCCAATCTCGGGAAATGACTTGTACAAAACAAGATGCGTGGGCAAATCCGAGGAAGGGCGCAGCTTGCCTTCCACAATCTTCCCATCTAAATCCGTTACGACGAGGTCCGCGGGTCGCAATTTTTCATAAGGAACCCCGCTCGGTTTGATGACCACCAGTGATTTCTTGCGGGAAATCCCGCTGGCGTTTCCGAAAGTGTAGAGGACCAGCCCCTTGCGCACGAGCTCAAGGTTCGCGTCCAGGACCGCTTTGCGAAGTTCAGGGAGCAGCATCGTCAGGCAGCGCGGAACGTTAACACGCGCGGGGGCAGGGATGCAAATTGTAATCGCTTACAGCCGCTACTGGCCAGCGTGATTCTCACTCTCGATCATCCCTTTAATGAACGCTGTTTCATTCTTGTCATAGGGCTCGCCCGTGGCCCGGAAAATGTCGTGGAACCACACGGCGGGCTGATGATCGATATAAGGATGCTGCCAGGAATCCCACGGAAAGTACGTTTGCGTCTTCCCCGCCACGAACCCCCAATTGATTGCCGCAACCCGGTATTTCCTCGCGATGGGCAGGGTGCCCTGAAACGTGCTCCCGTTTCCGCGGGCCATATACTCCGTGCACAGAATAGGCCGATGGAACTGCTGGAGCCAGAGCACCCGTTTCTCAAATTCTTCGGGTTTGTCGTAGTTGTGAAAGGAAATTACATCCGACAACTCGAGTTGGATTTTCTCCATGGGCTCAGCTTTTCCAGAGAAGACCAGTCGCCCTTCCAAACTCCGCTCGTCAATGGCTGCGTCGGATGCATCGCCCGCGCCCATTCGAATGCGCGCGGAAGCAAGTTGAGTACGATTTTCGTTTTGGCCTCAGGATCCACATCTTTGAGTTCGCTGCCATTCCCGTTGTCGGGCTCGTTCCACACATCCCAACCCAGAATTCGTGGATCGTTCGCGAAAGCGCCTACAACACCCTTCACATATGTTTCCAAGCGCGGAACTTGCGCCGGATCCTGAAGCGCTTTCGCACCCGGGCTTTGCACCCAGCCCGAATTGTGGACGCCAGGGCGAGGGTCGCGCTGCTTGCCCAGTTGTGGATTGGGGTCCCAGCAGGAATCGAAAAGCACGAGGAGCGGTTTGATGTGGTGCTTCGCTGCGATCTGGAGAAACGTATCAATCCGCGAGCGAAATCCTTCCGGGTCCTTCTGCCAGGGCAAATCATGGAGAAAGACGCGCATGGTGTTCATACCAATAGATTCTGCCCATCCCAGTTCGACGTCGATGCGCCCGGGATCGAAGGATTCCGCCTGCCACATCTCCAGTTCATTGATGGCATTGGCGGGGATGTAGTTGCTGCCAACGAGCCACGGCTGCTTGGCGTACCAATCGTTGGCGGCCTTCTCCGTCCAGCGCGCGGATTGCGTTGGCGATGCCGATTGCGCTGTAAGGAATGGAAGAAGCAAAATCAGAAGACCAATGAAAAACTTGTGAGTCAATCGATGTCGCACTTTTGTTCTCGATTCCTAAACGATTTCAATCGCGTTTCTAGACTCTACGCGCGGAGACGCCGCTGGATTCCTAGGCGCGGTCGAGATAATGAGTTTCGCCCGCTTCGATCAACCGGTTCGCCGCGCTCTCCGGCGTAACATCGCGCTGCGGCGATCCGAGAAGTTCGTACCCAACCATGAATTTTTGAATCGTCGCGGAGCGCAGCAGTGGCGGAAAATAGTGCGCGTGGAAATGCCACTCTTCGTAAGCGCCCCCGTCAGTGGGCCTCTGGTGGAATCCCATCGAATAGGGGAACGCCGTCTCGAACAAATTGTCGTACCGAATCGTGATGCGCCGCATGATGTCGCCCAGCAAATCCCGCTCTTCTCCGCTAAGTTGATCCATCGAAGCAATGTGCCGCTTGCTCAACACCAGCGATTCGAAGGGCCAGACCGCCCAGAACGGCACCAGCACCGCAAACGCCTCGTTCTGGCAAACCACCCGCACATTCGTCTCCAGCTCCAGCTTCAGATAATCGCAAAGCAAGCAGGAATGCTTTTCAGCGCGGTGCTCGCGCAGCGCCGCCAGTTCCCGGCCCGGAAGATTCGGCAGCGTAGCGTTCGCCCAAATCTGGCAGTGGGGATGCGGGTTGCTCGCACCCATCATTTGCCCTCGATTTTCAAAAATCTCCACGTGGCTGATCCAGGGAATTTGTCCAAGCGATCTGTACTGCTCGGCCCAACTGTCAATGACCCCGCGCAATTCCGGCAAACTCATTCGCGGAACGGTCAGATCGTGCCGCGGCGAAAAACACATCACCCGGCAGATTCCCCGCTCTGACTTCCCAACCAGCAATCCGGCCGAATCAAATTCAATTGACGCAACATCCGGCAACATCGCGGGGTAGTCGTTATCAAAAACGTAGGTTTGCGTATAAGGCGGCGTCTGCGCACCCCCCGCGCGCGGATTGCCCGGACATAAATAGCAAGTCGGATCGAACGTGACCGCGGGAGGTACTTGCAGCTTTTCCACTTTCCCCTGCCACGGCCGCTGCGTCCGATGCGGAGAAACCAGCACCCACTCGCGCAGTAGCGGGTTGAATCGCCGGTGCGGAACTTTATTCAGCTCGTCGAAACTCATAGCCAAGCTTCTGTCATTGGGAGGGCTTGTTCTCTGCAACATCTATCTGTTGAGCGCCTTCCGACGCCGGCGAAACGTAAATTTCAGGTGTCAGCCCCGTCCGAGAAGAATATTCTGCACCAACTTTGCGCTTGAAATCGGCCACGGCCGCGGACTCGACCAGATTGATGGTGCAACCCCCAAATCCTCCGCCGGTCATGCGCGCACCGACAAGGCCCGGCTGCGTCGAAGCAATTTCCACCATCAGATCGAGTTCCTTGCAGCTCACCTCATAGTCATCACGCAAGCTGCGGTGCGATTCCTGCATCAATGGCCCCAGTGCTTTGCTGTCGCTTCTGTGAAACGCTTCGACCGCGCCTTTCACTCGCTCGTTTTCCGTGATGACGTGGCGGCAGCGCGCAATCACCTTCGGCGGCAAGATTCGTCGATGTTGCTCCAACTGAGAAAGCGTAACGTCGCGAAGCGCGCGAATCTGCGGAAGGACTATCCGCAAGACTCGGACTCCTTCCTCGCACTCCGCTCGCCGCGCGTTGTACTCGCCGGAAGCCAGCTCGTGCTTGACCATGGTGTTGCAGATCACCAACTGCAGGCCCGCAGGAAGTTTCACGTACTTGTGCTCCAGCGAACGGCAGTCCAGCAACAGCGCGTTCGAAGCGCGGCCATAGCAGGAAACAAATTGATCCATGATCCCTACGTGCGCGCCTACAAATTCGTTTTCCGCTTTTTGGCACAATTGCGCCAGCTCTTTCCGGTCGATAGTGCCCCCGCCCTGGCTGAGCAACGCAAATCCAGTCGCTACCTCCACGGAGGCCGACGAACTCAAGCCAGCACCCAGCGGAACTTCGCCGGCAAGGTAAATGTTTGCTCCGGTGAGCGGTTTTCCCGCCTGACGAAGCGCCCATGCCACCCCGAGTGGATAATTCGCCCAATGTTTATTGCCTAAGGGCGACAACGAATCGATGACTTCCTCAACCGTCTCATTGAAATTTTCGGAATGAATGACCAGCTTGCGGTCGCGCCGCGGAGCAACTGCCGCCCAGCAATAGAATTCTATCGCGGCGGGCAGCACGAACCCGTCGTTGTAGTCGGTATGCTCACCGATAAGATTCACGCGGCCCGGGGCGCGATAAATACTCGCTGCACCTCCAAACCGGGCCCTGAACCCATCCAGCAGTTGCAGGGGTGTCTTCAATGCCCGGTATTATCACAGATTTGGATTGATTGAGTTTGACAAATTGCATGGGAAATCACTGGGAGTCACGGGCACCTTGGGCGTTTGAGTTTGTTGCGATACCCTTTTGTTGCGCACGGCCCACAACCCATGCAGCCACGACCATGAGTCTCACGGCATTCCTTTCACGACGCGTAGTGACGCCGCACGGAACCGAGCCGAGGGCGTTGCTCGTTGAAGACGGACGAATCGTCGATCTTGTCTCGCCGGATCAACTGCCCGCTCATGTCTCTGTGAAGGACTTTGGGGACGCCGCCATTCTCCCGGGGCTAGTTGACTCGCACGTCCACATCAATGAACCCGGACGAACGGAATGGGAAGGATTCCGCACCGCAACCCGCGCCGCCGCGGCGGGTGGTTACACGCTTCTGGTGGACATGCCGCTCAATTGTCTGCCCGCGACAACGAACGTGGCTGCACTCGAAGCGAAGCGTGCAGCCGCGAGTGGTCAGTGCCACGTGGACTGGATGGCCTGGGGCGGCGTGGTAAGCGACAACCAGGAGCATGTCGAGAGTTTGGCTGACGCGGGCGTGCCGGGATTCAAGTGCTTCCTCATCCATCCCGGCATCGGCGGATTCACGATGGTCAACGAGCGGGAGCTGCGCTCCGCCTTGCCGCATGTCGCACGAACGGGCTTGCCGCTACTCGTACACGCGGAGCTGCCCGGGCCGGTGGACGCGGCAACGGAACAATTGGCGGGAGCGGATTGGAGCAAATACGCAACATATCTTCAGTCCCGTCCGGATGAAGCGGAAATTTCCGCGATTCGGCTAATGCTCTCGCTCTGCCGCGAATACCGCTTCCGCCTGCACATCGTCCACCTGGCCACAAGCCAGGCGCTTGGCCTGTTGCACGCCGCGAAATCAGAAGGTTTGCCGGTGAGCGTTGAAACTTGCCCGCACTATCTGCATTTTGCTTCGGAACAGATTCCGGACGGCCAGACGCTCTTCAAATGCGCGCCGCCGATTCGCAGTCGCGAGAATCGCGAAAAACTCTGGCAAGGGCTTCGAGAATGTGCAATCGACCTGGTGGCAACGGATCACTCTCCGTGCCCGCCGGAAATGAAGAAATTGAGCGAGCGGAATTTTCGGACAGCTTGGGGCGGCATCGCGAGTCTCTCGCTGGCGCTCCCGGTGATGTGGACCGAGGCCGCTGCTCGCGGTTTCACGCTCACCGATATCGCGCGATGGATGGCCGAAGGTCCAGCGCGGCTCACCGGCTGTGCATCGCGCAAAGGCTGCCTCGCCAAAGGCTTCGACGCCGACTTCGTGGTCTTCGATCCGGAAGCAGAATTCATCGCAACTAAAGACCATCTTCACTATCGCCACCGCGTTTCACCCTACATGGGCGAACAATTTCGCGGCGTGGTCAAGGCCACGTACCTGCGCGGAAACTGCATTTTCGCCAGCGCCGAATTTCCCGGAGCGCCAGGCGGCCGCGAATTCCGGCAATAAACGAATCCGCTGCATCTTCAAATAGAGATTTGAAACTCCTGCCATTTCAGACAAAATACCGGCATCAAGAAACTTATGAACGCTCCTCACATCGTTGGCGAATCCGTCCCCCGCAAGGAAGGCCGAGACAAAGTCACTGGAGCGGCGTGTTATGTCGACGATATGGTTCTGCCCGGCATGCTTCATGGCGCAACAGTGCGCAGCAGCGTGGCCCGCGGCAAAATAAAAAACATTGCGTTTGGCCCCAGCGTCGATTGGAACGAATTTGTCATCGTCACCGCCAAGGACATTCCTGGCAAAAATTGTATCTCGCTGATCCTGGACGATCAGCCTTGCCTGGCCTCCGACACCGTGAATCACTCGGAAGAACCGATTCTGTTGCTGGCTCATGCCGACCGGCACAAGCTGCGTAAAGCGGTTGAGGCTGTTTCGATCGAATACGAGTCTCTCCCCTCGGTGCACAGCATGGAAGAGAGTGAACGGCAGTCCACCATCATCTGGGGCTCGGACAACACCTTAAAGAGCTATTTGATCGAAAAGGGCGACGTCGATTCCGTCTGGAAAAACGCCGCGCACATCGTCGAAGGCGAATATTTCACCGGCGCGCAGGAACAGCTCTATATCGAAAACAACGGCGTCATCGCGTCGTTCGAGCCGGAGCATGGCGTCACCGTCTGGGGCTCTCTCCAATGCCCCTACTACGTTCACAAAGCACTGCTGGCGCTGTGCGGCCTTCCGGAAGATAAAGTACGTGTCGTCCAAATGGAAACCGGCGGCGCCTTCGGCGGCAAGGAAGAATATCCGTCGATGATCGCGGGCCACGCGGCGTTGCTCGCGATCAAGTCCGGCAAGCCGGTGAAAATTGTTTACGACCGCATGGAAGACATGGTCGCTACCACGAAGCGCCATCCCTCGCGCACGCGCCATCGCACCGCAGTGAGCAAGGACGGAAAAATCCTCGGGGGCGAAATCGAATTCACGATTGACGGCGGAGCCTACGCAACATTGTCATCGGTCGTTCTTTCACGCGGCACGATTCACGCCGGCGGTGCCTATTACTGGCCGAGCGTGCGCATTCGAGCGAAAGCAGTAGCAACGAATACGCCGCCGCACGGAGCCTTTCGCGGATTCGGCGCGCCCCAAAGCCTCTTCGCTCTGGAACGCCACATGGACCGCATCGCCCAAGTCTTGGGAATTTCTCCCATCGAAGTTCGTCGCCGAAATTTCCTGAAGCCCGGCCAGACAACAACGACGGAACAAATCATTCGCGAAAACATCGACCTCAATCATTTGCTCGACCGAGCGTTGGAACTTTCCGACTACGACGCAAAGAAAAAACGGTTCGCGGCGGAAAATAAAAACGGAATTCGCAAAAAAGGAATCGGCATCGCCGCGTTTTTGCACGGCGCGGGATTCACCGGTTCCGGCGAACGCTATCTGGATTCTCTGGTCGGCGTGGAAGCCGGAGCCGACGGCGTTGTTCGCGTGTTGGTATCCAGCGCGGAATTTGGCCAAGGAACCAACACAGTTCTTTGCCAGATTGCCGCCGAGGCCCTCGGACTTTCCTATGAAAACGTCGCCATCGCGCAACCGGACACCTCGGTGGTTCCGAACAGCGGCCCGACCGTAGCGTCGCGCACGGCGATGATTGTCGGGAAATTGGTGCAGTCGGCAGCCAAGGGGATCAAGCAAACGCTCGTGAAGGCTGGTCTGCTTTGCGATGACTACACTCCGGAACAGTTTCGTTCTGCGTGCCGGGAATACATCGCGAAGCATGGAGCGCTGAAATCGTATGCGCGATATGAAGCGCCGGGCGATGTTTATTGGGACGACGAAAAATATCGCGGCGAAGCCTACGCGGCCTTCGCCTGGGCTGTCTACGTTGCGGAAGTCACCGTGGACCTGACGACGTACAGCGTGACCGTGGACGACTTCGTCGCGCTCCAGGAAATCGGCAAGGTTCTCAATCCGGTCCTCGCCGAAGGACAGATTATCGGCGGTGTTGCGCAAGGCATCGGCTTCGCGCTCTATGAAAAAGTGGTATGGCAGAACGGCCGCATGCTCAACAACCAGATGACGAATTACATCATGCCCACTTCGATGGACCTGCCCCCAATCCGCGTATTTTTTGAGGAGCTTGGCAACATCCATGGCGCGCACGGCGCCAAGGGCATCGGAGAATTGCCGATGGATGGTCCCGCGCCCGCAATCGTAAACGCCGTGGAAGATGCCACGGGCTTTCGCTTCGATTCCATTCCTTTGCTGCCGGAAGATTTGTTTGAAGCGTTGCGCGATGACTCTGCCGATCAAGACGTTCCTTCTCCGGCGCGAGGGACGGCATGAATCCTATACGGGAGACAAGCGCAAAGTGCGAAGTCTCGTTCCTCGTCAACGGGAAAGAAACAAAACTTCTCGCGCATCCCATGGAAAGATTGCTGGACGTATTGCGGAACGATTTGGGATTGACGGGCGCGAAAGAAGGCTGCGGCGAGGGCGAATGCGGTTCGTGCTCCGTTCTGCTGGACGGCATGCTGGTAAATAGCTGCCTTGTTCCCGTGGCGCAAGCCAGCGGCGCAAGCATTGTCACGATCGAAGGCATTTCAACGCACGACTCTATGAATCCCTTGCAAGAGGCATTTCTCGAATGCGGCGGCTCGCAATGCGGCATCTGCACACCGGGAATGATCCTCGGGGCGGTGCATCTGCTTCAGAAAAATCCGGAGCCAGCGCCGGCAGATATTCGCGAGGGGCTTGCAGGGAATCTTTGCCGCTGCACGGGTTACATGCAGATTTTCGAGGCGGTGACGAAAGCCGCTCAGCGAAGAGTGGCAAAATGAGAGCCGATCCCGCCGACTATAAACTCGTTTCGCCGGGCAATTTGCAGGCGGTTCTCTCTTTGCTGGCCAATGAACCGGCTCAATGGCTGCCCATTGCCGGCGGGACCGACGTGATGGTGTTGTACTCGGCCGGAAAACTGTCCAACCGAAAATTAGTCAATCTTTGGAATATTCCCGAACTCCGGCAGATCGAAGTTTTGCCGGACAGAATTCGCATCGGCGCCGCATGCACTTATACCGCTCTGCGCAAGCATGACATTATTTCACGGGAATTTCCTCTGCTCGCCACAGCCGCATCCTGGACCGGCGGAATTGCGAATCAGAATCGCGGCACTCTCGGCGGCAACATCGCGAACGCTTCTCCTGCCGCCGATTCCCTTCCCGCGCTGCTTGTCTATGACGCCGAATTAACGTTGACATCGGTGCGCGGCGAACGGCGCGTGGCATATCGAAGCTTTCACACGGGCTATAAGAAAACAGCGCTGGCCGCTGACGAGTTGATTCGAGATATTTCCCTGCCGCGCCAATTCTCCACATATTTCTCGCATGCTCGCAAGGTTGGCGCCCGAAATGCGCAAGCCATTTCCAAGGTGTGCCTCGCCGCTTTGGGACAGATCGCGAACGGCACGATTCGAGATGTGCGGCTTGCGCTCGGAAGCGTTGCGCCCGTTCCGCTTCGATTGAATGATACAGAGCGACTGCTCGTTGGAAACAAAATCAACCCATCCTTAATTGACGCCGCTAGAAAGAGCGTGCAGAAAGAAATCCGGCCCATCGACGATATTCGCTCCACCGCTCGATATCGGTCTGCCGTGGCGGGCAATCTCGTTGCGGAGTTTCTTGAGAAGCTTGCGGCTGAAGGGACAAACGCGTGAGCGGCGTGCTCGCGCGCTGGAACGGCCTGTCCATGGAGGAGGCTGGTCGCGAGATTCTTCCCTGCTGCGGTTCGAACGCCTGGGCCGCCGGGATGGCCTCGAAGAGACCACTGCTGGACGATGAAACGCTGCTCGCCTCTTCAGATGAAATCTGGCGCAGCCTCGGCGAAGCGGCTTGGCTGCAAGCGTTCCGCAGTCATCCGCGAATCGGCGAATCGCGGGCTGAAAAAACTGTAGGGGCGCAATCTTCGGCGTGGTCCGAACAGGAGCAACAGAAGGCGGCAACGGCCGACGAAGCGATAAAGACGGCACTGAAGTGGGGCCATCGCGAATACGAGCAAAAGTTCGGACGCATCTTCATTGTTTGTGCCATGGGAAAATCGGCCAGCGAAATTCTGGAGATTCTGCGCCGCCGGTTGCACAATGATGACGCCACTGAACTGCAACAGGCCGCCGAGGAGCAACGGCAAATTATGCATATTCGCCTGAAGAAATGGATCGCGGGATGAGCCGCATTTCCACGCACGTTTTGGATACCGTCAAAGGCAAACCCGCCGCGGGTGTGCCCGTGCGCTTGGAGCGTCAAGATGCTTCCGGCCAATGGTCTTCCGTGAATTCTGCACAGACTGATCAGGACGGAAGATGCGGCGAATTATTGCCTGACAGCTCAGCGCTTGTGGAAGGCGTGTATCGATTGACCTTTGACACGGCGAGCTATTTCGCTGCGTGCGGCGTGGATGGGCTGTATCCCGCTGTCGAAGTTTTGTTTTGCGTTCGAAAGAGCGAATCGCATTTTCATATTCCGTTGCTGTTGAGTCCCAACGGCTACACCACTTACCGGGGAAGCTGAAATGAGTTCTGCGATCCGCGAATGGCTGAACCTCGGCGTGCGATGGTTTCACGTTTTCGCGGGAATCATGTGGCTCGGCCAAACGTATTACTTCACATGGCTCGACGGCCAATTCACGAAGCTCGAAAAAAATGCCCATTCGAACGGCACGGCGTCAGCGGTGTGGATGGTGCACAGCGGAGGTTTTTACACCGTCGAAAAACAAAAGTCTCTGGGCGTCGCGCTGGAACAAGTCCGCTGGTTTCGCTGGGAAGCGTTGCTGACTTGGGTGGCCGGGATAATTCTCCTCATTCTCGTGTATTACATCGGAGATGGGCTCATCGATCCGGATGTCGCCGACATTTCCAAGGGAGCGGGCATTGCCATTGGAGTTGGCGCGATGGTCGCGGGCTGGATCATCTACGATTTCGCGGTGAGGTCCGCGTTGGGAAATTCGCAGGTGGCGTTTGCGGGATTTAGTTTGGTGGCGACGGCAGCAGCGGCGTGGGGATTGATGCACGTGCTCAGCGGGCGCGCGGCGTACATACACTTGGGAGCGATCTTCGGCACCATCATGACTCTGAACGTTTGGATGCGTATTCTGCCCGCGCAGCGCAGGATGCTCGCGGCGGCGGCCGCGGGAGAGCAGTTCGATGCGTCGGCAGGCGCGCAAGCGAAGTTGCGTTCGAAGCACAATACGTTCATGGCCGTGCCAGTAGTGTTTCTGATGTTGAGCAATCATTATCCGGTGGCGACGTATGGGAATCACTACGGATGGGAACTTATGTTGGCCCTAGTTGTGGCTGGATGGGGAGCCGCGAAACTTATTCGGGAATTCTGAGTGCAACGAAGCAATTGCTTTGAACGAAAGTAGAGCTCAGTGCAGACGAGTAGTGGATTTACGAAACTTGCGGAAGAAGTGATCGCGCGGTGCCGTAAGCTGGCGACGTTTTCCGAAGACGCCGGCGGCACGCGGCGGACATTTCTTTCGGCGCCGATGCGCGATTGTCACCGGGAAGTTTCTTCCTGGATGAAAGCTCTTGGCACGAAGGTATCCGTGGATGCGGTTGGGAATTTACTGGGATTTTATCCGGCGACGACGCCGGGAGCGCCTCGCATCCTCATCGGATCGCATCTGGACACGGTGCCGAATGCGGGGGCGTTCGATGGAATTCTAGGAGTCGTTTTAGCAATTGAGTTGGTGAAATCTCTTTCCGGATTGACGCTGCCGTTTGGAATTGAGGTTATTGGATTTTCGGAAGAAGAGGGGGTGCGATTTGGCGTTCCGTTTATCGGTAGCCGAGCGCTGGTGGGCCGAGTGGATGAAGAACTTCTTGGGCGCAAAGATGCGAATGGAATTTCCGTTCGCAAAGCGATTCAAGATTTTGGCTTGAACCCGACTGAGATTTCCAAAGCTGCGCTAACTGATGAAGTTTTGGGATACCTTGAATTTCACATTGAACAGGGGCCGGTGCTGGAAAATTTGGGGTGGCCACTGGGAGTCGTGGAAGCCATCGTCGGGCAGAATCGTTTGGAGTTTACGTTTTCCGGGCAGTCGAATCACGCGGGGACGACGCCCATGAATTTGCGGCACGATGCGCTGGCGGCGGCTGCGGAGTGGATTGTCGCTGTCGAGAATTTGGCGCGGCGCACTCCGGGAATCGTGGCGACGGTGGGATTCGTGGAAGCAAAGCCCGGCGCGATGAACGTGATTGCAGGAGAAGCGCGCGCGACGTTGGACATTCGCCACGCTTCGGATAGTTCGCGAATGGAAGCGCTGGACGAGCTAATCCGGCTAGCGGAATCGATTGCGGCACGGCGCGGAGTCACTGCGAACTGGCGGACGCTTCTTTCGCAGCATGCAGTGGCGATGGATGCTTTTCTTACGGAGCAGATCGATCATGCCGTGCAAAAAGCCGGTTGCGAGCCGCACCGGATGGCGAGCGGCGCGGGGCATGATGCTATGATCCTGGCGGAAAAGATTCCGGCGGCGATGATTTTTTTGCGGACGCCGGGAGGGATCAGCCACGACCCGGCGGAGTCAGTGCATCTGGACGACGTCGCGAAGGCGCTGGAGTGCGGGAATCATTTGCTGACGCAGCTTGCGGCTTCGCAAGAATTTCTGGGAAGGACGTGCCGTGCATAATCTCGGTCAAACGCGCAGCTCGCATCAACGCAATCACCTGCTTCTGACACCTGACACTTTTGTGCGCACGGCTTTGCCGGGGATGAAGAATGCTTCCGCGATCGTGCACATCGGCCCGGCGCTGGGCGCGGCGTTCACGGAATACACCACTGAATTCGAGCCAAAAGGGGAGTTGGGAAATACGACCGCGCAACGATTTCTGTATGTTCTGGAAGGTGCTGTGACACTCGAAGTTGAGGAAAAGCGTCACGAGCTCGGCGCGCGCGGCTATGCCTTTTTGCCTGAAGGAACTTCGCATAAATTCGTTGCAAAGAAAAAAAGCAGAGCTGCGGTTGTCGAAAAGTCTTACGAACGAATCAAGAAAACTGAAGCGCCGCACCTGATTGTTTCGAGCGAGGATGATATTTCCTCGCATGCGCTCGATGGCGATGCGGATTTGCGGGTCAAATGCCTTTTGCCCGACGAGCCGCGATTTGATTTTGCGGTGAACACCATGGTGTACCAACCCGGCGCGGCACTCAGCATGGTGGAAATGCACGTGATGGAGCACGGGCTCATCATGCTCGAAGGCGGCGGCATCTACCGGCTGGGCGATGCGTGGTATCCGGTGACGGCGGGGGATTTCATTTGGATGGGGCCGTGGTGCCCGCAATGGTTCGGAGCGATCGGCAAAGTGCCGGCCAAGTATTTGATTTACAAGGATTGTAACCGGCATCCTCTCGGCCAAGAAAAGAGGTAACGACGTAAAGATGTAAAGAAATAACGAAATGATCCCGCGCTACCGCGAATCCAGGAAAAAATGAAATTGAAAATCGATCAGCAGCGGCTGAGTTCTGAGATTGAAACGCTGGCCGCGATCTCGGATGCGGAGCCTCCCGCGGTCACGCGGATTGTTTTCACACCGGCGGATTTGAAAGCCCGCGCTTGGATGATCGCGCGTTGCAAAGAAGCCGGGCTTGCCGTCCGGCAAGATGCTATCGGAAATATTTTTGCGCGGTGGAATGGCGCCGATCCTACGGTCCCAGCAGTCGGAACGGGTTCGCATATTGATGCGATTCCGAACGCTGGGAAATATGATGGCGTTGTGGGAGTCCTTGGCGGACTCGAAGCGATTCGCGCGCTGCAGCGGAGCGGATTCCGGCCGAACAATTCGATTGAACTTCTCATTTTTGCTACGGAAGAACCGACGCGGTTCGGGATCGGCTGCCTGGGGAGCCGATTGCTTTCAGGAACACTTTCAGCGGATGCCGCCGCGCGCTTGAAAGATCGAGACGGCGAATCGGTGGACGAGGTTCGTCGAAAGGCGGGCTTCAGCGGAAATCTTCAGGATGTGAAACTCGACTCCGGCTATTACAAAGCGTTCGTGGAGTTGCACATCGAGCAGGGGCCGCTGCTCGAACGCGCGCAGATTTCGCTTGGAATTGTGAAGAGCATTGCGGCGCCGGCGAGTCTCAACATTTCAATCGAAGGCAGCGGCGGACATGCGGGCGGCGTGCTCATGCCGGACCGCAAAGATGCGCTTTGCGCGGCTTCCGAACTTATTTTGGCGATCGAAACCGCCGCACGTTCGAGCGGTGCGGTTGACACCGTTGCGACTGTCGGCGTTTGCGACGTTTTTCCGAGTGCAGTGAACAGTATTCCGAGCCGAGTGCGAATTACGCTCGACATCCGCGATACGGATCTGGCGCGGCGCGATGGCGTAATGCAAACGATCGAGCGCGCTGTGCAAAATATTTCCGCGAAACGCCAAGTCTCCATTCAGTCTGAGTTGCTGAATGCGGATGCGCCTGCGGATTGCGCTCCTGAGGTTCGCGGGGCGCTTGCGGATTCCTGCCGTCAGCATGGATTTCCGTTTCTCGAAATGGTGAGCCGGGCGTATCACGACTCGCTCTTTATGTCGCGGATTGCCCCGACGGGGATGCTCTTCATTCCCTGCCGGAATGGTTACAGTCATCGGCCCGATGAGTACGCTTCGCCGGAAGATATCGCACGGGGGGCGCTCGTGCTGGCGGAGTCGCTGGCGCGGCTGGCTGGTTGAGACCGAAGAGGGATCCCTCGACTCCCGATGGTCCCGACCCGGTCGGGACTCGCAGAAATCGCTCGTCGTTCAGGACAGACACCCTTCGTCGGGTGTCTGGTTAACCATAACAGGCCACCCCTCCCCGCTTTTTTCAAAAGTGTTGATTTTAAAGAGACTTTAAGTTGCTTTAGAATCAACACTTCTGGAAGTGTTGATTCTAAAGGTTGTTACGGGGGTTATTATCGGACGTTCTGTACAAGTATTGATTCTAAATGATTTAGTACTTGGAGCGGAACGGGATGCGGTGGTGATTGAGGGTTGGGTTGGGTTGGGTTGTGGTGCAGCGGAGCGCTCCGGTTGCGAAGTTGGAGCAACCTGGGGAGGGGGCTCGGGTGGGGCAGGAAGCATGAGACAGGAGACCACCCGCTCGTGCCGGGCATTTCCGCCAGGAGCATTAACGTATTCGTGTTGGGCGAGCTCGATTGATTGGTTCAAGGTCTGGCCGAGAAGGGCCAGGGTGACTGCGGCCTTGGGTTTGATGTAGCCACCAGCGACGGCGGAAAGGACGCGGCCGAGGGCGGCGGTGAAATCAGGGGCGGATAGAACCTTGCCGCAAAACAAGGAAACTAGATCCTCACCGGCTTGCTTTGCGATGTAGGCTTCGGCTTCTTTCTTGGCGTGCTCGTAGCAGAGATGCTGGTGGCCGGAGAGGCGGAGAGAGCGGCACTGGCGGCCATCGGCAAAGGTGAAAGCACACATGTTGACGGAACGGTCCTTCTTAGATTTGGACGCAGAGCGGCCAACGGAGCGGTTCGTGGACATGGAAGTCTCCTGAAAAGTTAGATTTGAGATGTAAGGGGAGTCTCGCGGAAGGCGAGGCGCACTTCTTTACGGGGGTAATGTAGCAGAGTCGTGACCGGGTTGTCAATGGGAACTGCGAAGAAAAATCCCCACCCTCAGAAACCGAGTGCGGGGTACCGGGCTGCCACTCGTGGCCGAAAATTATGGGTTTTCCCCGTGCTCGTCCTTGAAAAGTATTGCACCCACCTCCTCCCGACTTCTCTCAAAGAGTTGCCGAAACCTCTCAGAGCAACAGGGTTGCTTAGCTTCTGGAAGCTCACTTATAAAGCTCTGCAGCTCTTTTGCCATCGACCCATCGTTCCTACATCGGCGATGTAAGATAGATATTACGTCCCAATTGAGAGTTTCCGCCCTTTCAACGAGATCTTCCAAAGTAGAGATGTGGATCACGTTCAAGGGCAGGACCTCGACCTTGCCGTTTGCAGGAAAGCGTTTTCGCTCAGCCTGAAATCTTTGATTCAGGAAATAGTTGATGAAAGGAGTTCGCAAAATTAGATCTTGCACCACGAGGATCGGCATCACCCATTCTACTCTGGAGGGGATAGGTACTCCGCTCAGTTTCTTTCCATTTTTCGCGTGTGGAAGAAGCTGAGATATGTCCCTTGCCAATTGCATACAGCCGGCACCGAGCCTGCTATCCAACTCTGTCATGAACGTATTCGGATCATTTGAATACCGCACCTGCTGTTTTAAGAAACCGCTCTTAAACTCCATCACTGCCAATAGTCTTGACTTGACAAAAACTGCGTCAAACGATTTATTGCCATCGACCTCCCAGTGGGTATCTGGGTAAAAAAGAGCACCGTGCCGACCAGCCAAGCCCTCCAGGAGCCAATTGACGTAAGCTTCAAACAATATTCCCCATGCCTTGAAAACTGGTCTACGTTCATCTTCGGGAAGTAGGGTGCTCAGCAGGAAATATGGCCCGTTGTTGAGCTTTTCTGAAAGTAGTGCTACATCGACGCAAGCGCAGTTATCGGGCGCGAAATTGATGAAGGGCTTGGCCATGAACGGCACGAGGTCAAATCGTTCATCAACATGGCGATCCTTTTTGAACTCCTTGCGTAGCTCATCAAAATTCGTCGATAACGGGTCGAAAAAGCTATTCAACTGGGCTTCGCTGAGCGCAGGGTTCTTAAGGATAGTCTTCCGATTTATGGCGAACACCGCCGGGTTTTTCACAAACTCTTCCAGGGTGTGGCTGAGTAAATGCGTATAGAGTCCGGTAACTAAGCTCAACCATCCAGAGAGCGGAATACCGACTACTTCTTCGAATTTCTTCTCGAAGTTCAAGCCCTCGCATTCTTTTCCAATTTGGTCAATGAGTTTTGGATCTTGAAGAGCTATTCGGTAAATGAAATGCGAACGGAAAAGAAGATTACGAAATGCAGTTGGATTAGAAACTTCACCAGAAGCCAGCACTTGCAACATCAGATGCCTCATCCTCTCGTCCTGTGAGCCCTTCTGAATATGCTCCTTTTCTTGGGGGTTGCAGAAAAGATCGCTAATCATGAGGCTAGCAGTCCCAATTCCCGTTCGTAGTTGGTCTAAAGTGACTTGGTCGTCCGAAGGTTCACCTTCTTTCCCCAACGTCAAGGCTAGTCTCATTAGGTTCAGCAATTGGAGCGGATGGCAGACTGGGCGGCGGCTTGGGTGTTGATTTCCGAAGCGATCCATTAGGCGTTTCTTTGTCTCCTCATCAAATAGGTTATTTACGAACCAAGCCTGAAATTTGAACTCTTCGCTTGGGTCGTGTTCTGAGAACGAGTGCCTGAACATTGTGCTTAGGCGGGCGGCTAGCAATACGGTGTGGGACGAACTCAGTCCCGACATAATGCCCTTGAGTTCCTCAATCGTGGGATATCTATTAAAGAGTTCTTCGTAAATTATGTAAATCTTAGAGCGCATCCTACAAAGTGTAGAGGATGATCATAGCAACGCAACATCGAGTTCAAAAATTGCAACCAACGCCATCCGAGCGAACCGCTAACAGCAGCTAGTTTGGTGTAGGCTTTCGACAGGAGAAAATCATGTACAAGTTCAGACTTTTAGTGTTGGCGCTGCTGCTTCTGGCGTGGGCTGCGCGAGGGAACGCACAGTTCGCGCACACGGAGCACAAACAGATTGTGGATGGGGCTGGCAAGCCGTTGCTTGTTCGGGCTACAAATCTAGGAAATTGGATGGTGCCCGAGGGTTATATGTGGCTGTTCGATGGTGGGCCACAATCGGCTAGCGAAATTCGTGGCCTGGTGCTGGAGCTGTTGGGGCCGGAAGGGTCGGAGGCATTCTGGCGGAAGTGGCGGGAGAACTACGTCACGCGGGAGGACATCGCGCTGCTGCACCGGGCGGGGTTCAACGCCGTTCGAGTTCCATTGCATTACAACTTGTTTGAGAGCGACGACGCGGAAGGTTTTCCATTGCTGGATAGGCTGATCGGGTGGTGCCGGGCGGAAAACCTGTATGTGATGCTTGACCTTCATGCGGCACCGGGCGGACAGACGGGCGCGAACATCGATGACAGCGCGGGATATCCCTGGCTATACGACAGTCCGCAAGAGCAAGAGCACTTGATAGCCGTCTGGCGGCGGCTGGCGACGCACTATCGCGATGAACCGGCGGTGCTTGGTTATGACCTGCTAAATGAGCCGATTCCCCATTTTCCCAAGCTGGCACCGTTGAATCCCGCGCTTGAACCGCTCTACAAGAAATTGTCGGGCGAGATCCGAAAAGTGGATGCTCACCATATTCTTTTTCTGGGCGGGGCGCAGTGGGACAGCAACTTTTTGGTGTTCGGCAAACCCTTCGATGCGAACGTGGCCTACACGTTCCACAAATATTGGACGGCGCCGGATGAAAGCGTGATCCGGCAATACCTTGATTTTCGCGAACGATTTGATGCGCCGATTTGGATGGGGGAGTCCGGGGAGAATACGGATGAGTGGATCGCGCAATTCGCGAAAACGCTGGAGAAAAACAACATTGGATGGGCTTTCTGGCCGTACAAGAAGATGGGAAAGCCGTCGGCGGTCGTCAGCATCGTCCCACCTGCTGATTGGGAAAAAATCGTGGAATTCGCAAAGCTGCCGCGCGGCACCGGGCACGTGGAAGAACGTGTGAAAGCCCGGCCCGAGCAGGAGACGATCACGCGCGCTTTCGCTGAGTTGCTGGAGAACATTCGATTGCAGAAGTGCCGAGTGAATGAGGGATATTTGAGAGCGCTCGGGTTGAAGGCAGATGTTGTGGCGGGCAGAGCGGGATCGGCGCACTGAACGATTTCCCAACAACAATTTGGCAGGCCTGGCCGTCTGGATTGATTTATTCGGCGCCGAGGAAGTCGCAGCGGAGAAGGAAGAGGACGCTGCCCCAGTACAAGGCGGCTTCCAACTACGGGACCTATGTCCGCCGGCATGACCTTTTCCTATTGACACTCTATACGTAGGTGAGTACTCTCCCTATAGACAGACGATAGGAGGCATCCATTGAGCACAGAGCAGACCAGCCTTTTGCAAGGGACATTGGACCTGCTGATCTTGAAATCGCTGATCGCCGGCGAGATGCACGGGTTGGGAATCTCGCGCCGGATCCAGCAAATCACAAGCGGCACTTTTGTTGTCAAGCCAGGCTCGCTATTTCCCGCCCTGCACCGAATGGAGGAAGAAGGCTGGATTTCCTCTTTTTGGGGAGACTCGGAAAACAACCGCCGCGCGAAATACTATCGCTTGACCAAGCCTGGACGAAAGCAACTGGAAGCCGAAACCAAGAGGTGGGGCCGGATTTCGTGGGCTATCGCTCAAGCTTTGGAAGCATCGTAAAGAGGTTGCCATGCCACTCTTTGTGAAAGCTCAGAGTCTCCTACGAAATCTCTTTTCGCGCCGCCGTGTGGACGTGGACCTCGACCAGGAGGTTCGTGCCCACCTCGAGCTCCTGATAGCGGAAAACATTCGCGCGGGCATGCCGCCGCACGAAGCGCAACGCGCCGCGCGAATCGAATTGGAGGGCATCGAACAGGTGAAAGAGCAGGTTCGCGAGGAACGGCTTGGCAACTGGCTCCACTCCGTGCTCTCCGATTGCCGCTATGGTCTCCGCCAACTCCGCAAAAATCCCGGCGCCACAGCAGTCATGGTCTTCACGCTCGCGCTGGCCATCGGCGCGACGACGGCAATCTTCAGCGTGGTATACGGAGTGTTGCTGAGGCCGCTGCCGTACCCGGATGCGAACCGGATCATGGCCGTCTTCGAAGTCACCTCGAAGGGCAGGCCATCGCGCGTTGCGGACCCGAACTTCGACGACTTTCGTGACCAAAGCCGCAGCTTTCAAGCGATTGCCAAATACAATGACAACGTCGTATCTATTTCAGGCGCTTCGCAGCCGACGCGCACGACGGTGGCGAGCGTCTCGCCCGACTTTCTCAAGGTCTTTGGTATTCAACCGATCCTCGGGAGGGATTTCAGCGCCGGCGACGCGAAAAAAGGAGCCGGCCCCACCGTTCTTGTCAGCTATGGATACTGGAGCCAGCATCTCGGCTCGCCGGTGGATCTCTCGCAGTCGCACTTGAAGATTGATGGCGCCGTCTACTCCGTTATCGGCATGCTCCCGGCCGGATTTCGTTTTCCGGCAGACGTGGATCTGTGGCTGCCGGCAGATTTGGATGGAGAAAACCGGAGCAGGACTTCGCATAACTATAAGGCGGTCGGGCGCCTTCGCGACGGTGTGACCGTCGAGCAAGCGAATCAAGACATCAGCGCGATCGCGCGTCGCATTCACGATATCTCGAGCGAGCAAGGCGATTATCTCCTCAAAGATGGAATCGTCGTTCCGCTACAGGACTCGATCACGGGCAAGGCCCGCCCGGCTCTGTTGGTGCTGCTCGGAGCGGTGGGATTTCTGCTACTGGTGGCTTGCGCGAACGTGGCGAATTTGCTGCTGGCGCAAGCGTCGGTCAGAGAGCGAGAGCTCGCCATTCGCAGCGCGCTCGGTGCGGCGCGTGGGCGCTTGATCCGTCAATTCCTTACCGAAGCCTTCCTGCTTTCGCTGGCCGGCGGCGGCCTCGGCATATTGGGGGCGCTGGCGGGCGTGGCGGAATTGGTGGCGATGGCGCCGGAAAATCTGCCGCGGCTGGAAAGCATCTCGATCAGTATTCCAGTACTCGTGTTTGCGCTCCTGCTTTCCACGGCGGTCGCCGCGGGACTCGGAGCGTTCACCGCTGCGAGGGCGACCTCTGGCGACCTGCGCAAGGGCCTTGAGGAAGGCGGGCGCGGACAAACGGGTTCGCAAGGCAGCCAGCGCATCGGCCGGGTCATCGTGGCGGCACAGATTGCGATCACCTTGGTTCTCGTGGTCGGAGCGGGATTGCTCGGACGCAGCTTGATGAAAGTGCTCGAAGTGAATCCCGGGTTCCGCGTGGACAAAATTGTCACCATGGACGTCTCGCTTCCGTGGGTCGAGGATCCGAAAGCAAAAGCAGGTCAGGCGATTTTCTTTTCAAACCTGATTGACCGGCTCAAGCAAATCCCGGGAGTGCGCAAAGTTGGCGCAGCGAGCGTCTTGCCAATGGTGGATGGCGGCCTCCCCGACGGGATGTTTCTCCTGATGACCGAGAACGAGATTCCCAAGACCATGGAAGGTTTTGGTGCGCTGATGCAGCAAAAAGAGCGCATTGGCAATGCGGATTTCTGCGTAGCCTCGGACGGGTACTTCCAGGTTCTCGGGATTCCGCTGATTCGGGGACGAATCTTTGACGAGCACGACGGCGCCGACTCTCCGCACGTTGCCGTGATCAGTGAATCGCTCGCTCGCGACCGCTGGCCGAACCAGGACCCCATCGGCCACACCATTGAGTTTGGGAACATGGATGGCGACTTGCGCCTGCTGACCATCGTTGGCATCGTGGGCGACATTCACGAATACGGCCTCGACGCGCCGCCTCGCCCGACTGTCTACGTGAATCTGTTCCAGCGCCCGCGCGCGACGATCACCTTAACCATATTGAGCGATGCCGACACCGGCTTGGTCACTTCGGCAGCGCGAGGAATCCTCCAGGACCTCAACCGGGAAATCCCTGCGAAGTTCCAGACGTTATCGCAGGTCTACTCCGCTTCGCTGGGCTCGCGGAGATTCAACGTCATTCTCATCGGATTCTTCGGGATCACCGCGCTGCTGCTCGCAACGGCAGGCGTGTTTGGCGTGATGGCGTATTCCGTCAGCCGCCGCACGCGCGAAATTGGCGTGCGTGTCGCTCTCGGCGCGAGTTCCGGCGACGTTCTGAGGATGATCCTGAGCCAGGGATTGCGCACTATTTTCATCGGTGTGGCGATTGGGATTGCCGGTTCGTTGGCACTGACGCGCGCGATTGAGTCGTTGCTCTTTGGCGTGACTGCCACCGATCCGCTGACTTTCGGCGGGGTGACACTACTCCTGGTTGGAGCAGCGTTGCTGGCTTGTTTCATTCCCGCGCGGCGCGCCACGAAAGTCGATCCCATGGTTGCGTTGCGTTACGAATAGATTTTGGTTTCTCGTCTTTTCGATGGTTGAGGTGTTCGTCATGCCGCTCTTTGTGAAAGCTCGAAGTTTTCTGCGAAATCTCTTTTCGCATCGGCGTGTGGAGGCGGACCTCGACCAGGAGGTTCATGCCCATCTCGAACTCCTGATTGCGGAAAACATTCGCGCGGGCATGCCGCCGCACGAAGCGGAACGGGCCGCGCGTATCGAACTTGGCGGAGTCGAGCAAGTCAAGGAGCAAGTGCGCGATTCGCGGACAGGCGCGTTTCTCGATTCCCTGTTGCAGGACCTGCGGTTCGCCTTACGCCAGATGCGCCGTTCTCCTGGCTTTGCCCTCACTGCGGTCCTTATCCTAGCGCTCGGCATCGCCGCCAACGTCATCGTTTTCGGCGTCCTGCAGGCATTGGTATTGCGGCAGCTCGATGTGCCTCATGCCGACCACGTGATGACACTTCAGCCCAAACATGGTGGCCCTTTTGTTTCGTATCCCGTTTTGCGCGATGTGCGCGATGCCAACACCGTGTTTTCCGCTGTAGCCGCTGTTGAGATTCAGGAATTTAGCTTGGAAGCCAACGGCGTCACGCGGCACGTATGGGGATATGAAGCGAGCGGGCAGTACTTCGAGGTTGTCGGTATCAAACCGTTCCTCGGACGTTTGCTGGAGCGCGGCGATGACGATTATCCCGGCGCGTCAGAGGCGGCCGTGCTTTCCTGGCCTACTTGGAAGAGCGCTTTTGGCGCCGATCCCAACGTCGTGGGAACGACGGTCCGCATTGACAAGCATCCCTACACGATCGTCGGGGTCACGCCCGAAGGCTTCCATGGGACCGAAAATTTTTCCGAGACTGACATTTTCGTTCCCATGGCGAATGAAGCATCGCTGGACGGGATCGACTGGCTGGAGTCGCGGAGCCACAGGAACCTCTTTTCGGTTGTGCGCATGAAGGA
>JBGPIX010000036.1:0-21807 GCA_041485085.1 Candidatus Acidiferrum sp.
CCCTACATTCTGCGAATGGACATCCTGAACAGCTCTGGCACCAGCGCTAACTGCCAACCTCTCGTCACAAATGGCGTAACAACGGGCTGCGCCTTCGATGCCACTGGAACGGTCACGATCACGGATAACGGCAGCCCCCTTGACGCCGGAACTTTTGGGATTAACAGCGCAGGTCACGCAGAGGATCAACCGATTCAGCTTCCTCCAGGATCGCATGCGATTTCTGCGAGTTATTCTGGCGACATCAGCTACGCTCCGAGCGGTCCCATCGCCGATACCGTGACAGTCACAAAAGCGGCGACCACGACGGCAGTTGTACCTAGCGCGTCCAGCATCGTGTCGGGCGGCAGTGTCACCCTAACGGCCACGGTGTCGACGAGCAGCAATGGCGTCGGGCCGACCGGTTCCGTTCAATTCAAGAATGGGTCGAGCTCCCTATCCACACCTATGACGTGCACTCCCACTGCGGCAACCGGTTCCACTGCCGCATTTTGCACAGCAACACTCACGACTACCCTCTCCTTCCTTGCACCCCCCTCTCTTCCGCGGCAGATGCCCCCCATCCGAACTGTGCCAATGTGGATTGTGGCCTTCCTTTTTCTGATCGTGTTTATCCTGAGCAGTCGGAACCTTCCAAGTAGGCGGCGCAGATTCGTCTTGGTTAGCTTGGTTTTATTTGCGCTTGCAGCAGCAGGAATCGCCGGTTGTGGCAGTAGCGGTGGGGGGGGAGGCGGAGGCGGAGGTCGGTCGGACAGCATCAGCGCGGTGTACAGTGGCGACTCGAACTATTCGACGTCTACTTCTCCGGCTGTATCAATCACGATTCAATAAAGGGTCAGGGCTGCTGAACTCCGGGCGGCCCCGAGCAATCGGGGCCGATCCTTATGGAAGGCGTCCTATGATTACAGCTCTAACTATCTTTAGAATGAACACTTGTGGGGTGTTGATTCTAAACGACTTTATCTCCCTTTAGAATCAACACTTAGGAAAAACAGGGGGTGGGGTCCCAGTTATTGTTAACCAGGAATCCCATAAGGATTCCTGTCCTGTTTGCCCTGAGCCTCGAAGGGAGGATTCCGCCGCGGCGGACGAAGGTTCTTATGGCTAGCCGCGCTCGCAGATTTCCGGCCCGATCTCGAACGCTATCGTTCCTTACCTCTTTACTTCGTTACTTCCTTACTTCTTTTTTTCAGTTGATATTCGGCGGAAAGATAATATTCCAGAACTGCGGCGCGGGAGACAAGAACTCTACCGGAACCAGCGACCCATCCTGATTCATCTGCGGCGGGCGAACCACGTTCACTTCAACCTTCTGCTGCGTCTTTGGGTTCTCGAGAATGAACTTGGTCCCCTGTGCCAATCCCTGAGGGACAATGATCATCGCGCCGCTCGCGCTGACCGTGTGCGTATGACCCTCCATCGGCTCAGGCTTATTCGGCAAATGCACCAACACGCGCATCTTCAGCAGCACGCGTTGCGCGCGCCGCCGCTCTTCCGCGGTAGGCTGCCGCGTCAGCGCAGGGCGCTGCGTCGCTACTCCAGCCATCGCGCCGGGCTTCGCGTAGGGCGAAGGCTTCACAGATCCAGCCCCCAGAAATCCATCTCCGGGGCGACAAGTTCAATGCCATATTCCCAGCCATCGGGGCGCTGACTGCCTTTCCACACGACGATCGCCGCATTGCTCGTATCGGAAATCAGATTCGTGAGCGCCAACCGGTGCTCGAGATCGAGCGACTGCGCCAGCACCACCATGCATCCATAAGGGTTGACCACGCGCGTATGCGCTTCCACGCTGATGCGCTTGCCAGCCTCATCGTCCCAGCCGAGCCGCACGGGCACACGCGAATTCATACGGCGCCCACGGCGCTTCTCGTGGTGCCGCGAACCAAGTCGCCTGGTTTCACGCTGCTTTACGGGCATTTTCGCCTCTGATACGTCATGCTAGAGTTGAGGGCGAAAACGGTCAATGGTACGAATTCTGGCGGTCGCGCAAAAGAGTAGCTGTACTAACGTACAGGTGAATCCGAGGAAGCGGGATAGGGCGTGAAGAATCTGATCGTCAATGCGGATGACCTCGGCTGGACGGACGGCGTCAACCGCGGCATTCTCGAAGCCTTCCATCACGGAATCGTGACCAGCACTTCCCTGCTGGCCAATGGCGCCGCGTTTGCCGGAGGTGTAGAAGCCGCGCGCTCCGCCCCCGGCCTGGGTGTCGGCGTCCACCTGAACCTCAGCGACGGCCCGCCCATCGCCGATCGCGAAACGGTTACCACTCTTTTGAATGACGACGGCGAATTTGCAGGGGGACCCGAGAGCCTGCTACTGCGGCGCGCGCGCGGCGCACTCTCGCTGGCGGAAGTCGAGAACGAATGGGACGCGCAAATCCAGAAGGTGCGCGACGCGGGAATTGCGCCGACGCACCTGGACGGGCACAAACACGTGCACATGTTACCGGGGCTGTTTGAGATTGCGCTGCGCCTGGCGAAACGACATGACATCGGCGCGATTCGCGTTGCGCTGGAAGCCTCCGGCCTGCGCGCAGCTCTTTCTGCGGGCTCAAAACAGCACCCTGGCGTGGTGATGAAACAAGGCGTGCAAGCCCGCGGCTTGAAACTTCTTGCGCGCGATGCACGCGAACAAGCCGAGCACGCGGGGATTTCCACCGCCGATTTTTTTTGCGGAATTGCGCAAACCGGAGAGCTGACCCGCGAAGGGGTGGAGCAACTTGTAAGAAGTCTTCCGGACGGAACGACAGAGTTAATGTGCCACCCGGGCTATATGGACTCCGTGCTGCGAAAAACAGCCACGCGGCTGCAGGATTCACGCCAGACCGAGCTGCAGATTCTCACCGACACCGGGATTAGAAATCTTGTCGCATCGCTAGGGATTCGCCTGATAGACTATGGCTTCGTAGCCCAGGAAGCCTAAATAAGGGATTTGCAGAAAAGAATGGCAAGCGATTCGCCAATTCAGTATTCCATTGTCGTTCCGTTCTTCAATGAACAGGAAAACATCCCACCTCTCTACATGAAGCTCACCGAAGTGATGGATGGACTTGGCGAGCCTTACGAATTGGTGTTTGTGGATGACGGCAGCAAGGATGATTCGTTCAAGGTGCTCTCGGAAATTTACGAGCACGACCGGCGCGTGAACCTGGTGCGGCTGCGGCGAAATTTCGGGCAAACGCCGGCGCTAAAGGCGGGATTTGATTTTGCGCGCGGCGACGTGATCATTTCCATGAGCGGCGACTTGCAGCACGACCCCGATGAAATTCCGCGTTTCCTGGAAAAAATCGAGGAAGGCTACGATCTGGTGAGCGGCTGGCATTACCAGCGGCGCGGCCACTGGCTGTTTGGGCAAGTTCCCAGCCGCTTGGCGAATTGGATGATGGCCAGACTTTCGGGAACCGACCTGCACGACTTCGGAACCACATTCAAGGCTTACCGCCGGGAGATCATCCAGGAAATTCAGCTTTACGGAGAATTGCACCGGTTCATTCCAGCGCTGGCGAGCTCCACTGGTGCCAAGATCGCGGAGCTGCCAATCGCCAGTGTCGCGGGAAAAGACGACAAAAAAAGGTACGGGATCGCGAGGACCATTCGCGTCCTTCTGGATTTGATGATCGTAAAGTTTTTGCTGGATTACTCGACGCGACCCGGGCAGTTTTTTGGATTGGTGGGAGTGGGAAGCATGGGGCTCAGTTGCTTGCTTTGGATGGTCCTGGCCTTCGACAAATTTTATTTTCATATCGCGCTGATAAAGGATTGGGGCCCGGTAGTGTTCCTGGCGGTGGGGTTGTTCCTGGTCGGAATCCAATTTCTTTCGATGGGACTGCTCGGCGAAATTATCGCGCGCACTTACTACGAATCGCAGAACAAGCCGATTTACGCTCTGCGCGAAGTAAAAAGCCACCGCAAAGAGATGGGCGACTCCGCGGAACAGACGCGGCCTTCCGGTTCCCCGGACCGTTAGCAAATTGCGAGGCGAGAACATTCTTTCGATGAACGAAGTTCGCGAAAACGTCCGGCACAGCATCGTGGTCCCGCTTTACAACGAGCGGGAAAACATCGTGCAGCTCTACGAGCATCTGAAAGAGACTCTGGAGTTGCTCGGCGACTCATTCGAATTGGTGTTCGTGGATGACGGCAGTACCGATGAGAGCTCAGCTCTGCTGAGGGATATCGCCTTGCAGGATGGGCGGGTGACGGTCATAACCCTCCCCCGCAATTCCGGCAAGTCGGCGGCGTTGGGCGCAGGATTTGAGGTGGCTCTCGGCGATTACATCGTTACGATGGACGGCGACCTGCAACATCATTCTTCGGACATTCCACGATTTGTCGAAAAGTTGCGTGAAGGCTTTGACATCGTTTGCGGCCAGCGGCTGCAGCACTCGGGCGATCCGTGGATGCAGCGGATGTCCAACCGGGCCGCGAACTGGATCACGGCGAAACTCTCCGGCGTTCGAATTCACGATTTCGGCAGCGGGTTTAAAGCTTACAAGCGCGAGTTCGTTGCGCAACTGCCGGTGTACGGCGAAATGCAACGGCTGATTCCGATTCTGGCGCTACGCCAGGGCTGCCGTATCTGCGAAATTCCCATCACCATCGCGCCGCGCGAACATGGCGCATCTAAATACGGATTCTTGCAGAAAGTTCCTTTCTTCTTCGACCTCATCACGGTGCGTTTTCTGACGGGATATCTGTCGCGTCCGATGCATTTTTTTGGCACCGCGGGAATTGCCGCGGCATTTGTGGGGAGCGTCATCGCCTTTTGGCTGCTGGTGGAGAATCTGATTTATCACACCAACGTTTTGCAAGAGCACGGCCCGATGATGTTTTTCGCGACGGTGCTGATTCTTTCCGGAATGCAGCTTTTCGCCTTGGGTCTGCTGGCCGAAATGCAAGTGCGGCACTTCCACGACCGCTTGGGCGGACGCGCATCGTATACCGTCACCGGGGCACGCCATCTCGCCAAAAAAAATGACGAAACCATCCGGCACTAGCGGTTCGGATTCCGAGTCGAACATTCAAGACCAAGACAATCCTTCGAACGTCCGCTGGTACCTGGCGGCCATCGTTCTTTTCTGGGCGTTGATCTACATTCCCGGGCTGGCTTCGCCCGGGATGATGGATGATGCGGATTCGGAGCACGCGCAAATCGGGCGAGAGATGCTGGCGCGGAACGACTTCGTAACCATGCATGTGAATGGCGTGCGCTATCTCGACAAGGCGCCGCTTCCCTACTGGATTACCGCGGCGGGCTACTCGATTTTTGGCGTTTCCGAATTTTCCGCGCGTTTGCCGCTCTCGCTGTTTGCGCTTGGCTCGCTGATCGCGGTTTTCTGGCTGGGGCGCGAAATGGCTGGAGAACGCGCGGGCTTTTTCGCGGCGCTGGTGCTCGGAACGGCCATTGGGCCGTATATCTACACGCGATTCGAAATCCCGGACATTATGGTGGGCTTCTGGTTGATCCTGACCGCTCATCTTTTCTGGCGGATCCTGGATCAGGAGAATCCTTCGCGGTGGCTGTGCTGGTCATTGGCGCTGGTCACCGCGGGCAACGTGCTGACCAAAGGCCTGATTGGAATCGCCTTCCCGGTTCTCATTATCGGCGGCTACCTGCTGCTGACCGGGAATCTGCGTCACCTCTGGCGAATGCGGTTGGTCTCCACTACGGCGATATTTATGGCAGCGGCAGCGCCGTGGCACGTCCTCGCCACGCTGCGCAATCCCGCGCAGGGCGAGGCCAAAGGATTCTTCTGGTTTTATTTTATCAACGAGCAGATCTACCGGTATTTGAATTTGCGTGTGCCTCGTGACTACGACAAAGTTCCGCTGCTGATTTTCTGGGGCCTTCTTCTCGTCTGGCTCTTTCCGTGGACTTTCTTTTTGCTGAGCAGTTTGCGGCAAGTCCCGCTTCGCCCGAGCCGCTGGCGGGAGCGACTGGAGAAGGAACCGCGCGCGGCGCTGCTTTTGGCGGTATGGGCGCTGGCGATTTTGGTGTTTTTCAGTTTTTCCACGCGGCAGGAATACTACGTACTGCCTTCGCTTCCGGCTTTGGCGCTGCTCTGCGGATTGTGGCTGAACCGGGAGGACGCTTCGGAACCTGGAAGCACATTGCGGCGGAGCGGATTGCGCTCTTCCCTGGCGATGCTGGTGCTCGGCGTAGCGGCGTTTGTGATCTGCCTGACCATTGTGGCAATGTCGCCGCCCGCGCCTCCGAATGCCGACTTCGGCGACCTGCTCAAAAAGGCCCCCGAGATGTACAAGCTCTCGATGGGCCATCTCTTCGACCTTACGCTGGGAGCGATGAGCGTATTTCGCGTGCCGCTGATCTTGACGGGCGTGGGTTTTCTCGCCGGGACGTTTTTCAATTGGCTGTTCCGCAAAAAGGGCTCGCCGTTGCGCGGAAATTTGGCGATCTGCGTGATGATGGTAATTCTTTTCCAAGCGGTCCATATGGCGCTCACGGTGTTTTCGCCCGTGCTTGGTTCAAAGCCGCTCGCGATGGCTATCGAGAAGCAATATCAACCCGGCGATTTGATCGTCGTGAACGGGGCGTATTCGCTGGCTTCCAGTGTGAATTTCTATACGGGCGCTCAATTGCACATGCTCAACGGGCGGGTCAACGATTTATGGTACGGCTCACTCTTCCCCGATTCGCCGCAGGTATTCGAAGATGACGCTTCGTTCACGAAACTCTGGACCGGGCCAGGCAAAGTTTTTTTCTTTGCAGCGAATGCCAAGGGACTCGAAAAACTGAAGAGCTTGCAGTTGAACTATTACGAAGTGGCCCGGTCGGGGGAAAAGGCGGTTTACAGCAACCGTCCCGGGGGTTAGCGAAAACGCAAGATTCGAATCTTGGCCCTTACGACGCAGCTCCAGGTCGCCGGGCCATGTGGCGATATTCACCGCCGAAATAGAGCAGCGGCTTGCCTTCATGAATCTCGGCTTCCACCACTTCCCCGACAAAAATCGTGTGATCGCCGGCGAGATGAGAAGCCACAACCGCGCAGCTCAATTGGAGGAGCGTGCCTTCCAGGACGGGAATTCCGCTCGGCGTCCAGCGATAGTGAATGGACAAGCGCTGCTCGGCTTCGGCGGTTTGCGCACCCTTGGCGAAGTACTCGGAGAGGGCCTCATGGCCTTCCTTGAGAACGCTAACGCCGAACTGTTTTTTCTTTTCCAGTATGGGAAGAATCGCCGCGCGCTTCTCCACGCAAATCAGAATGAGCATGGGGTCGAGAGAAACGGAAGTGAACGAATTGGCGGTCATGCCGCGCACCGAGCCGGGGGCGCGCTCGACGGTGACGACGGTGATTCCCGTGGCGAAATGGCCGAGAGCCTTGCGGAATTGCTGGGCGGTGAGCGGTGGCGTTTTCATGTTTGGAGTTTTTGAAGATACCATACTGGTCTAGCGGAATGCGAAGCAGCGGAGCGAAGAAAGACCTCTCGCGGGAATGAACGGGCGGCGCGGGAAGATTTACATCGGAGAATATGATCATGGCGCGAAAAATCGCGATTCTGGGCGGAACGGGAGCGGAAGGCTCCGGGCTAGCTTATCGTCTGGCGAAGGCTGGGGAACACATCCTGATCGGCTCGCGCGAGGCGGGGCGCGCGCAGGAAACTGCGAGGCAGCTGCGCGAGCGGATCGGCAGCGCGTCACAGATCGAAGGCATGGAAAATCCCTCTGCGGCGGCAGCGTGCGATGTCGCCGTGCTAACGGTTCCCTTCTCTGGCGTGGTGGCACTGCTCAAGCAATTGAAGAGCGTGTGGAAGCCAGGAACGATTGTGATCGATACCACCGTGCCCCTGGCGGCGACCGTTGGCGGCGCGGCGACGCGCGTACTAGGCGTTTGGCAAGGCTCGGCAGCCGAGCAGACGCGAGAGCTATTGCCCGCAGGCGTGAGTCTTGCGGCGGCCTTTCAGAATCTTGGCGCGGAGTCGCTTGCTGGAGACGCGCCTGTCGATTGCGATGTTCTGGTGTGCAGCGACGATGAGAAGGCAAAGCAGGTAGCGTCCGAATTGGTCAGCAAGATTCCCGGGGCGCGGCCGTTGAACGGCGGAAAGCTCGAAAACGCGCGGATCGTGGAGTCGTTGACAGCGTTGCTCATTGGCTTGAATATGCGCTACAAAGTTCACGGCTCAGGGATTCGTTTTACTGGGCTACCGTAAGAAAACAGCTACCTTCCAACTACAAACACAACAACGCACTGGCGAGCCTGCGCTTTTGCGCTTGAGTTTTCATGACGGTTGGAAGAATTACGACCGCCATGCCTAGCGGGGTGATTGCGGGGGCCTGCGATTTGTCGGCGGGATCGATGACGAAGGTGCCGGTGAAGTCGGCGTAGAGTTGGGCGACGCCGAGGGCGGTTGGTCTGTGGCCGAGTTGGGCGAGCATTTTGTCGGAGGGGCCTTTTAGGGATTTGCCGCCTACGATGGGGCAAACGGCGAAGACTTTTTGTTTGTTGGCGCGGAGTTCGTTGCGGACCTGGGGCACGGCGAGGATGGGGCCGATGCTGATCAGCGGATTGCTGGGGCAGATGAGGATACGGTCGGCGTCGCGAATGGCTTCGAGGACGCCGGGGGCGGGCTGCGTGGATTCCACACCTTCGAAGTGAATTCCCTTCACTACTGGTTTAGTGCGGCGCTTGACTAAATATTCCTGAAAATGAAGCGGGCCTTCGTTCGAATCGATGATGGTGGGGATGGGTGTGTCGGACATGGGGAGGATGCGGGACTTGACGCCGAGCGCGATGCGGATGGCGTCGGCGGCTTGGGAGAGCGTTTTTCCATCGGCGAGCATAGCGGTGCGATGGATGTGGGTGGCGAGGTCGCGGTCGCCGAGATTGAACCAGTTTCCCCTGCCAAAGCGCGCGAGGTGTTTCAGGGCGTGGAAGGTTTCAGCGCGCAGGCCCCAGCCTTTCTCTTGATCGACGACTCCCGCGAGGGTATACGTGACGATGTCGAGGTCGGGCGAAATTTTCAGGCCGTGGAGGACGATGTCGTCACCGGTGTTGACGATGATGGTGAGGTCCGCCGGGTTCATTTCCCGGTAGAGGCCCAGGAGGAGTTTTGAGGCGCCTACGCCTCCGGCCAGGGCGGTGATTTTTAGTTTTGTTTTTGAGGGCATGGAGAATTCAGATGCGGGTGGCTTGTACGGCGTCACGCGCAAATCCGTCGGCACCGGCTACGTCTGTGATGCGATCTCGGACGCGCGGTGAAAGAAATTCCTCCCGGCTGACGAATTCGGGGTAGAGGGCCAGGCGTTCGCGCAGAAAGAAGCCGCGGGACTCGGTTTCGAATTGAAGGCGTGTGATTTGGGGCCAGGCGGCTTCGGGATTGATGAAATCTCTGGTGATGGGCGAGATGCCGCCCCAATCGTTGATGCCGGCTTCGAGCAGGCGGGGAAAATCGTTGTAGCTCAAATTCGGCGGGGCCTGGATGTTCATTTGCGGGCCGAGGATCAAGCGGGCGAGCGCGATGGTGCGGAGCATGTCGTCGAGCGAAGGCTCGGGGTGCGCGGCCATGGGAATTTCGGGCTTGGCGCGGAAATTCTGGATGATGACTTCCTGGATGTGGCCGTATTTTTCGTGGAGCGTGCGAATGGCGAGGAGCGAGTCGATGCGCTCTTCCATGGTTTCGCCGATGCCGATCAGAATGCCGGTAGTGAAGGCGATGGAGAGCTTGCCGGCTTCTTCGATGGTGCGGAGGCGAAGGGCGGGAACTTTGTCCGGGGCGTTGGCGTGGGGGAGGCCGTCGCGCATCAGGCGAGGGCTGACGTTTTCAAGCATCAGGCCGACGCTGGCGTTTGAATCCTTCAGGCGCGCGAGGGCGGCGCGGTCCATGACGCCGGGATTGGCGTGCGGGAGCAGACCAGTTTTATCGAGGACGAGTTCGCACATGGCGGCGAGATAGTCGAGCGTGCGCGTGAAGCCCTGAGCACGGAGGAATTCGCGGGCTTCGGGGAAAATCTTTTCTGGTTGATCGCCGAGGCTGAAGAGGGCTTCTTTGCAGCCAGCCTCGCGGGCGCGTTCAGCGAGGGCAAGGACTTCGTCAGGCGTCATGAAGTGCGCGCCGGGCTGGCCGGGGTCTTTGCGGAAGGTGCAGTAGCTGCAATAGTCTCGGCAGAGAGTGGTCAGGGGGATGAAGACTTTTTTCGAAAAGGTGATGACGTTGCCTTTGCCTTGGGCGCGGAGTTCGCTGGCGGCGGCCAGGAGATCGGGGAGAGGAACTTGCGCGGACTGGTGGAGGGCTTCTTCGCGCGTTAGGGGATGGAGTGTTGTTTGCATGCGCTAGCTCGAGGCGGTACGAAAGGAATTTAACACAGAGGGCGCGGAGAACGCAGAGAACACAGAGAAGAAGAGATTAGCGGAAGAGGTCTTCTGCGGCGGGGCGAATAATGCTGGTGGCGGGATCGGAGGAAGGCTTGTAGCGGTAGCCACGGATGAGGACGACGGGAGAGCCGGCGGATTTGCGCATGAGGAGGCCGGCGGCGGCGGCGAGTTCGTCGGCGACAGCGAGAACGGTGGCCGTGAGAGGCTTGCCGTGGCGATCGCGCGTGCCTCGCAAATCGTGGAGGACAGGGACGCCGGAGGCGCCAATGGCAACGTTCGTCAGCCCGAGGCGCCAGGGGCGGCCGAAGGTATCACTGATGATGACGGCAACGCGCTTGCCGGTTCGCTCGCGGAGAGCGGTGGCGAGTTTTTTCGCGGACTGATCGGGGTCTCGCGGGAGCAGGGTTACGACGTCTTCGCCGGGGACGTTCGAATGGTCGACGCCGGCATTGGCACAGACGAAGCCGTGGCGCGTCTCAGCGATGAGCACGGGATCACTTCGAACGAGACGGCGAGATTCCTTCAGGATTACTTCCACGAGACGCGGGTCTTTCTTCTGCCGCTCCGCGATGGTTTGCGCCTGGAGCGAGGGACGGATGGTTGATAGCCGGACAATCGCACCCTCGGCTTTCGAAACAATTTTTTGCGCGATGACGAGGATGTCGCCGTCCTCAAACGGCATGCGTGCCTTGCGGGAGGCTTTCTCAATTTGCTCGGATAGGTCGTCGCCGGTTCGAATCTCGGGTAAGCCGGGCAGGCGAATCAAGCGCACTTCCGAATCGGCAGAGGGAGGTTTCTTTGAAGCGCGAGAGCTGGGACGTTTGGCCATGAGCGCTGGATAGAAATCTTACGCGAGGCCGCCGAAGGATTCATCAGCAAACCCTAATGCTTGCCGACCCTAGCGGGTAGACAACAACCGAAAGCAGCATCCCAGGCCCGAGGCGCAAAAAAAACGGAACGGGCGGAGCGCCCTGACTTGAAGGAACGTTCCGCCCGGAAATTGCTGTTGAGAGCGAGCCTTACTTGTTGTGAGGCTTATCCTCTTTCGGCGGCTTGGTGTTGGACGGCTTGTCTTTCGGGCGCTCTTGCTTCTGGCGTTCCTGGGTCTGTTTTTGCTGCAGCTTCTGTTGCTGTTGCTCGTGCTTTTGCTCGAGCTGCTGGAGTTGCTGCTGCTGTTTCTGGTCGACTTGCTGCCTTCGAACGTCCTCCGCATTCTTCTGCTGAATCTTTTGCTGCTCCTGGACCTGCTTCTGCTCGACCCTTTGGCGTTCCTGATCCTGTTTCTGGCGGAGCTGTTCCAGTTGCTGCTGCTGCCGCTGATCGACTCGGGGGTCCACGTTGTTCGACCTGCCGGGGTCGGCCGGACGCGACGAAGGCGGTCGATCGTTGCGCACCCTCGGATTGCCAGCGTTGCCAGGGGCATTGCCCGTGTTGGCGGGAGCGTTGCCGCTGTTAGCCGGCAGATTCACTGGCCGGTTAGGAGGATTCGCCGGCGAAGTATTGTCCGTCGACGACGGGCGGTTGTTGTTGTTCTGCACATCGCGCCGGTCATTCTGCACATTGCGCTGATTGTTCTGCGTGTTCGCCGGGTTGTTCTGCACATTGCCCTGATTGCCCTGCATGTTGCCGGCGGGCCGATTCGTCTGAACTCCTCGCGCCGCGCCGGGTTGTGTCGGCGGGGCGAGTTTGAAGTTTGGACGAGCCTGTCGGGTGTCTTCGACCTGCGCGCGGCGCATTTGAGAGACACCGACTGGCCTGCCGCCATTGGCTTGAATCTCCTGTTGTTGCTTTACGAAGGAGACAGGGGCAGGCGGCGGTGCTGTCTTGGCCACGACGGGGCGTTCCTGAAACCGCGCTGGAGGTCTAACTGTAACTGGAGCGCCAGATCCAATTACGCTTCTCTGCTGCGGGGCGACCGTTGGCGTGGTCGGATTGACCTGCGCGGACTCAATTTCCCGGCGATCTACTTTCATCATGTTATGACCGACAGACCGCGCGGAAATAAAATTTTCGTGCGATGTGGCGGTTACGCCGTTCGGTGCCGTCTGGTTCACGTACTTGATGTTGGTCACATTCTTGTTGACGATGACGGTGTTGTAATAATTGTTGACGACCGTGGTGTTCACGGTGGTGTTGGAGACGTTCACCCGTGTGACGTAAGCGCGGCTCACGTGATAGGAAGGCACGAAGACCTCACGCGGACCGAGTGGGAACCACGCCACGCCGACGCCCCCGCCTCCTCCGATTCCAATGCCGACACTGAAGTGCGGCCCGCCAACCCAGGCAACAAGGGCTGGAGCGTATACCGGACGCACGTAGGCGACACCAACGACCGCTCGAGGCGCGCAAGGCACCCAACCCCAAACTCCGCGGACGGTGACCCAGCGGCCGTAGTGGAACGGAGCGAAGCCCCAAGGCGCGTCATCCACCCAAGTCCAGCCCCAGGGCGAAATCCAAACCCAATGACCGTAGCGATAAGGAGCCCAACCGACGATGGTCGTGTGCGGAAACCAAACGTTGCCGTACTCGGGCACCGGGCGCCATCCGCCATTGTCGTCGAGGTCTTCGTATCCAATGACGTCGTCTGAGACGTAGCGCGAGGATTCCGAGCGGTCTTCGCGGCGGTCGCGATCACGGCACCAACGGTCGAAGTCATCGTCATCGCCGAACCGCTGAATGTCAGCGTCGAGTTGATCGATCCCGGCGAACGTGCCGGTTTCCCGAGCGTGAACTGTGTAGGCTGAGCCGCCGCCGGTGACTTCGCCTTCACCATCGCGAACAGTCGCGACAGTGGTGTCGCCAGCTTCGTTGACATCGATCTTGTAGTTGCCCGGGCGAAGAATGGAGAACGCGAGGTTGGGTGTATCGATTTCGAAGGTTTCGTCCTGCTCCAGACGCCGAACGCGCACGTTCAGGGTGCCTTCTGTAATGCGGATCTGCGTCATGCGGTCGTCCAGATTCAAAAACGAAAAGCCAGTGTTGCTGGAAAGCCGGATCGCAGCGGCACCGAGATGCAATTCGGCGCGCGAGCCATTGTCGGTCCAGAGTTTGTCGCCAGTGGTAATCGGGCGATTGACGACCGCGGAAACCCAGTCGTCAGTCCCCGCCGGGTTGAACGAAACGGTGCCGTGAGCATAGCTGAGCCGCGCCACACGGCTTGGCGGATCGTCGTCATCATCCGCAGCAGCGCGTTGCGGCGCGAAAAAAGCCACCGCCAGCGCAAGGCCGAGGAGGCTCCCTAACTTGATAAGGTGCTTTCTCATGTCGAAATCTCTCCTGAAACGTGAGCGGCCGTCATTCACCTGCGCCGCGTCATTTCACATGCATTGAAAGATTGCCTGGGCTCACTTTTAACAGTAGCACTTCGCCGTTAGAGAGCAGTTGCTGCGCATATTCCCCATGTCGAAACAGCAAATGCCGGCGACGAAATGCCTTATTTTATGAAACACGGAAATGACGGAAGAGTTGTGGACAGAACGGTGCGAGTGACGGAGGAATCGGGAGATACGATTTGGGAAACTTTCGCGGAAGTTGATGCCAAAATAAAAAGCCCGCCCGGAAGATCCTGACGGGCCATGAAGTTGGCAAAGAATTTAGGGTCGGCCGCGAGAGCTTCCGCCGCCGTGTGAGCTTCCTCCACCACCGCCATGCGGGCTTCCGCCTCCACCCCCGCGAGAACCGCCGCCACCGCCGCCACCGCCTCGGGAACCGCCGCCACCGCTTGGGTGGCTCGGAGCGGAGTAGGAGTGTGACGGTGCCGGCGAGGAGTAGGAGCGTGACGGTGCCGGGTAGCTACGGCTCGGCGCAGAATAGGTCCGCGGCGCCGAGTTCGAGCGCGTGGGCGGCGGATTGGAAGAACGCGGCTGGGAATAGCCACGGTTGTTGTTATAGGACGGTGTATCACGTTGCGTGCGCTGCGGCTGCTCGTACGAGCGTCCACCGTTGGGAGAGCTTGGGCGGTTGTTGTTATAGCTTGGCGTCGAGGGCCGAGAGGACTGGCTGCGCGCGGCTCCAGACTGCGCGCCTTCGCGTGCCCACGGCGGACGATTGGCTTGGTTGCCGCGAGCCGATTGCGCCGGAGAATTCCCTGACTGGCTCGAGTTTCCAAACCCAGCCGGCGGACGGCCCCGGTCACTCGTATTTCCCTGGGCTTCCCAGGTGCGTGAGCTATTGCCCGTGCGCTGTGAACCACTATTGCCCGCCGCACCCGAAGAATTGCGGTTCGAGTTGTTCATCGCGGATGGCGGCCGGTTGTTCGATAGTTCCTGCCGCCGGGAACTCATCCCGGATGACGGCGATGTGCTGCCCGGGCGGCCGTTCATGGCCGGCGCGTTATGTGACGGCCCATTACCGGTGCGCCCCGGAGTCAGACCCGCGCTATTGAACGTGCGAACCCGCGCTTGCGAGGCCCCTTGAGCGGGCGCGGTGCGCGCGACCACGGTGCGGTTCTGAATCGCCGCCGACGGCCGGGCCGCATTTGATCTCATGTTTTCCGAGCCCAGCGAGCTGTGTTGCGTCGGCTTGATCCCAACGGAATTGGTCACTCGCGCGCCCCTCAGCGAAGCTTCGGTAACGTTGCCGGCTCCGCGGTGGATGGCTTGACCATTTGTGAAGGCGTTGCGATTCGCGGTGGTTACCGCGCGCACGTTATGCGCATTCACGTAATTGAAGTTGCGGCCGTTGGAGTTGAAGACGTTCGTGTTGCGAATAAACGTATTGTGGACGTTGATGTTCCGGATGTATCCGCCACGGCAGTGGTACCATGGGAAAAACGGTTCACCAAATCCCAGCGGGAACCAGCCCACTCCAAATCCGAACCCGCCGCCGAAGAAACCGACAAACGCAGGGCCATAAATTGCGCCACCGTAATACGGACCGGGGCACCATCCCCACCTTCCGCCAAAATAGTTCCAACGACCATAGTGGTAAGGAGCAAAGCCCCAAGGTTCGTAGCCAACCCAAGTCCAGCCCCAAGGACTGACGTAGTTCCAGGAACCATCACTGTAAGGAGCCCAATCCGGGCCAACATCGTTGGGATACCAGACATGGCCATATTCCGGCTCATCCTGCCAAGACCCGTTCTCATCGAGATCGCTGTAACCATCCATGTCACGCGAAACGTATTGTCCGGAAACGGAATTGTCTTCTTTGCGGTCGCGTTGGTCGGCCCAATTGTCCAGACCATCCGGACCCGGAGATCTTTCGAAGTGGGATTCAATGTTATCCGTGCCGGTGAATTCGGCGCGCTCTTCGGCGTGCACTGGATAGGTCTTGCCACCGGCGGTAACTTCGCCTTCGCCGCGAATCACCGTCACGCGGGCGGAGTCGCCGTTTTCGTTGACATCGATGCGAAATGCTCCGGCCTGCTTCACGGTGAAAGCGATGTTTGGGGCATCTACTTCATAGAGATCGCCTTCGCGCATTTCAGTGACACGAAAGTTGAGGCTGCCTTCCGCAAGGCGCATTTGCGTGATGCCTTGGTCAAGGTTCAGGAAGGAAAGCGCGGTCAAGCTGCCGAGATGCATGGAGGCGGTGCCGGCTTGCAATTCGGCGCGGGAATCTTTGTCCACCCAGATCTTGTCGCCGATGGTCATCGGGCGGTTTCTGGCGGCACTGCCCCAGTCGCCTTGCCCACCGGGCTGCAGGGAAACGGAACCTTCCACATAGCTAATGCGCGCGACGCGCGTGGGCGGATCTTTCTCTTCATCCGCACGCGCCTGCGGCGCGGCAAAACTCAAAAGACCGGCTAAACAGAGCAACAGGCCTAAGCTGCTCTTACCAGTAAAAGTGGTCGTCTTCATGACGAATCCCCTGTCCTCGGTCTGGACGCTGGCCGCTGTGGCCCACTAATGAGACGTTCTAGCCGATGGGAGCGTAACATCCTATTAATGCTCCCATGACGTAGAACACCACAATGGGAAAGAAGTTGCCTTCCAGAGGTGGTACCGAGCCGTCTCAAGAGAAACAGATGCAGCTTAACCTATTTATTGTCAATGGATTAGATGCGTTCTACCCTTCAGGCCAGTGAGTGTCTGATAGAGCTATCGGAGGGTGGCGTATAGGGCCTTCTTCCACCTTTGGTTGTCTATGGTCCAGTAGACCTTGGCGCGCCTGCCTTGCTTCAGAATCGGCGCCCAAACGGCTCGGTTGCGCTCGTTCCCTGCCACGTTCAGGCGATCCACCACGGTCATACCTAGCGTCAGATCGCTCGAAGTCTCCACGTCCACAAAGTGCTCGGATTGCTTTGAAACAATCGTAGGATCCAAGGCGATGGCCATGGCCACCGGGTCCGGCAACGAGATTCCGCGTTCGCCAGTTTGCTCGAGATAGGCTTCCTGGGCCCGGCTGTTGCATTCGATGGCGAAGCGGGCCTGTGGCGTGCCAAAGCTCAGCACTTGCTTGATGTCGTCCGGGTTCAACGCAGCCTCGCCGCGGCAAAGGTGCCAGCCGACCAACTCGATCGGAAGTCCGCTGCGCAACACGATTTGCGCCGCTTCTGGATCGCACCAAATGTTGTACTCGGCGGCCGGCGTCACATTCCCCTCGCAACATGGTGCGCCGCCCATGATCACGCAGCGGCCGACTTTGGCGGCGATGCCGGGATTCAACTGGAGAGCCAAAGCAACATTGGTTAAGGGGCCGAGAGTCACCAATACGAGGCCCGGATTGGACTCGATGGTGGAGATGATCGCTTCGAGCGCGGGCAGTTTCTCGTGCGACTTTTTTGGCGGCGGGTAGCCATGGTCGCCCAAGCCATCGCGGCCATGGAACCAGTGGGCGCTCTGGTGCGGGCGGTTGAGCGGTTCTTGCGCGCCCATGAAAACGGGAACGTCCGAGCCACAAAGTTCCGCCGTGTAGAGCGCGTTGCGCGTGGCTTGCTGCGCGGCCACGTTTCCAGCGACGGTAGTAATCGCCAATACGCGCACCTGCGGAGAGCGCAGCGCCATGATCAAAGCCACGGCGTCATCGGAAGCGGTATCGGTGTCAATCAGGAAGAGAGGTTTCACGCGGCGTAGGATAGCAAACTCGGAGAATGGCTGCGCTCAAAAACAAGTTTTGTCCAAGAGAATTGAATTCGGAGTATGAGCCCCCTACTGGCAGAGAGTCTATCATCTCGAAAATCGGCGCACGCTCAGAGATATTGGAAGTCCAACGCAGAAAATGTGTATGACCACCCCGACGATCATCATCCTAAGGGAAAAGGGACCCTTGGCGGCCGCGGAGAGTGGCAATACGACGCGATTCATGAAGAAATAGACAGCCACGCCATATAGAACGCCTGAAACAACCTCATGCTGTATCAAGAAACGAATAGCGCGGCTGGCCATAAAATAGACAGTAGCCGCACCAAATGCGATGAAGAAGTGACAAAGAAGGCCGAGCAGCGCCGTTGCGAGTCCACCGTCAAATGCCCTCGGCCCCAGCAATCCGCTGGCAATTCCTTGAAGCAGGCGCATAGGCTTTGCGCCGAAGTAGCCGTAGACCACCAGCGCGGCGGTAATGTCCAGGACACCGCACGCAAAGCCGGCCCATAACACCGCAAGCATAGCGTTTGGATTTTTCTCCAAAGAAACCTCCGTGGTGCATTCACAACATCTGCCCGCAAGCTTACACCACAGACTTCACTTCTCCGGTAACCGCGTTAGGCCAGATCGCCGATTTCATTATTATTCCGGACGCCGCAGTCCTGCTTGTACTTCACTCTTGTGGATGGCTCTGTCGTCAAGAGAGAGACTAAGTCTGTCACGCGCCGGTTGCGGTCAGTCGGCCCGCGTGGCGAACTGGCGATCGATGCTCATGGAGAGACTTTGGTCAAGAACCACTGCAACATAGCGCGAGCAGATCTGCATTTCACTTTTCGCCCATCTGGAAATGGCCGGGAGTTTCATTCGGAAAGCGTGCTCGAGTTTCTCAACCGCGCGGTAATAGACAGACACTTCCCTCAGCCAGGGGCTTCTCTTTTTCAAATCAGGGGACAATTCATTACACAAATTCATGAGTGTACTGAAATCACCTGCGCCGACGTGCGCTCCGTCAATCCCGGCCGTCAGTAGCAACGACTCAGACAGGGGCTGATTGGCGGCCGTTATCCAGATCGCGCGCCATTGGGCGATTCCGAATTTCACCAGGGCGAACCCTGCGAACGCAAGGATGAGGATTGAAACCATATTTCGCTCAAGGTCAGTTTTTCACTGCGTTCCAATCTGGCCAATGGAACAGGAGTACCAGGCCGGTAAAACTGTTCGGTAGTACAAGGTCCATCAGCTTGGCGCTTCTCCCTTCACTTCGTTTACATCTTGCAAGTAACCACCTTGTAATCTCACAATGAAACTGTCTTGACCAGGAATCTCAGCGAGACTACTTTAGAAACAGGGCGAAATGCTGCCCCTCACCTGACCTCCACTCCATGATTGCCCCCCGCATACCTCCTATCGTGGCTTCTGTGCAGGCCAGAGACCAGGAGCTTGCGCGCGAATTTCAGAAGATTGAGAAGCGCGATTGGTGGGTCCGAGGTTACTCGATCTTTGTCGCTATTCTCGTCGTCTTTGCCCTCACCGCTCTTAGCCTCCCAACAGTACGGAGCGGCGTCGGTACCATCTTCAAGATCAAGATGGTAGATGTTGTTTTTGGCTTGATCGCTTTGGTCGTGTTTTTTAACATCTATGCGATCTCTCAAGCAATTCTCATCAAGAGGCTTCGCCGCCAGCTTGCTGAGAAGCAGGGCCATTCAGACCTTCTGCGCAATCTTGCCATGGTCGATCCATTGACCGGCCTCTATAACCGGCGCTTTGCGGAGCAACGCCTGGCCGCCGAAGTGGCTCGCTCAGAGCGCAAGGGCCATCCTCTGACCATACTCACGTTGGACCTGAATAACTTTAAGTTCATCAATGACACGTACGGCCATCCCGCCGGTGACCTGGTATTGCAGGAATTTGCCGCCCGTCTGAATAACGTGATTCGGGGAGGCGACTTGGCGGTGCGCTTGGGCGGCGACGAGTTTCTTGTTCTGCTTCCGGAGTGCACCTCGGAGCAGTTGGGACTTGTGCTGGGACGTCTCGGCTCATTGACAGTAGACTGGCACGCTCATAGGATTCCGGTCACTTTCTCCGCCGGATGGAAGCAGTACGAAAGGGGAGAGCGGCCAGAGGAAATGCTGGCACGCGCCGATGAAGTCCTGTACGCCGGGAAGCGAGCCGGTAGGAAATCGCAGCCGGCCGCAGATAGCCACCACAAAGAGCCAGAACAACGCGCTCAAACGGATGCAGAACCAGCCCCACTCAACATCTTGGTTGATCTGACGTGCCCTCACTGCCACAAGCAAAACTCGGTCGCCGTGGACACCCATTCCGGCACCAGTAGTGCCGCTGCGCGCGAAGCGAAATGTGCCCATTGCAAGCAGGCTTGGAAGCCCATGCTCTCCGGGCCCATCATGGCCGGCCCGTTTCCCAAGTAATCTCACTCCGCAAAGAGCTGCCGAAGTGAACGCCTGTACTTGTACTGATTTTTTATCCAGCAAGGGGGTCGCGACAGGTGACGACTCAGAGTTGCCTGCGCGAGTGGCGGCGGGCTAACTTCTGATTGGCCGCATAGTCGGACAAGTGCCAGAGGTTTCCCCTTAATCTTCTCGTGTTCTAAGCATGCCGGCCGTTTCCGCCGATCTGGTAGCCTATGCCGCGAATGGTTCGAATGAGGGCGCGGTCGTATCCGGAGTCGACTTTGCGGCGGAGATAGTTAATGTAAACGTCGACGACGTTCGTCATGGTGTCGAAATTGAGTTTCCACACTTGCTCGACGATAGAAGTGCGTGAAACGGGCTGGCCCTCGTGGCGCATCAGGAATTCCAGCAAAGCGAATTCCTTGGGGCTGAGATCAATGTTGTGAGTGCCGCGTCGCACCGTGTGGCTGACGCGGTCGACCTCGAGGTCTTCAATCTGGAGAATGGAGCGCGCGGGCCGGCTTCCCCGGCGCAACACGGCCCGAATGCGCGCGGCCAGTTCGGCGAAGGCAAACGGTTTTGCTACATAGTCGTCAGCGCCGGCATCGAGCCCGCGGACGCGCTCCTCCACCATGGTGCCGCCAGCCACAATCACCACCGGCAAATCCGGCCGCTTGGAGCGAATCCCGCGAAGAACGTCCAGCCCGTCAACGCCCGGCAGGTTGAGATCGAGGATCACCAGATCGTAGCTCTGGTCGGAAGCCAGTTGTTGGGCTTCCGGACCGTTCGAAACTACTTGTACGGAGAATTGCTCTTGCTCGAGCCGCTGGTGCAGAAATTCCGCCAGCGGCGCGTCATCTTCAGCGACAAGGATGCGCATCGGCTCACACGAAACACTTAGATTTTAGAAGGGGTGCAATCAGTCTGGACGGAGCGCGAGAGGGTGTCAAGAAAATGCGAGCGGGTGTTAGCGCAAGGAGCATCAGCAATCCGACACAAGCCTGAGCTAAGTTCACGGGCGCGAGCCGCCCGGCTTGGAACCAGTCGCCGCCGTTGAAGGTGAGCCGACAATTTGCTCCGGTACAGGCGGATTGAGGATGACGATATCAACGCGCCGGTTGCGCGCGCGGTTTTCCGGGGTGTCGTTGGGTGCGGCCGGATGATACTCGGCGTAACCGGCGGCCGAAAGCCGCTGCGGTTCGAAATGGTAGTTGTCGATCAGTTGCTTGATCAAATCTGAAGCGCGCGCCGTCGATAGCTCCCAATTGGAAGCAAAATGAATATTGTGAATCGGGACGTTGTCCGTGTGGCCTTCGATGCGCAGCGACTCCGTGCGAGACTTCAGAATCGCGGCCAGGCGATCGATGGCTCCTCTCCCGGACGCCCGCAGCGCCGATGACCCGCTCTCATAGAAACCAATTTCGCGAAGGCTCACTACCAGGCCTTCCCGGCGGGCTTTCACTTCCACGATGTGATTTTTGATTTCCGGAGCCAGCGCCTTTTCCAGCTCTGCTTGGATGTCCTTGAGAGGTTTTGCCCCGGCCGTAGGGCTCAAGATGCCTTTCATCGGCTGCACAATATGCGTAAGGTCCGCCATGCGTTCGGCGTTTTCAACGACCTGCACCTGGGAGAAAGGAACAGCTTCGGCGTCGCTCAATGGAATCTTGGTGTTCGAAGTGTCGAACACACCGAGTTCCTGAAAAGCCACCTGGATGGATAACGCCAGTTTTCCCACTTTGCGTTTATCAACCTGTGAGGAAGCGTAGAGAACCACGAAGAAAGCGAACAGTAGGGTGATGAAGTCGGCATAGGAAACAAGCCAGCGATCGTGGCTGACGTGCTCTTCGGCTCTTCTCTTTCGTCTCATGACGTAAGCTTCTTGTTGGCTTGTTCACCCGCTTCGGAGAAAAAAGCCATCAGCTTGGTTTCAATCATCCGCGGATTCATGCCTTCGAGGATGGAGATGACGCCTTCCAGCATCATTTCGCGCAACGTTTGCTCCTGCCGGATGCGGATCTTGATCTTTCCGGCGACC
>JBGPIX010000037.1:0-21683 GCA_041485085.1 Candidatus Acidiferrum sp.
AGCCGGGGCGGATGCAAAGACGGCCGCGCGAAACGCAGCCGGTGAACGTCTCCGTCCCGTGCTCATGACAAGCCTTGCCATGATCACCGGCATGATACCGATGGCGCTGGCGATTGGGCGCGGCAGCGAGGAGGTCGCCCCGCTTGGCCGAGCAGTTATTGGCGGCTTGTTCGCGGCGACCTTGGCAACGCTGCTCGTCCTACCGACGGTCTTTGCGCTTGTACAGCGCCGCGCGACTTTGGTTTCGCCTTCACTCGATCCAGACGATCCGAACAGCGCATTTGCAGAATCGCCGGAGGCTTCGCAATGAGATTGCTTTTCGTGATCTTTGTCTTCAGTTTCGCCGTGGCGGGTTGTGACAACCCATCAGCGCGCAGCGGAAATTCAACGTCCACGGCGGGAACTCCACAACAGGTCACGGTTGTCGCGGTCGAATCTGAAAAACTCGATACGACGCTGTCCTTGCCCGCGCAGATTATCCCCTACCAAGTGGTGGATATTTACCCGAAGGTGACAGGTTTCCTAGATACGATCAGTGTTGATCGTGGTTCCCGCGTGCACGCGGGTGAACTCATCATCCGGCTCTCCGCCCCCGAGCTACTCGCGCAGAGAGCGCAGGCAGAGGCGAGTCTGCAGGGCGCTGAGGCTCAACTCAGTTCCGCGAAGGCAAAACTGGCTTCGGACCAAGGAACCTATCTGCATTTGGCGGCGGCAGCTCAGACACCTGGCGTGGTTGCGGGCAACGATCTTCAGGTTGCCGAGCAAACAGCCGCAGCCGACAAGGCACAGGTGGAAGCTGCCTCGAAAAATGTCCAAGCGGCTCAGAGTGCACTGCGCAGCGTGACGCAACTCGAATCGTATCTAGAAATCCGCGCGCCCTTCGACGGTGTCGTAACGCTGCGGAACCTGCATCCTGGCGCCCTCGTTGGACCTGCATCGGGACAGGCGGGAGCACAACCAATCGTTCAGGTTGAGAATATCGGCCGCCTGCGGGTGGTTGTTCCCGTGCCTGAAGCTTACGCAGCCGGTGTTCGAGAAGGCCAGCAAGCAACTTTCAGCGTGCCTGCGTATCCGGGACGCACATTCCAAGCCCCTATTGCGCGTATCTCGCACGATATTAATAAAGAGACTCGGACGATGCAGGTGGAACTCGAATTTCACAATGGCGACGCTCAGGTCACACCCGGGACATTTGCGAATGTCGAATGGCCCATTCAGCGCGCTTATCCCACCATGTTCGTGCCGGTAACAGCTATCACCACAGACTTGCAGCGTACGTTTGTAATTCGTGTTCGCCAAGGAAAGGCGGAGTGGGTTGACGTGAAGAGCGGAGTCACTGTGAACGGAAAGATAGAAGTATTCGGAGATCTGAAACCGGGAGACCTCGTGGTCCGCAACGCTATCGATTCCATCCGCCCTGGCGCCTCCGTTGAAGCGCATGAAAAATAGAATCGAGCCCGGGGACGACGCCGTCCCTCATCCGAGCATGAAATAGACTGAAGGCGCAGAAATCCGCCGTGCATTCGGTCAACCGTCTGTAGCCGGGCGCGAAAAACGAAAAGGGCAGCTCGGTAAAGAGCTGCCCTTTCCGATCCCCAGGGGAGGGACGAGCCGCCAATCGCCTGGCCAGAACTATGGCAGGTAATAGCGGAAAGAGGTCCAAACCATGTTGTCAACGGCGTGCGGGCGAAGACTTGGGCCCGCCACACCAGTCGTGGAGTTGAAGTTGTTCCCGGACCAGCCGTATTTGGTGATGTAGGAATACTGCAGACCCCACTGAACGCGGCCCTTGGGACCATTGTAGATTTTGTGCCAGAAGCCGAGAGTCCCTTCGACGATGTGGTGGATGTCGCCAGTGCAGCCACCGACGCCGCCAGGCGCTGTTGGCGCCGAGGGCTGGCCTATGCCAGTTCCTGAAGGCACGGGGAAAGTTTCCGTACTGCAGCCCGAGTTGTTGAAGAGGGCACTTCCATAGCCGACTGGAACAGAATTGCCCGCAGCATTCGTGAACGTGTAAGCAGTACGTGCGGCGTATTCACCACCAAAGTAAGCGTAAAGGTCCAGCTTGGCATTGGGATGAGCTTCGACAGTTCCCAACCAAGCGTAAGAATGAATAGGAGCGAGCGTGCCATCCGGCCGGGCGGTTACGTCGGCCAACTGCGCTGAACTGTAGCGTCCGATACCATCGCCACCCTGGGCGTGCACCGCGAGGTCCAATTTTTTGGCGATGACCGGGAAACGCGCGGTCGCGCCAACGCCTCCTCCAACCCTGGAGTCATTGAAGACGCCAGCGACGGAGGTAGCGCTAGTGCAAGCGGCGGTTGGAAAGGCGGGAAGGGGAAGATCACTGCAAGGATAGATGCGATTGCGGAACTCGCTGAGAATTCCGACCACTTCGTAATGGCCCCAACCGGGATCGAATGTGGCCTTGACGAGGAAGTCCGGCGTACGATTCAGACTATAACCGGCGGTATCCACAAAGTTATACAGACCGCCGCCCGCGCCTGGCGCATTGATAAAGAAATTATTCGGAAAAGCACGGCCACCGATGGTGGTCTGCGGTCCCTCAATACCTACCGCGAAACCAAACTTGTCCCAGTTCTTGGCAACACGGAATCCATAGGCGCGCTGCCAAGCCCAGCCGACGATGTATTGCGCGTCGATCTGGAGCGGGAAGGCTTCCTGACGATTTTCGATGCCCTTCTTGCTCTCGGTCACCAAGCTCCACATTTGACCGCCAGAGAGGAAAAGCCCGTTGTCCCACTTAACGCTGGCCCACAATTGCCGTTGCCGGAAAACATAGCTGTTGCTCTGGCGATTATTGGAAGTCACGCCGGTGCCAAGGAAATCGCCCTCGTAGTAGCCGCTGACCTTGGCGGTTCCGACCTTCGATTCGAGCAAAACCGTGGCGCGCGACTGCCGGCCAGAGAAGTTGTTCTCCGCCACTTTGCCAATCGCCAGACCAGGGTATGGGATGCCGGTAAACGGCGTGTTGATATCGCCGCCGGTGGCGCGACTGCGGAAAATCGTTTCTGCCGCTATGAAGCCGCCCGGGGTAATGTTGATACCCTTGTACTTGATCGTGGAGGGACCATCCTCGGACGCTTTCTTGGCGTCGGCTTGCTCCCTGTCCACGGTGGTCCTGATGACTTCATTGCTGGCCTTCAAGTCGCTGACGGTGGAGTTGAGCGCGACCGCGGTGGACTTCACCTCGGCGGTGGTGTTCACGGCTTCGGTGGCTTTGGTGCTCGCTTCGGCTGCGCGAGAGTTGGCAGCCGCCGCTGCTTCGCGCGCTTCATCGATCTGGCGGTCGCGCTTGGCGAGCTCTTCCTTGAGTAGCTGAAGCTGCTCCTGCTGCGATTGCAGAGTCTGACGAAGCTCTTCAAGCTGGGCCGAGATGGCTGCGTCGGACTTGTCAGCTTTCCTGGCCGCTTTGGGTCTCGCCGGCTGAGCCTTGGCAGGTTGAGGATCAGCGTCCTTCGGTGTATCAGCAAAAGCAGTTCCGGAAACGAGGAACATCGATAGTGTGAGTGCTGCTAGTTTTTTCATTTCCTCTCTCTTTGGAGCAAAATTCGACCTGGTACCGAAAAAGATGCGTACCACCCCGCGACAAAAGGTAAAGGCCCCGTCTTACAACTGCGTCAACTGAATGTGAATATCCTGTAACAATACCTGGGAATTCACGGGAAACCATTGACGCATCAAGAGGTTGCGGATTTATTGGTGGATCATGAGACAGGCGTCTCCCGCTAACTTGCCTCCATGGGCGCCCAACAAGGATTTCTTGACAACCAGCGGATGGGTAGATATGTAAGGGAAGTATTCGGCCCTTCACGTCTAGAGGATCTGACTCGCACTCCGATTGCGAGTCTTCAGGGGGAAATCCAGATGAGAATGAAACCGTTTCGAGTCCCGGTATTTTTGCTGGTGTGTTCGTTCACAATCATGGCATGGTGCCAAAGCGGGCTTGCGCAACAGCGGACGGACGATACGCCTGCCGTGAATCCGCTCGTTCGCTTACTTCAAGCGAAAGGCATCCTGACGGAAGGGGAAGTGGCGCAGATTAGCCAGGCGTCGTCTCCTGCCGATGCCGACCAACAGCTTGCGAAGCTGCTTCTGACAAAGGGAGTTATCACGCAAGCTGACTACGACCATACTTACGGCATGGCAACCGTGATCAGCGCTTCCACTGCGACGACGCCGACCGTGGGTATGATTCCAGCGGTGTATCGTGTGCCTGCCAACAGCGGGGCGGGCATAGGACCAACTACGAATGCGCCGAGCCTTCCGGCGGCGCAGGTCGCTTCGGCCGCGCCCGCGGTGATACCCGCGATTACGCCAACTCGCGTGTTTACCGTTGGTGGCCTCCCGCGGGAAGGGCTAAAGCCTGCATTCAGCATCGGGACCTTGCGAGTCACGCCTTACGGTTTTATCAAAGCCACGTTCGTTAATGATAGTTCTTCGCCGGGCGGTGACGATTTTCCGCTTCCTGGATTCTTGACGGATACGGGACCGCAAGGCTCTCCGGAATTTCATATCAAGGCGCGCTCCTCGCGGATCGGGACCAACTTCGAATGGCTCGACCCGTCCCCAAATCTTACGATCACCGGGAAGATCGAAGCAGACTTTGAGGGAAATTTCAGCCGCGCCGACAACAGAAATCTGTCGTCAATCCGTTCGAGCATGCCGTCGATCCGGCTGGCCTATATGAGGCTCGACTACAAGCTAGGAAAGAAAGACACCATCTCGACGGTGATTGGCCAGGACTGGACGCCGTTCTCTTCATCGACACTGCCCAACTTGCTGGAGACGACGATATTGGGTGGAGGTTATGGAACGCTGTGGGAACGTGACCCGCAGATCCGCTTCGGATGGACGCATGACTTCGGGGGATTCAAGCTAATGCCGGAGATCGCCGCAGTGCTGCCAGCGTCCGGCGACGTGCCAGGAGCTAACAACCTTGCCAACCAGCTCGGATACGGTGAGCGGCAAGGACCCGACTCCGCCCGGCCAACGGTGGAAGGGCGGATCGTGGCGCAATTCCAACTTGACCATGCCCCCGGCGTAGCTCCGGCGCAGATCATATTCAGCGGAGAACAGGGGGAACGCAAAGCCGTTGTCCTAGCCGCAGCGGTCCCGACGCTCCCCGGCACGGATCCGCGCGGTGCGAATTATTTCAAGAGCGCGTTTCCACAAGGCGCGACGGTTTCGAGCAACACGGACGGGTGGACCGGTGAATTCCAGTTGCCCACGCGCTATTTTACTTTGCTCGGGAAATACTACTCCGGAAGCGACCTGCGATGGTTCTTTGGCGGGCAATTCTTCTCGAACTTCAACGACACGTTTGGTCTGTCGGGTACTTCGTCCGCGGCGTCGGTCGATGGAGGCTCAACAGTCGTATTTGGCACAAATGCGAGCGGCGCTGCCGTAGTTGCACCGCAACGCCCCGTGCGAGCGTCCGGAGGATTCATCAACCTCGGTCTCCCGCTCTCGCGGATCTTCGGGGCTGACCCGCAGGGCCGAAACATGGGCTGGTCGCTCTATATGCACTACGGAGTAGACTTCGCGAAGGCCCGGGACGTGGAGCGCTTCAATCCGGGAGGCGCACGGCACAAGAGTCCTCTTTACGCCGGCACCTTGTACTACAAACTAAACAACTGGGTCACCTTCGCCTTCGAACAGTCACTCTACGAGACCGACGCTGTGGCGGGTACCGCCGGAGCGTTGCCACTTTTCAGGGGCATTCCTTCACGTACTTGGCGTGACCTCCGCAGTGAAGGCGGAACCATCTTCACGTTCTGAGAAGTAAGCTCTCGCGTTGCAAGCCAAGGGGGGAAAGCGAAAGAGCGAAAAGGCAGAAGAAAGGAACCGGTGCAGCCTTGCCGCAGTAACAAGGAAAACCGGGTTATCCGCAAACTGCCAAATCGACTTTCGCTTTTCCCCGCCGGGCTTGACGTTTATTTCGGCGCTGCAATCGTGTAGGCAAGAACGATCTGGGTAAGGCGATATTGATATTTGGCATCTGTGTCGGCGATGTCGGCCTCGGTTTTTTGGAGTTGGGCCTGGCTGAATTCGACGATGGAGCCGAGACCGAGATTGTAGCGAGATTGAGCGAGGTCCAGCGCCAAGCCGGCTTGCTCGCGCAACTGCTGGGTGACGGAGAGGCGCTCGTAGGCGCTGTTGGTGTCTTGCCAGGAAGTACGCACGTCGCGCGCGACGTTATTGCGGAGGTCGGATAGTTTTTGGCGATTGACTTCGGTCTGAAGATCGGCGGTTTTGGCGCGCGCGTTGAAGAGAAAGCCGTTGAAGATGGGGATGTTGATGTTGACGCCGACGGCGCCATACCAATTGGGAATGTGGTCGTCGCGAACGGGAGCTTCACCGACAACGCCAAGGGCGCTGATGGTGGGACGCCAGAGATCATGCTCGGCGCTGCCGAATTTTTGCGCGGCTTGTACTTCGTCTTGAAGCGCTAGAACTTCCGGACGCTGCTGAAGGGCTTGCTGGATGAGGGGGCTGACATCCATCGAGGGAGCGGCGATGGCGGCCTGTTCCTCGACCGGCTGGAAATTCTGTTGATCCGGGTAGCCAAGAATGGCGGAAAGCACGGCGAGCGAAGTCTGGTAATTGTTGCGCGATTCGAGAAGCAAGAGCTTGCCGCGCGCCAAGTCAACTTGTGAAAAGCTCAGGTCAAGGTCGGACTTCAACTTGGCGTCGGTGAGGGCTTTGATTTTGTCGACGAGGAGCTGCCGGGAATCGACGGTCTGCTGGGCGACGGCCACCAATGCTTTCGTCTCCAAGACATTGTAAAAGGCCTGATCCGCGACGAGGATGATTTGAGCGGTGGTGGCGGCGGAGTTTTGATCTTCGGCTTTGGCCTGGTATTCGGAGCTGGAGAGCAGATTCGTGGAGCGGCCAAAGTCAGTGACCAACTGGCCGACGGTGACGCCGGCGGCCGCGCGCGGAAAAAGAATCGGATTGTTGAGGGCACCGGCCGTGAGGCGACTTCCAGGATTGGAATCAACCGCAGTCATGCTGAGATAAGCGTTAGGCAGCAGCGCGGAGCGAGCTTCCCGGACATACTGGCGCGCGACGAGAGCACGCAGTTTTCCAATGCTAATTTGAGGATTGTTTTTCAGGGCTAGAGCCTCGGCTTGAGCCAGCGTCAGTTCCCTGCCGGCAGAGGCGGGCGGAACCGGCGCAGGAGAAGGCGACGGGCTTGCGGGCATCTGCGCTCGAAGCGGCGCACAAATCAGAATGGAAAGAATACTGGAAAAAAGAAGAGTGCGCCTCACGCCTGTGCCTCCTGAGGATTCGTTTCTTTTCCGCGGTGCACGATGAGGTATGCAGCGGGCACTAGATATACGGTCACGACGACAGAAACAAGCAAGCCACCAATGATGGCCCGAGCCAGCGGGGCGTACTGTTCGCTACCGGGCTCGGTGCCGAGAGCCATGGGGATCAAGCCGAGAAGAGTGGCGAGGGAAGTCATCAAAATGGGGCGAAGACGCAAACGAGAGGCGGTCGAGACAGCCTCTTTCAGCGGTTTGCCATCGTGATGGAGATGGCGGGCAAATTCGACGATCAAGATGCTGTTGGAGACGACGATGCCGACCATCATCACCAAGCCCATCAAGGACATGACGTTCAGCGTTGTACCGGTCACGAGCAGGAAAAGGAGCACGCCGGCAAGACCGGGAGGAATCGCCAAGAGGATGATAAAGGGATCCTTCCACGAGGCGAACTGCGCCACCAGAATCAGATAGACCAGGACGACGGAAAGAATCAGGCCGATTCCAAAGCTTTTGAAGGAGGCGCGCATGCCCTGCACGGAACCTCGCAGGTTCACGCGAACTCCTTCCGGCAACTTGGTGTCCTTGATGATGTTTTCCACCTGGCTGGTCAGCCGGCCGAGGTCCTCGCTCTTCGGCGAAACGTAGACATCGATCACGCGGAACAATTGGTAGTGGTCTACTTCCGTGGGGGAAGGAATGGTGCTGACTTTCACGACGGTGTCGAGGGAAGTGGGTTCGGTGTTTTTCCCGCCGCGCAAAGGAATCTGCTTCAGGTCGGACATGGTCTTGACCTGATCCTCAGGATACTGGACGGTCAGCATGTAGGGGTTGCCGCTTTTGGGATCGATCCAGTAATTCGGAGCGATCATGCCGTTGGAAGTGAGAGCGGTAATGACGTTGTCGACGATTTCTTTCTGCGAAAGGCCGAGGAGGCTGGCTTTACCGCGGTCCACATCGAGCTGCAAGGCAGGATAATCGATGTCCTGGGGAATGAGCACGTCGCTGACATTGCTGAGCGCGCGAACTGGGCCTGCGATTTTCGACGCTGTGGCATAAACACTGCCGAGATTGTTGCCGCTGACTTGGATGTCGATCGGCGCGGGCAAGCCAAGATTGATCACCGCATCGACGAGTCCTCCAGATTGGAAATAGGTGCTGAGTTGCGGGAGTTGCTGGCTCAGCTGCGTACGCACCCGCCGCATGTACTCGTAGCTGCCGACCTTGTGGCCTTCCTTGAGACTCACCTGCACGAAAGCGGTATGCGGCGCGGAGTTCGGGGTGTAAATCGCCGAAAAATCGGTGGTGATGCCGATGTTCGAGACGATGATTTGGAGCTCGTTGGGCGGCACCACCTGGTGAATGATCTTCTCCACCTGCTTCACATAGTCTTCGGTGATCTCCACGCGCGTGCCGGAGGGCGCCTTCAGGTTGATCACGAACTGGCCGGGATCGGTCCTGGGAAAGAAAGAAACACCGAGGAGGGGATAGAGAGAAAGAGAAAGCAGCGATATGCCAGCAAGGCCAACAACGGTGTTAACCGGTTTCAAAAGCGAGGTGGCCAGGGTGCGGTCGTATTTCTCCAGCATTTTCTCAAAGTAGAAATTAAACTTTTTGACGATCCAAACATGCGGCGAAGAGGAATGCTCGCCAACTGATTCGTCCGCTTCATGTTTCTTGATGAGCTTGGCGCAATAGAGAGGGACGACGGTCATGGCAACGAAGTAGGAAGCAAAAAGAGAAAGAATCACAGCCGAGGCAAGCGCCATGAAAAGGAATCGGCTGACCCCGTAGAGAAACACCACAGGAAAAAAGACGATGGCGGTGGTAATCGTGGCGGCAAGGACGGCCAGAGCGACTTCCTGACCGCCTTTCTCGGCGGCAACTTCGGGAGCTTCTCCCATCTCGAGATGGCGGAAAATGTTTTCGAGCACGATGACGGAATTGTCGATCAAGCGCGAGAACACCAGAGCGAGCCCGCCCAGCACCATGGTGTTCACGGTGCCGCCGCCCGCGCTGATGGCGAGAAATGCGGCCAGCGCCGAGAGCGGGATGGAGAGAAAGACCGCGAGAGTCGCGCGCATGCTGCCGAGGAAAAGGAGAATCATGACACCGGTCAGGATGAGTCCGATGGAACCTTCGCGGATCAAGTTGGCGATGGCCGTTTTTACGAAGAGAGACTGGTCAAAGACAACGCGGGTGATGAGCTGCTTGGGAATATCGACGAGGTGCTGGAGAGCTTCCTTGATGCCGTCGACCACGGCGATGGTATTGGTGTCGCCGCCTTGCTTCAGGATCGGCAGGTACACGGAAGATTGGCCGTCCACACGCACGATGTTGGTTTGAATGGCGTTGGCGTCCACGGCTTTGCCAACATCGCCGACGAGCACCGAGGACTGCCCCACAGTTTTTAGGGGCATGCTGTTGATGAATTTAGCGGTGGGCGCCTGGCTGTTGGAGTAGAGGTTGTAATCGATTGGCCCGATCTTGACGTCACCGGCGGGAAGAATGAGATTGCTTTCGTTGACGGTGCGCACCACATCCATGGGGCTCAGTTGGTTTGCTTCGAGTTTCATGGGATCGACGAACACCATGATCTGGCGGTACTTTCCGCCGAAGGGCTGCGGAACCGAAGCGCCGGGAACGTTGGCGATCTGGTTGCGCACGTTGTACTGACCGATGTCGTGCAACTCGGTTTCGTTCAATCCCTGGCCTTTGAGGGTGATCAGGCAGACCGGCAAGCTGGAAGCGTCAAATTTCAGCACCACCGGTGGAAGCGTGCCGGGAGGAAGGCGGCGGAGGTCCGCCATGGCGAGATTCGAAACGGTGCTGAGGTCGGCGTCCGCGTTTGTGCCGGGCTGAAAATAGATTTTGATCAGGCTCACGCCGGGCAGAGAACGGGATTCGATGTGATCGACACCGCTGGCCAGGGTGAAGAAACGTTCGAATGGATTGGTAATGTTTGTTTCGATCTGCTGAGGCGGCATGCCGGAATAAAAAGTGGCGACGACGACAACGGGAATGTTGATGGGTGGAAAAAGGTCCACTGGCATGCGCACGAGAGTCACGGTGCCAACGATAGCGATGACGAGGCAAGCGACGATTACGAAAAAAGGATATTTGATGGAGAAGCCGGACATCAGTTCTCTCCCCCTGTTTTCGAGGCGCCTGGGCCAATTTCCTTCGGTTGAATCTTCTGTCCGCTGCGGAACTGGCTGCGGTTGCCGATAACCACGCGATCCTTGTCCGTCAAGCCGGATAGCACTTCCACGCGAACGTTATCTTCGAGGCCCAGCTTCACGTGGCGTTCTTCGATGCTGTTATCGAGGTTGACGGCCAGTACGGTGGCATCCTCGCCGTTGCGCGTGACGGACTCCAGCGGAACGGTGAGTGCATCTTTTTTCTCGCGAAGAGAAAGCTGCGTTTCCGCATACATGCCAGGAATCAGGCGTCCATCACGGTTGTCAAAATCAATTTCCGTTTCCATGGTTCGTGTTTGGCGGTCCAAGGAATCCGCGAAACGCGACACCTTGCCAACAATATCCTCATTAAGCGCCTGCACACGCGCTTTCACGGGGTCGCCGAGATGAATTTGCGCGGCCACCGACTCAGGAATGGGAAGAACGAGGCGCAGCTTTGAGATTTCAGCAAGCCGCACTACCGGTAAGGATTGCGCGCTATTGGAGGTACCGGCGGCAATGAGCGCGCCGGTATCGGCAAAACGAGCAGTAACCACACCGGCGAAGGGCGCGACGATGCGCGAATAATCCGCGAGGGCGGTGTATTGCTTTTGATTGGCCTCGGCGACTTGAAGCTGTTGCTGGGCCGAGGAGAGCGCGGCGTTCGAACTGGAGACCTGGGCTTCGAATTCCAGGTCCTTCGCTTGTGAATCGTCAATTTCCTGCTGGGCGACCAAACCGGCGCGCGAGTCCGCCGCTTGTTTTAAGCGCACATAAGCCGAGTGGGCGGCAGCATGCGCTGACTGCGCGCGAACCAGGTCTCCTTCCGCGCGCCGGATTTCCTCTTGGGAACGCCGCACGGCGGCATCCGCGCCCGCCAGTTCCGCGGCCAGTTCAGGAATTTCCAGGACGGCGATCGTCTGACCGGTCTTCACGTGGTCACCGACGTCGACGTAAATCACTTTGATGTAACCGGCGACCTTGGCGTGAACGTTGACATCCTGAAACGGCTTGAATTCCCCGGCGATGGTCAAAGTGGTACCGATGCTGCGGCGCTCGGCGTGGGCGACTGCCGCGATGCTTTCCGCCGAAGTAGCCAGCGGATGATTGTGATCGTCCGCTTCGATGGGGGCGCGGACAGTCCAGCGCCATGCCAAGATGACCAATACCAACAGAACGGCACCAACAATCGATAAATTTTTTCGAGTCATAACCTCTATCCGTGGCAGGCTGCGGGAACCAGCGGTTTGGCGGAATCCCGACACCTGCAGAATTTTCAAAATGGCCTGACCAATATCGACACGGCTACAGCTTCAACCGGCCGTGAAACCTTGTGTTTAGCGAGAGCGAGAAACGGCTAGAGCGCGGGCGGCGGCCGGAACCACAGGCTCGAGCCGAAAAACTGCTGCGGAGGAGAGACTACTTGAGGAAAGAGTTTGAATGCATGTGAGGAGACTTGCGGAAAGGATGCCAGCAGTTCAACAACGGAAGTCACATCCGTTGAGAGATTGTCTCGGCCATCCGCGGGGGAGAAGTGCTGCAACTCCGAGGCGCCTACCGTGGCGCGGTTACTTGCCGGATTTCGAGCGTTTAGACCATTCGTTGAACTCGGCGCAGTTATGTACGGGTTGTAGAGCAAGAAAAGGGCGAGGCAGAGACAAATCCAGGCGCGCCATCTTGGCACGGGGGAGCGCTCGGGAGAATGAGTGGACGGAAGCATCTCGACCATTTTATGACGATAGTAGGATTGCGCGACGCGGTCAAGGGGATGCCTGGATGGCGTTGCGGGATTCAAGAGGGGGGAGATGGGGACCGGAGCCAGGGGTGCACCGGTCCCCGAGGTAGGACTATAGGTGAAGATCAAGCGCGCTCAGTCTCGCAAGCCGGGGTCACGCCCGAATGAAGGGCGTGTGAATTTTTCGTGAGGGCGGAATCGCCAGCAAAAGTGACATCGCTCTGCTCCTGGCGGACAGTGAGACCGCGGCCGTGGCGGACGTCGAGACCACGGACCCAGAAAATAATGTCCTCGGCGATGTTGGTGGCGTGGTCCGCGATGCGCTCGATGTGGCGGGTGGCAAGAATGAACTGCAGGCCGGGGCTCACGAGCGTGGGCTCCTTGGTCATGTGCTGGAGGAGCTGTTCGAAAATACGATCGCGATATTGATCGACGACATCGTCGCTTTCGAGAACCTGCGTGGCCATCTCGACGTTGCGGAAAATGAGCGCGCCGAGGCTCTTGCTGACCATGGCGCGCACGGCGGAGGCCATGGGAGCCAACTCTTCGGGAACCTGCGCGCCCTGCATCTCGCGGAGGGAGACGACGCGCTCGGCGAGATTCACAGCGAGGTCGCCGATGCGCTCGAGGTCGTTGGTGATTTTCAGGGCGGCAACGATGAGCCGCATCTCGTCGTCGGAAAACGAACCGCGGCGAAGCAGACGGATGGCATGTTCGTCGATGACAATTTCCATTTCGTTGATGCGGGGCTCGAGGAGAAACACTTCGCCGGGGAGAGCGGAGGTACGGGAACTTTCCAGACTGACAATGGCGTCGAGCGCGCGGTTCATGGCGCCTTCGACGGTGCGCGCCATGGAAACAAGATAGTTCACGAGCGTGTCGTAGAGCACGACTTCCGTGAGTCCGGCAGTTGCGGCCATTGGTTCCCTTTCGGAACGGAGTGCGGGAAGTCACACTTCCGCTCGTAAGCTAGATTGTGCCCAACCAATGGTTACAGTTTGCTCACTAGAATGTGAAAATGCTGCAACAAGGAGAGGTAGACGGAAGGGGCTTTGGCCCTAGTCTCGCCCCTGGCTAGCGCGCAGGGCGGGAGGCCGCGCGCTCCGGGTCGAAAATGGGGACAGTGAAGTGGAACTGGGAACCCTGGCCCACGTCGCTTTCCACCCAGATGCGGCCGCCATGAGCTTCGACAAGATGTTTGGCGATGGAGAGCCCCAGCCCGGTGCCGCCCACTTCGCGGGAACGCGCCACATCGACGCGGTAGAAGCGCTCGAAGATTCGAGACTGATCGGCTTGCGGGATGCCGATGCCAGTGTCAGAAACCGTGAAGGTTACTTCGGCAGCGTCAGCTGAAGCGCCGACCATGATCTGGCCGCCGGCCGGAGTGTATTGCATGGCGTTGTCCAGTAAGTTTTGCAGAACTTCGGCCAGGCGGCGGTCGGCGGCGATGTCCGGCAGCGGTTGCTGAAGATTCACGGAAATGCGCAAATCTTTTTCGGCGGCGGTGCGTTGCGTGGTTTCGATGCAGCTTTCGACAAACTGGGAAACGCTCAGGCGGCGGATTTCCAGTTCCAGCCGGTCGGCATCCATTTTCGAGAGCTTGAGCAGATCGTCGGTAAGCCGCGCGAGACGCCGCGAATGCTCGAGAATGATTTCGAGGAAACGCAGGCGATTTTGCGGGTCGTCGATGGCGCCGGCGAGAAGAGTTTCCGCAAAACCCTGAATCGCGGTAAGCGGCGTTTTGAATTCGTGGGAAACGTTGGCGACGAAATCCCTGCGGACGCGTTCGAGCTTGCGAAGTTCGGTGATGTCGTGCAACACGATCACAGCGCCGGAGGTATCCGCAGCGCGGACCGCTGCGACGGTAACGGCAAAGAAGTGTTGTCGCAGCGTGCCGGTAACGATTTCCGTTTCGACGCGAAGCTCGCCTTTCAAGACATCACGAACGGCCTCGAGCAGCTCGGTCTGCCGCACCACTTCAACGAGCGCGCTCCCGGATTGCGGCGGCACATCCAAGCCCAGGATTTGCGCGAAGCCCGCATTCGCAAAGAGCAGGCGCTCGGAAGCATTCACGACGGCCACGCCTTCCACCATGCTGCCGAGAATGGCGGAGGAAAGATTACGTTCTTCGGTCAGCGTTCGAATGGTGCGGTCCAGCCGCGCCGCCGTTTCATTCAACGATACTGCCAGCGCCTCCAGGCCATCACCAGTGCGATCCGCTTCAATCGGGCGAAAATCTCCCTCCGCCACACGGAGGGAAAACTTCTCCAATCGTTCCACGCGGCCGGAGAAAGACCGCGAGATCAGCAGCGAAGCGATTCCGGTGACAAAAAGCATGACCAGAGAGGCCAGCCAAAGCCGCCGGCGGAATTCCCAAAGCTCCTGGTCCACGGTTTGTAGCGGCAAAGCAAAACGCAGGACAACCGGCGGCGCGCCAGCCGGCGAAAAGCGAACCGCATGGTAGAGGAGATTGCTGTTGATTGTGACGCTGTGGCGAATGGACTGGCCTTCGCCCTTTGCAAAAGCATCGCGAATTTCAGGACGCCCAGCGTGGTTTTCCATTGTCGAAGAATCGGACTGTGAGTCCGTCAGCACCAGGCCGTCGGCAGTAATCACCGTGACACGGACGTTGCTCGCGGCCATTTTAGAAACCCAATCGCGAAGGCCGATGGAGTCTGAGGGCTGGGTTTGCGAGAGCAAAGAAGGCTGCGGAGGATTTGCAAGCGCGATGCGCGCAATGGCGGCGAGCTGCTCGAATCCGGCTCGCTCGTAGTCTCGCCGCAACGCGCGCTCGGCATAGAAATCGACGGGGAGCAGGACCGCGATCAGCAGTGCGAAAAATGCGAAACCGAGTTTCCAGAAAAGGTTAAGCCGCACGGGTTTCAAACAAATACCCCGCGCCCCGAACCGTTTTCAAGTACAAGGGGTTCTCCGGATCGGATTCAACTTTTTCACGCAAGCGGCGAACGTAAACGTCCACGCTGCGCGGGGTAACGAATCGATCGGTTCCCCAGACCGCATCGAGCAATTGATCGCGGGTAAAGACGCGGTTTGGGCGCGAAGCAAGGTAATAGAGCAGCCGGAATTCGAGCGTGCTGAGCGGTACGGGCTTCCCGGAATGGCTTACGCGATAGGACGCCGGATCAATCGCCAGCTTGCCGATCTCAATGGTGCGCGGCGCATCGGAGGGCGGCTCGGCACGGCGGAGCAGCGCCTTGACGCGCGCGAGCAATTCGCGCGGGCTGAAGGGCTTGGTCACGTAATCGTCGGCGCCCATCTCCAGCCCGACGACGCGGTCGGCTTCTTCGCCGCGGGCCGTGAGCATGAGAATGGGCAAACGATTCAGCGAGTCATCCCGGCGAATCTCCCGGCAGATTTCCAGGCCGGAAAGTTTCGGGAGCATGAGATCGAGAAGCAGCAGATCGGGTGGCGTCTTTTTCAACGTGCTCAGGCCCGTGCTGCCATCGCTGGCAGAACTGACCTGAAAGCCTTCGTTCGCGAGATTGTAGCGGACGAGTTCGACGATATCGCGGTCGTCTTCGATAATAAGGATGCGTTTCATTCGGGTTGATCGCATCGCACGCCGGCTTGGCGGCAGTGTACCGTATAGCGGCGGGTTGCGATAGGCATTGGGCAGTTTTTGATCACTCGGGCTTTGATGCGCCACGTCTGATTATCGCCGGGGAGCGGGTCGCGGAGGTCACGCTGCGTTTACATCCATGTGAATGTACTGTTAAAGCCGGACAAGCCTAATCGCTGCTTGAAGTTGTGAAGGCAAGGGCCATGAGCGCCTTCTGCTCCATCTCGTGCGCCTTGGCGGAGCCCGTTGCCGGGCTGGCGCTGGCGGAACGCTTGACCGAACGAAAGTTGAGCCCCCGGGCTTTCGCGATGCGCTCGAAGCGCGGCAAAACATAGCCAGCCGCGCCCATATTGCCCGGTTCTTCTTGAACCCAGACTATCTCACGCGCGTTGGGATGCTCCTCGATGGCGGCGGCAATTTCCGGTCGCGGCAGCGGGTAGAGCTGGTCGAGAAAGAAAATGGCGGTATTAGTGTCCTTGCGACGGCGGCGTTCGGCGCGCAACTCGTGGCCGACTTTTCCGCTGGCGATCAAGATGCGCTTCCCGTCGTGCACTTCGCGGTCGGGAACCAGTGGAAGGAAGCGCGGCTTCGTGAATTCCTCGATGCTGGAGCTGGCATCAGGATGACGCAGCATGCTCTTGGGTGTGAAGACGATGAGCGGCTTGCGCCATTGGCGGCGTACCTGGCGGCGTAGCATATGGAAGTATTGCGCGGCGGTCGAAGGCTGGCAGATTTGCATGTTGTCTTCAGCCGCGAGCTGCATGAAGCGCTCCATGCGCGCGCTGGAATGCTCCGGTCCCTGGCCTTCGTAGCCGTGCGGGAGAAGCATCACGATACCCGCCGGAAGGTTCCACTTGTCCTCGCCCGCGCTGATGAATTGGTCGATGATGACCTGCGCGCCGTTGGCAAAATCGCCGAATTGCGCTTCCCACAAAACGAGAGCTTCGGGATAGTCGCGACTGAAGCCGTATTCGAAACCGAGGCAGCCGGCTTCGGAAAGCGAAGAGTTATAGATTTCGCAGAACGCCTGATCGGGCGAGAGATGCGAGAGCGGAAGGTAATCATGCTCGGTCACCGTATCGATGAGCACGGCGTGGCGCTGGTTGAACGTGCCGCGCTGCGAATCCTGCCCGGTGAGACGGATGGGATTGCCTTCCAGGACGACGGAAGCAAACGCGAGGGCTTCGGCAAATCCGTAGTCTACGGCACGCTTTCCGTGGCCCATCTCGACGCGTTGCTCGAGTAGTTTCACGATCTTTGGATGAACATGAAAACCGTCTGGTGCGCGCACCAGGCCTGCGGTGAGTTCTTCGAGCGTTTCCCGGGTGAGGCCGGTGTCCACTTCATATTCTGGTTTGTAGCGGCCGTGGCGATAGGGCGCCCAGTATTCGGGCAGCTTACGGAGTTGCGGGATCTTTCTCAGCGCGCGGGCTTTGGTTTGTTCTTCTTCGTATTCCTTGCGGATGGAATCCGCTAGCTGCGTCGAGTCAATGCCGGTGCGCTCGGCGTAAATCTTCCAAAGCGGGGCGTGATTCTTGATGCGTTCGTAGAGAAGCGGCTGCGTGATGGTCGGATCGTCCACTTCGCTGTGGCCGTGGCGGCGGTAGCCGATGATGTCCACGACCACGTCGCTGCCAAACTTGGCGCGATACTCCGCGGCGAGCTTGCCAACGCGCACGACAGCGTCAGGGTCTTCCGCGTTGACGTGGAAGATAGGCACGGACTGGCGTTTGGCCACATCCGAAGCGAAGCGCGCGGAATGCTCCTGTGTCGGCTTCGTGGTAAAACCGATGAGGTTATTCACGATGATGTGGATCGTGCCGCCGACGGTGTAGGCGCGCAGGTCCGCGAAGTTGAGTGTCTCCGCCCAGATTCCCTGTCCCGCGAAAGCGGCGTCGCCATGCATGACGATGGGAACAACCTTGTTTTGAGTTTCTCGCGAACGATCGACGTACGGCCCGCGCAGACCATAGCGCGTCTGCTTTGCGCGCGCGCGGCCGACGGCAACGGGATCGACTGCTTCCAAGTGACTGGGATTCGAAACGAGGTGAATGCCGATGTCTTTGCCGCTGGTGGTGACGTACGTTCCGGTAGCACCTACGTGATATTTCACGTCGCCCGCGCCCAGGACGCTGCGCGGATCGACATCTTCGAATCCCCCGACTACTTCATGAGGCACTTTGCACGCGGTGTGAACCATCACGTTCAGGCGGCCGCGGTGGCTCATGGCCATGATTGAGGATTCCGCGCCGTGCTCGCCGGCCTCGTCGAGAATCGAATCGAGCAGTGGAATCAGGGCGGTCACACCTTCGAGCGAGAAGCGCTTGGTGCCGAGGTAGCGCGCCTGCAGGACTTGTTCGAAAAGATCGGCGCGGATCAAACGTTCGAGGATTTTGTGCTGATCCACCTGGCTTGACGGAGCTTCGAGGCGCTCGGCGATCCAGCGGCGGCGTTCCGGTTCCGGCAAGTGCATGAAATCGGCGCCGATCGTATTGCAGTAGATGCCGCGGGCTTCCTCGGCGGCTTCGCTGGCCAGAGCATCCAGGTCAGGCTGCTTTAGTGGCTCAAACAAGCCGAGGGGATCGAGCGTCGCTTCGAGGTAGCCCCAGCGGCGAAAGGCGTCGAAGACGCGCTCGCGCTCTTCGTTGCCGGCTGTCTTCGCGACACCGCCTGCCGTGGATTTCTTGCCTGCCTTCGGCGATTTTGCGGGGCGCTCTTCGTCGAGAGTTGTACGGTGTGCCATAAACCTTGCTCTATGAACCTACTATTTTGCCACAGAAGCTAATGCGTTGCTTGCAGGTGTGCGGCGCGGTTTTCTCGCATTTAAGTTTAGATCCGCGATGGGAGCGCAGACTTGCAGAGTCATAGCGGCAGAGCAGATTTCGGCCGTAGGGGCGCCCCTACAAAGAGAGCACCAGTGATTCGAGACGGCCGGCGATTTCGTCTGGCGGAGTGCCGGGGGGAAATGTGACGGGCGCACCGATGCGGACCGTGATTTCGCCGAGATGGGCGAGGCGGCGGTGTTCGCGCTTCATCTGCCAGACGCCGTCCAGGCGCATGGGAACGATGGGGATACTGAGATTTTCGGCGAGGAGTCCGATGCCGCTCTGGAACGGAGCCATGCGGCCATCTTCGGAGTTGTTGACAACACCTTCGGGAAAAACGAGTACGCTATAGCCGCGGTCGGCGGATTCGCCGGCAAAACGGAAACTTTCGCGGAAACCGGAAAATTGCGGCAGCGGAAAAATGTTGAAGAGCAGCGTGGCGAGCCAGTAGCCGAGTTGATAGGCCCAGCGGCGGGCGAAGAACCACTCTCGCGGCGGGCGCCGCATGTTTTCCAGCGATTCTCCTCCCATGGCGGTGGCGAGGCGATGGCGGAATCGCAACGGCAGCGCGGCCAGAATCAACCCGATATCGGCGCGGCGCGTGACGTGGTTTGAAATGATCAGCGCGGGTCCGTGCAAGCCGCGAAGATGCTCGCGGCCCACGATGCGCGGGTGGCCGAGAATTTGCGTGGCGGGCCAGACCAGCGCGTAGTAGACCCCTAGCCGGATCCAGCGAATGGGTGCGCGCTGCGTCCAACGTGGATAGGTGTATTCGGTGCGGCGCGGCGCGGGTTGCTGCAGGACGCGCTCGACGTCGGCAACGGTTTTCGCATTGGCGAAAGCGGTTTCGTTGAGTTCCACGTGAAACTTTTCTTCCAGGGCGCTCAACAGCTCCACGCGGTCGAGGGAGGAGAGGTTCAGTTGCTGTTCCAGGTGACTGTCGGCTTGCGAGCCGCCACTTCTCGATTTGCCAAGACTCTCTAACAATTCATCGAGTGCGCTTCGTGGCGAGGAGGGCAGACTGAAGTCTGCCCCCACACTTTTCTGGTCACCAGCTTGACGACCGACGAGGATTTGGGCAGCGCGGGCAGAAATGACCGAAAGACGCGGTTTGCCGGTGGGCGTGCGTGGAAAGTCAAATTCGGGCCAGACGATCCACGTTCGAATGCGTTGGTATTCGGCGAGCGAGGAGTTGGCATTCTCGATTGCCGCGGCAGCTATGGTTCTATCTGAATCCTTTGTTACAAGAACCGCGAAAGGTTCGGCATTGCCGCCGCGTTCGAGCGGAGTAACCACGCAATCCTTGACGGCATGTTGTTTGCGGAGGGCAGCTTCGAGGTCCTCGGGGTAAACGTTGAGGCCGGCGGGCGTGACGATCACATTTTTCTTGCGACCGCGGAAGCGCAAGTTGCCTTCGACGTCAAGCTCGCCCAGGTCGCCGGTGCGCAGCCAGCCTTGTTCAGCCGCGGACCGAATGGCGCCTTGTTCCCAATAGCCAGTGGAAACATTTTCACCGCGGACGAGAATTTCGCCATCTTCCGCGAGCTTGAATTCACGGCCGGGGAGAATTTTGCCGACGGAGCCTTCCGTCGCGCGAAACGGGTGATTCAAGCTGATCAGAGAAGCGGTCTCCGTCATGCCGTAGCCTTGAACGACGGCATAGCCCACGCGCTTGAAGAAATTCTCGGTTTCATTCGAAAGCGCCGCTCCGCCGGAAATAAAGGCCCAAAACTTCCAGCCAAAACGGCGGTGGATGCGGCGAAACATCCAGACGCGCCTGAGAAATTTTCTGCCTTTTGCGTTTTCAAAAGTGTTTTTCAGCCACTGAGATTTGCCCTGGCCTTCGAATTCCCTCTCGATTCCCGCATGAAGAAGATCCAGCATTCGCGGAACGGCGATAAGCGCGGTGGCTCGTTCTTGCTTGATGGTGCGAATGATCTCCGTGGGATTGCTGGATTGTTCGAAAACGACCGCAGCTCCAAAGAGCGGCGGAACGAACAGCGTCATGAATTGCCCGAAGACGTGGCTCAAGGGAACCAGCGTCACAAACCGCAACGGGTGGAACCAGCGCTCGTATTTGCGATACGCAGCGATCCCGCGTTCCAGCGGTTCCAGGTTCGCCAGAAAATTGCCGTGCGTGAGAACCACTCCTCGTGGCTCCGCCGTCGTTCCCGAAGTGTAGAGAATTTCGGCAATCGTGCTGCGTGTGGATTCGTCTCCCGGGTCAACACGCGCATCTAGACTAGGCGGAGGGCTTGCCACCACATCCTTAAGATCGTTGATGATCATCGACGGTGGCGCTCCGGGCAGCTCGATTTGCTGACGGTCACGCAAGATGAGTTTCACCCCGGCGTCTTTGATCACGCGTTGCACGAAATCAGGTGCTGCCGACGCATCCATGGGGACAGCAACTCCGCCGCGCAAGAGGATTCCCCAGTAACAGGCGACCCACTCGGCGGAGTTGGGGCCCCAGAGCAGGACGCGGTCACCTGGGACAATACCGCGTCCCCCGAGCGCATAACTCCAGAAGAGGACGCGGGCGTAAAGCTCTGTATACGTCAGCTTTTCCCGACGGTAGCCGCGTGTTTGGACGACGGCCACGTCGCCGCCAAAGCGGGCGAATTCTGCAAACAAACTCAGAAGATTCCTTCGCGGCATAAGTGCAGTAGTTTCTTTGCCTTTGCTACGGCTCGATTCTACTCCCGAAGCGACGGTGAAGCCGTTCGGGCCAGCCAGACAATCCGTTTGCGCAGGAAGCTGCATCCCATGGCAAAGTGCACTTACCGTGCCACAAAAGAACAGGCCCTTGCATCTGAACAAAAGCAACCGAACAGAAGTCGCGGATTCTCGGTTACAATGGTGACTTGTGATCTCCGTTACATGAGGAGATCCTGGGGGCCGCGGTCGACCCCTATCTATTTTCGGAGATAAACAGGAAAGATGCCGGTTCCGATTTCGCAGATGTGGACGGTGGCAACGTACGTCCTCAAGCAAAAACTGAGGGGGCGTAAACGCTACCCGTTCGTGTTGATGCTGGAGCCGCTCTTTCGCTGCAACCTGGCCTGCGCCGGA
>JBGPIX010000038.1:0-21665 GCA_041485085.1 Candidatus Acidiferrum sp.
AACACCCGCTTCCCTGTCCATCGGCTCACGCTGGCTCACGGTGACACCCTATTCCTCTATACCGACGGTTTGACGGAGGCACGGAATCGTGCAGGTGCAGAGTATGGTCTCCACCGAATCCGCACGCTAGCGGCGCGGCACGCAGGGATAGAGCCTACCGGGCTGATCTCTGATTGTCTCGAAGACTTGCTGAGCTTTAGGGAGGGTTTGAAGCAAACGGACGATTTGACGCTTTTAGCCGTTCGCCGTGCAGGGTAAGGCCGATATCGCGAGGTGAGTGCTTCCGTCAGTCGCATTTATTGTGCTTTCATTTGTCCGGGTTACCTCGTCGTGTTCTCTTTCCCGAAGACTTGTTTGAATGCCTGGTCGAGTTCGGCCAGGGCACGTGCACAGTCCCCTCAAAACTCGAACCGTGCATGATGCCAAGCGTCTTCGGTTTGAGCTCTGCCAACTTCTGCAGGTTTTTCGAAGTCAGACAAGTGTAAGGGACATATTCGGCGAGAACTCCGCCCTGGTAATTGAGCATAACGCCGCGAACGACTTTAGCTTTTGAGACTTCTGCAAATAAACTTCGAGCTAGTGTTGCGCCGACCCTTTGAACCCACACGCTTATCGGACAAGTACCGATGACTTCCCAGAAGTCTTAGTGTTGTATCGGAAGCGCGAGTGAGCAAGCTGCACACACGAGCACGGTGTGTTTGCGCGCTTTCGATACAACGACTTGAAGGAAGCCGCCGGCGTTTGCGGCAGATGCGGGCTAACGGCTATGGGAATTCAATCTTTTCACCCATCCGTAAGCTATTGGTTTTGCGGTACTTAGAAAGTGAGCATGTGCGAGAACCGCAATGCGATGCGCTACGCTGGGGCATAACGTGCGGAGAATAGCACGCGAAGCGTCTGCCGCGCCAGCGGCTTCGTTCAAGTCCGGTTGGGGGAAGTGCAGTGCGGCTGAGTGGTTGTCGCGCCCCGATCTCCTCGAACCCCGTTTCGGGATAACTTCCGTGTGGCCGACCACCCGGAAGTTGGCTGGGCCACTCAATACAAGCGCGTTTAGCGGTACTGATTCGCACTCTCGTGCCGAGTTCTTCCTGACAGATTGGCCTGCCAGCCAGGCGCGAGACTGAGGACTGTTGCGGAAGCAGCGTTGGCGCTGTGATGCTATAGTGTGACTTTAGGACGCGGGACTCTTCAGGCGCTGTGCTACGGTCTTCAAGATTTCGCGCGAAAGCTGCTCATCCGATACGGCGCGAGCCATACCGATTGCACCGACCAGCGCGCAATAGGTCAAGACTGCTTGCGATCTTGCACTGCCCCTATCCGTCTCTTTCGTGTTACGAATCAGAGTCGTGAGCAACTCAATGTTGTCCCGAATCTTCCGGCTGACGAGTGCGCGAGTGCGCTTGTCGCTGCGTGCGAGATCTCCTGCCAAAGCGCTGACTGGGCAACCTGTACCTGGATGATTGCGATGTGCTTCGCTCAAATATTCATCGACTAGCGATTCGTAGGTGACCGGTGGACCGCCCGAGACGGCGGCATCCACTTGACGCTTCCAGAGCTCGAGCGCGCCGCCGACCGCTTCAGCCACTAAAGCGTCACGCGAATCGAAGTGTTTGTAGAAGCCGCCCACGGTAAGGCCGGCTTCTTTCATCAGATCTGCGATTCCGATCCCGGCAAGCCCCTTTTCGCGGAACCTCTTTGAAGCGATAGCAACGATGCGCTCATGAGTTTTTGCCTTTTCAGCCTTGGAATGGCGCATGGGGCCCCCAAAAAAAGTTTGTAACCAAAGCCCGACTATGCGAATCGAAGTCGGAGAATGGATTATAACTATAATCCATATGAAATGCAAAGAGACTTAACTGAAGACCGGAGGAAAAAGGATATGAGCAATTCATCATCAAAAGGCACCGCCGTGGTAACGGGGGCATCTAGAGGCATCGGGGCTGTCTATGCAGACCGTCTCGCAAAGCGTGGATACGATCTGATTCTCGTAGCCCGCAGTGAGGCACCCCTCAAAGCGCTCACTGCGAGCCTTGCGAGCGCGAGCGGACGCCACATCACTGCGATCGTGGCGGACCTCAACAACAAGATAGATCTCGCGAAAGTGGAAACAAAGCTGAGGGAAGATTCGAGTATCACAATGCTCGTTAACAACGCTGGTACCGCCTCCGTCGCGCCTCTGCTCAATGCCGACATCGAGAAAATGGAAGAGATGATTGCACTCAACACCATCGCCCTCACGCGACTGACTTACGCCGCGGCACCTACATTCGTCAAGCGTGGCACGGGCACGATCATCAACATCAGCTCCGTCGTTGGCATCTCGCCTGAGACGCTCAACGGTGTGTACGGCGCCACCAAAGCCTATGTCCTTGCCTATAGTCATTCGCTGCAGCACGAACTCGCCGACAAGGGGATCCGCGTCCAAGCGGTGCTGCCCGGCGCGACCGCGACCGACCTGTGGGAAATCGCTGGCCTGCCTTGGCAAAAACTGCCCCCGTCGATCGTCATGCCGGTGGAAGACATGGTCGACGCAGCGTTGGTTGGCCTCGACCAGGGGGAACTGGTGACGATTCCCGGTCTCCATGATGGAGACGAATGGACCCGTTTCGAGGCCGCGCGCCGCGCCATCTCACAGCGCTTTGGCAATTCCGTACCCGCGTCCCGATACAGGATTCAGGCGCGGCGTTCGGCATAACGCGCCCAAATGGGCCCGCTCGGCAACAGAGCGGGCCTGGGCAGATGGTTCCGGCTGGAAAGGCGTTTACGACATTCTTGTGATCGTCGAAGCGAGGAGATTGATGAATGGGAAAGCTTGATGGAAAGATCGCATTGGTAACAGGAGCATCAAAAGGAATCGGGGCGGGCATCGCGTTGTCGCTGGCGAATGAGGGCGCCGCCGTTGCAGTGAACTATCACTCTGATCGGGCTGGCGCAGACCGCGTGGTCGAAAAAATCGAAGCCGCCGGCGGAAAGGCCATCACTGTGCAAGGAAGCGTGGCCTCCTCGGAGGAGATCAATCGCTTCTTCAACGAGACAGAGAAGCAGCTCGGCAATGTAGACGTCCTTGTCAACAACGCCGGCGTCTTCGCCCCCTTGCCCTTGCAGGATATAAACGAAAGGGAGTTTCATCGCCAGTTCGACACCAACGTGCTCGGACTTCTTCTGACCTCCAAAAGAGCTGTAAGGGGATTTAGTGAAAAGGGTGGCTGCATCATTAACATCGGCTCTGTAGTGAGCGCTCTAACTCCCGCCGGGAATTCGATCTACGCGGCAACGAAAAGCGCGGTGGACGGTATCACTCGGGTGCTCGCGAAGGAACTCGGGCTCCATAACATCCGCGTAAATTCCATCAACCCAGGCGTGGTCGGCACCGAGGGCGCACGCGCCATGGTCTCCTTCGATCAAGTCGCAAACGCGATGAGGGCGCTTACTCCGCTCGGCCGGACCGGCATGCCCGAGGACATTGGGCTGATCGCTGCGTTTCTCGCCTCCGACGAAGCCCGGTGGCTCACTGGAGAGATCATCTTCGGCAGCGGTGGCCTCCGCTAAATTTGCAGAAAGGAGCGGCAAAATGAGTAATTCAATGAAGACTACGGGAGTGCCAAGGGGAATGTCCCGCTCTTGCATCGCATTATTGTTGTTCACTTGCTGCGCGCTCGTGAAACGGAACCTCTCAGCGCAGGAACAGGGACGCAACATTCGGAATTTTGTTCTGGTTCACGGGCGGATGGTTCTGGCTGAAAGGGCGTTTACGACATTGTCGCCGATGTGAACGCCTGTCTGTTTGTAACTGATACCTAGATGTGCTGGGTTGGGCTCGCTCATCTTGTCATTGATCCCCGGCCGAGCCCCAACAACTCGAGGAGTTCGCACAATGTTTCATCCAACCGACGCGATGTCTTGATAACTCTTGGCGCCTTAGCTGCAGGCGCAGCAATCGGGGAACAGGTTCCATATTTGCGTGGGATAACGGCTTCGACAACTTCACAACTAAACACACGAGGGAATGGTATGCCAATGATTGCGACCAAAGATGGTACACAGATCTTCTACAAGGACTGGGGCCCGAGGGATGCCCAGCCCATTGTGTTTCACCACGGCTGGCCTCTGTCGTCGGACGACTGGGACGTGCAGATGCTGTTCTTCCTTGCCAATGGCTATCGCGTCGTTGCGCATGACAGGCGCGGTCACGGTCGCTCCTCTCAGGCGCCCACTGGACACGACATGGACCATTATGCGTCCGACGCCTCGGCGGTGGTCGAGCATCTCGACCTGAGAAAAGCTATCCATATCGGCCATTCGACGGGTGGGGGCGAAGTAGCGCGCTATGTCGCGAAGTACGGCGAGCCTCAGGGCCGCGTAGCCAAGGCCGTTCTTATCGCCGCTGTGCCCCCGCTCATGGTCAAGACCGAGAAGAACCCGGGCGGCACTCCGATCGAAGTGTTCGACGGCTTCCGCAAGGCGCTGGCTGCGAACCGTGCGCAGTTCTTTCTCGATGTCCCTTCGGGTCCGTTTTACGGCTTCAATAGACCCGGCGCGAAGGCCTCGCAGGGAATCATCCAGAATTGGTGGCGTCAGGGGATGATGGGCAGCGCACTCGCTCAGTACGAAGGCATCAAGGCTTTCTCCGAGACAGACCAAACGGGCGATCTGAAGGCGATCACGGTGCCGACTCTCGTGATGCAGGGTGACGATGACCAAGTCGTACCCTACAAAGACGCTTCAGTGCTGCAAGCCAAGCTGCTCCAGCAGGGCACGCTCAAAATTTACCCGGACTTCTCACACGGCATGATGACCACTCATGCCGACGTGATCAATGCGGACGTCCTCGCCTTCATCCGAAGCTAAACCAAAGGGAAAGAAACAACAATTAAGGAGAAAAACGGAAAATGTCCCGGTCCTGCATCGCATTATTGTTGTTCACTTGCTGCGCGCTCGCAACACAGAACCTCTCAGCGAAGAAAAAGGGGCGCAACATTCGGAATATTGTTCTGGTTCACGGTGCCTGGGCGGATGGTTCCGGCTGGAAGGGCGTTTACGACGTTCTTGTGAAGGATGGCTACAACGTCAGCATCGTCCAAGAGCCGGAGACGTCGTTTAAAGAAGATGTAGCTGCCACCAAGCGGACCCTCGCTCTTCAAGACGGACCGTGCATTCTTGTCGGTCATAGCTATGGGGGAGCCGTAATTACGGAAGTTGGGATGGATCCATCGGTTGCCGGATTGGTGTACATCGCGGCCCACATGCCAGATGTTGGAGAGAACGAGGCGGACGACGGAAAGCGCTTCCCAAGTGACCTGAGCAAGTCTGGTGCAATAAAGAAGACGGCAGACGGCTTCACTTACCTAGAGCCCACGCAGTTTCATGAGTACTTCGCAGCCGACCTGTCTGCGGAGCAGGCCACGTTCATGGCGCGCTCGCAAGTATTCAACTTCGGCGACAATTTCAAAGCCGTCATCACCACCGCTGCGTGGAGAAGCAAACCGAGTTGGATGTTGGTAGCCGCAGCAGACAGAACCATAAATCCCGATCTCGAACGGTGGTATGCGACACGCGCCAACAGCCATAAAGTCGAAGTCTCCGGCGCCAGCCACGCAGTCTACGTATCCAGGCCAAAGGAGGTTGCAGCTCTGATCGAAGAGGCCGCATCGCACGCCCGATAGGAGAACGCGGAATGTCAAGTATCAGGTCGCTCGCCTTCGAGCCGCCAGGTGATAGCCCCCGCATCCTCGGCGATTCGGAAGTAATCCAGTTGCGCATCGTGCGGATGAGTACCGAGAAGTCGGCTTGTAGGCAGTGACCTCCGCACTTAGCACCGATTCTGGGCGGATGACGGGCTAACCGGGCAAGAAGTCCGGTTCGGGGAAATGGCCGGATCATGTGCATTACTATGCGCCTGCCAGTTCACGCAGCTCTCCTGATCGCATCCACGGAAGTTGAATACACCATCCAGTATTTCCGTGCGTCCTCCACCTCTGAGCCCCGGATCACCCCGCCATACTCGACTCGGACAGCGGGGTAGTTGCTTTCGTGCAAAGCTTCTGAGTGATGCCACTCTTTGCCATCCGAAACAATCAAGTGGTCGCCGTAAGCACCCGGGCACCAGCTGCCACAAACCAGAAATGGAATTCCCGTCAGTGAGGTCAGTTCGTCATAGTGTCCGTAGTTGGCCTGGTCATCCACCATCACAACCGCACCCGGGATTTCTTTTCCATCCGCTGATAACGGCTTCAATTCTTCGAGCCGGTAGCCCATTTTTTCGAAAACATCCTTGTCTCGCTGGGCGCACACGAGCGTTGAGTAACACCGCTCACCCATGGTTTTGTTTCCTTTCTCTGGCAGACGAGTTACTTCAGGCTGGTAATCACCCCTGTGCAGAAGACCAACGTCAGTTCGTTCGAGAACCGCTCTTTCTCTCGAATAACTGTTTTCCCGTCTTCTTCTTCTTCTTCCGACTTGTCCACGAGTTTGATCGACTGCCAGTGCGCAATATGACGTGTTTGCCCTTCCCCGAAGACACCGTTAAGCATTCCGGCCGTGCAGAGCAGACCAACGTGTCCTCCATGCAGGGGTGTTAGTGGGCGGCCAGTCACGTCTGCCTGCTGCGCGAAAAGAACGGTTGAGGCTTGGCGATAGGCCGACGATTTCGGCAACAGGTCTTCTATTTGGTCTAAGGGAAGCCCGCGGTGAACCAAACGCACGTGGCCGCCCGGCGGCGGAGTGTACAGGCGGTCAGGTTCCAGCTGTAGCGGCGAAAGTTTTTGGACTTCTCTCTCGATAGACGCTAGCCAGAGTTGCGCCTGAATTATTTCTGCATCTCGCAGCCGGTCTATTTCCTGCCTGGTGCGGCGCACTCCGAACACCGCAACCTGCCCGTAGCGGACACTTTCAGGTTCCGTGAGCTGATAAACACGTATGTCCCGGAAATGCCTTGAAAACAGAACCGTGCAATCAGCAACTCGCTTGGCAGGCACGACAAGGACCAGGATGCCGCCAGGTTTTAGCCACCGGTATACATGCTCTAAGAAGAGCTTCTCCATGCGCTGCGATTTCTCCTCGCTGATCTCGAAGTCATACGGCGGGTTCAAATAGACCAGCGAGAAGGATTCCACGGGGCACTGCACGTCAAAGCAGTTCCCGTGGATCACCTCGATTTCTTTAGTACGCGCCAGGTCAGCCCGGCCAGCGTCCAGTTCAACGCCGTACCGCAAGACCCTTTTGTCAGAGGTGATTTCAGCGAACGCTGCACCATCCCCGACGCAAGGATCGAGCGCGCAGCAATGTTTGTCCGGGAATGCCAAGAATCTACGGATCCGCTCCGCCTCTGGTATCGGAAGGGGGTAGAAGCCCAAACGCTCACGTCCTGCAAGACGCATCGGACGCCTCCTTTTGTCTGCCTTCCCTGGGATTTTGCTGAATTGGGCTCCAAGAATCGAGACCTCTAAGTTTAGGCAGTATAGGGAGTTGCAGAACAACACCCTACTTATTTGGCAAGAAAATCGGCCGGTGCTAGAGTCCGCGTCGCCATGGGCGCTGCACTGCAGCCGAGAATTAACCCGCCGCGGAACGTGTGCCAGCGGAGAGTCCTTAAAACCAATCCGAAAGGCGTCAATACAGAGTGCGTTTTTGCTGATGGCACTTCCATCGTGGTCTCGAATTTCTTGGGGTCCTTCGTTCGCGCGAGAGACGATCTGCTCTTTTCTCTCGAGCTTGAGGCGGCTGACTCCAGCACAGAGATTTACATCCGCAACACAAATCCCGGTTCCAAAAGGCGCGATCTTTTTCAAACACAGATTGGCTATGCGTCACAGCCACGAAAGGACAAGCGGAATAATCTTTTCGTATCCACTGAAGTTTCGAACCCACGGCTTGGGATCTCAACCATCTATATGTCGAGCGAGACCCTGAGGGACTATTTCTACGTTGGCAACCGCCACCGCGCTTGGGACCGGCAACCCTCTTTTTACGAACTCTTGCAGGTCAACCGCGACGTTTCCCTCGCGGAGCTCCGCCTTGCCTTCAAACTCCGCACTCTTGAACTCCGCACTGCTCACGCAGCAACTGGCGACGTCCGTGCGTTAGAGCGTGCCTTCAATATTCTTGCGCGTCCAGAACTCCGAGCTTGCTACGACGCTCTCCTGGATGACCATTCTCTTCCCGCACTCTTCCCCTATGGCGGACTTGGTTCGCTGCTCGCTGCGGGCGATATCTCACGCGACGGATCGACCTTTTACGCCTCGCGCATCCTATCGTTTAATCCGGACCAGATGTTCCAACACTTCCGAGCACCATTGCGAAAGGTTGCTTTTTACGACGACTGCGCAATCTATCGAGACTCACGTCGCAAACTGGAAATACTCTTCGACCAGGCATCGTTGCCGCTGTTGTGGAATTCGAGTTGGAACCAGTGGAAGCACTTGTTGGGCGCCAAGGTCGGCGTGAAGGCGACCTTCATTCTGAGCGGAAAGTACTGCCTTCTCTCCGGCGCATGGCATCTGGCTAAGTGGGAAACCGCACTTCCGAGCCGTATCGAAGTCGAACTGCCCTCAAACATCGCTGAACAGATCGCCGATGCTCGTAAGACCCATCACCGCTTCGGTAAGTTCTCCGAAGCGCTTGATCTGATTCGCGCGCGCATCGAATCCGCACCGCTTGAAAGAGCCGATTTGCAAAAGCTCTGCGCTGGGTTAGACATGCCTAGCGATTTCGACGTCGCCCTAATTACCTGGAGGCCGGACTACGACGCCTTTTATTACAAGCAGCTCTGCAAGCGTGCTCGCCGCCTTTTCCTTTTTCAGTCGGAGTACATCTTTGATCTTGAAAGAGCGGTGATCGTGGAGACGCCTCAACTCGGCCACGCGACTTACCTCTTCTCGAAGCCCGTCAACATGGCCGAGTTTCTGGCTATTTACATGAGCCTCACGAAGGACGACATTCGGCACAACCGCGGTAACGTGGCCGAAAGGCTTGGTTTTTTGGGCCGGCTCATTCACGGTCATAACCCGCGCGCCTGGGTGAAAGAATTAAAAGACTCCCTCGGCGAAGTGGTCGACTATGTCGCTGCGACGACCCTCTCCGAGTGAGGGCGTCACTTCTCCATGCAATTTGCAGTTAGATTCGTTTGCCACGTTGCCCTGATGAGGCCAGACGGTCCAGTTTCGCGAGGAAGAAAATGGGTGATTCGATTCTTTCTGAATGCCCTATCTGGCGTCGCGGATGCGGTGGAAGATGAAGTCCAGGCATAAGTGGATTTGAGTCCCGACAAAAGTCCCGACAATGGAGAAAATTCAAGAATCAGGAAATCGTCCTAAGTGCTTTGGAATGTTGGTGGGCCCGCTAGGATTTGAACCTAGGACCAACGGATTATGAGTCCGCTGCTCTAACCGCTGAGCTACGGGCCCGCCACTAGTGAAATATCCTACATGGAAAGCGATTGGTCCGCATCTACGTGTTGGAGTGTACCGCGATAATTTCCCTCAATTAAATAGTTGGCAGTGAAATAGTCGAAATTAGGGGTTGAACGGTCGTTTTGGCGGACTGAACGGCGTCCGCGCTGATGGGCGGTTCCTGAATGCTAGCTGTACTTATCTTGTTCGTGTGATCGATCTACTGTATGGAATTCACTGCTTCGCGTGCTTTCGAGGCAATGCTCAAGGGCAACACGGTGTATCCCATTTCGCCCGCGATTTGCTGGCCATCACCAAGTGCCCAGTTCCAGAAGTCCTTCAACGCAGCACTGCGGGCCGCCGCCTGTCCGTTCACGGGCACGTAAATCCACGTGAAATTCACGATTGGATACGATTCTTTCCCCGGAACGCTGACCAACGATGCCCCCAGCTCGTCGGGCATCGATTTCTCGCCTGCCGTGCACGCGGCGATGATGCTTGGAGTTGCAGGCTTCACGAACTGGCCCGCCGCATTCTGTACGCTTCCGTATCCGACATTTTTCCCTTTAACGTAACTCAGTTCCACGTACCCGATCGCTCCGGGCGTGGCGCTCACTTTGTTCACCAGGCCTTCGCTGCGATTCGTTTCCATGCCCACCGGCCACTTGGGGGAGGCGCTCTTTCCCATCTTCGATTTCCATTCCGCGCTGGTCCGGCTCAGAAAGTCCGTAAGGATATAGTTCGTGCCTTTGAGGCCGCTCAGGTGCACCACCGTAATGGCCAGGTCCGGCAGATCGACGCCGGGATTCAGCTTCGCAATCCGCGGGTCTTTCCAGTTCTTGATTTCTCCCAGGAAAATCCCCGCCAGCACTTCGCCTGAAAACCGCAGTTCCGGCTTGCCCGGCAGCTTGTAGATCGGCACAATCGCCACCAGCAGCGTGGGGAACTGCGTCAGCGTGTATTTGCCGCCGTGTTTTTGTGCCTCGCTCAGCGGGATTTCTCCGCCGCCAAAATCTCCGGTTCCTGCGCTGATTTCCTGCAGGCTCTGCGACGTTCCCAGTGATAGGAAGTTCACATGGATGTTGGAATGCAGCTTCGTATACTGGGCGGTCCACGCGGAATACAATGGACTCACCAAATTCGATCCCGACCCCACCAGCGAAATCGCCTCTTGCGCGGCCACTGGTCTTGCTACCATCCCCATCCAAACTACAATTTGCAACAGGACCCGTGCCCTTCGCGCCAGTACCATGGAGTGTCCCCGTTTCTCAGCTCATAGCTGGTCTTCCTCTCGTTCTCGTTCGTTGCCCATCTTGCCATCTTTATTTTTTCCTTTTGTGTCAAAAAATAAGTACCTGTTTCTGAATGTGGACCCCCATGCGCACGGATGTCGGCTCGGTTTTCAGAAGTGGATGAGGGCTTGCACCGATGGCGGTGGCCGGGTAGCGCAACATTGTGTAAGACGCGATGGGGCAATCTGGCTGGACAAACGGCAGCCGCGGACGCGAAACGAGTGGAAGGATCAAAATCAAAACAGAATCCAGACAGATTCAATTCGCTCCCTACTTTGCAGTCATTAACGTGCCCGTGGTGGCCACGCACTGCCAAGCGCCATTGATCTTGATCCAGGTGTCCACGAAGCGTTCGCGATGCACGTAAGGCTTCCCTTTTTCCGTGCCCTTCACGCGAAACGTCCCGACCACTACTGCCGCATCCCCGTAGACTTGCACATTGCTTTGCTCGATCACGGCTTGGGATGGCTGATAGTCAGGCGCCTTAATACTCGCCAGGAATTCGCTCTTGGAGGAAACGCTGCCGTCGATATCAACGGATACAAACGTGTTTGCGAGGATCATGTCCAGAGCTTTCGCGTCCTTGGCCTCCAGGGCGTGATTCCATGCGTTTTCGAAGGCAAGAACCCGCCCTCCTTCATCGTCAATGCTTTTCTGTTGCGCCACCGCCAAGGCAACGCCCAACAGCAATATCCCAACAACCACAAAGATCCTTCTCACGGCTGTTACCTCCGGACGGACACTGGGAATCGAACTGCGAACATACTTCTAGCGTAGAGCAAGAATGCCGGCTCCAACCAACTTCCACGGATGAAATTTCTGGTGGTGCACCCGGCGGGTCAAACGGTATCCGTGGAGACGAGACGCGCAAGGAAAATCAAAGTCAACAGCCCCACGCTTTCAAGAACCGAAAGCATGGGCCACCCCGAATCGTCCTAGCAAGTTAAGGGTGATCCACCCGCCGGTGTTGATGCCGACGATTCCGTATTCGAGGGCTTCGCGACGCGCACTCCGAACTCGGATGGGTGGCTAAGCGTGTGAAAGCGCCGGTTGTTTGTGTTCGGCGACGGAAGCGAGCGCGGTTTCGATGACGTTGAGGCCTTCATCGAGTTGTTCGTCGGTGACGACGAGCGGGACGAGGATGCGAATGACGTTGTTGAAGGTGCCTGCAGTGATGGTAATGAGCCCGTGCTCGTAGCAAAATTTGGCGATGGCTTTGGTTTCGGTGTCGGCCGGCTCGCGGGTTTGCGGGTCGCGGACCAATTCGATGGCGCACATGCCGCCGAGGCCGCGAACGTCACCGACGAGAGACCATTTTTTCTGCCAGGCTTGGGCGCGGAGTTCAAAACGCTTGCCGATGGCGGTGGAGCGGGCGAGCAAGCCGTCTTTCTCGATGGTTTCGATGGCGGCTAGCGCGGCGGCACACGAAAGCGGGTGGCCGCAGTAGGTGCCGCCAAGGGCGCCGACGCCAGGGGCGTCCATGATTTCAGCGCGGCCGGTAACGGCGGCGATGGGCATGCCACCGCCGAGCGATTTGGCCATGGTAATCAGATCGGGCTCGATGCCGAAATGTTCGGAGGCGAACCACTTGCCGGTGCGCGCGAAGCCGGATTGCACTTCGTCGGCGATGAAGAGGATGCCGTGCTTGCGGCAGATATTTTGCAACAGCTTGAAGTAGCCGGCCGGGGGAATGATGAAGCCGCCTTCGCCGAGAACGGGTTCGGCGATGACGGCGGCGACGGATTCGGGAGCGACGGAACGCTTGAAGGCGTCTTCGAGATAATGCGCGAAAGTTTCGGCGGTGGCGCCTTTTTCGGCGCGATAGGGATAGGCGAAAGGAATGCGGTAAATGTCGCTGGCGAAAGGCTGGAAGCCAGCTTTGTAAGGATGCGTCTTGCTGGTGAGCGACATGGTGAGGAGCGTGCGGCCGTGGAAAGCGTCTTCGAAACAGATGACGGCGGGGCGCTTGGTGTAGGCGCGGGCGATCTTGATGGAATTTTCGATGGCTTCGGCACCGGAGTTGAGAAGGATGGTTTTCTTGGGGAAATTGCCAGGAGCTAGGGAGTTGAGTTTTTCGGCGACGGCGACGTAGCCTTCGTAGGGAGTGACGGCGAAGCAGAGATGCAGGTGCTTTTCGAGCTGCGCCTGGATCGCGGAGATTACGCGTGGCGAGCGATGGCCGACGTTGAGGCAGCCGATGCCGCCGGCGAAATCGAGATAGCGATTGCCGTCGACGTCCTCGATGGTGGCGCCGTCGGCGCGTGCGGCGAAAACAGGTGTCGCATTGGAAGGACCGCGGGGAATCGCGGCTTCGCGGCGAACCATTAAGGCGCGGGATTTGGGTCCGGGTATTTCGGTGCGAATTTGAATTGTAGACATTCTTGTTGTCCTTGCTTTGGAATCTAGTACCAGGCGATCGGGGTCTCGTCGAGATTGACAAAGACTTGTTTTGTTTCCAGATATTCTTCGAGGCCCCAAGGACCGAGTTCGCGGCCGAAGCCGGACTGTTTGTAACCGCCCCAGGGCGCTTCGACGTAGGTCGGTTGCATGTGATTGACCCAGACGATTCCGGCGCGGAGCGATTTGACGACGCGGAAGGCTTTATAAATGTCGCGGGTCCAGACGGCGGCGGCGAGACCGTAGGGCGTATCGTTGGCGATGCGAATTGCTTCGGGTTCGCCTTCGAACGGAATGACCGAGGCGACGGGGCCGAAGATTTCTTCGCGGGAGATGCGGGCGTTGTTATCGACGTCAAAGAAAATGGTTGGCTCGACGTAGAAGCCCTTGCCAAATTGTTTGGGACGTCCGCCGCCGATGGCGACCTTGGCTTCTTTCTTGCCGAGTTCGAGGTAGGAGCTGACGCGGTCGTATTGTTCCTTGCTGACCAGCGGACCCATTTTCGTTTCGCGATCGAGCGGAGCGCCGAGCTTGATACGCTTCGCTTTTTCGGTCATGGCTTCGACAAATTTTGAGTAGATTTTCTTTTCGACGAGAATGCGGCTGCCGGCGGAGCAAACTTCGCCTTGGTTGATGAAGATGCCGAAGAGCGCGCCGTCGATGGAGGCTTCCCAATCAGCGCCGTCGAAGAAAATGTTGGGAGACTTGCCGCCAAGTTCGAGAGTGACGCGCTTGAGCGTGTCCGCGGCGCTCTTGACGATAATTTTTCCGACGGCGGCGCTGCCAGTGAAGGCGATTTTGTCCACGCCGGGATGCGCGACGAGCGCGGCTCCTGCGGTTTCGCCAAAGCCGTTAACGATGTTGACGACGCCAGGCGGCAGGCCCAGCTCTTCAAACCAGGCGGCGACTTCCATCATGGTGAGGGGCGTCTGCTCGGCAGGCTTGAGGACGCAGGTGCAGCCGGCGGCAATGGCGGGGGCGAGTTTCCAAGAAGCCATCACCAGCGGATAGTTCCAGGGAATAATTTGTCCGGCGACGCCGACTGGTTCGCGCAAAGTAAAACTCAGGGCGTTGGCGGGAACGGGATTGACCTGCCCCATCACTTTGTTGGCAAGGCCGGCATAGTATTCGAAACAGGTCGCGGCATCGGCGATGTCGTACTCGGCTTCGACGATGGGCTTGCCGGAATTGCGGCATTCCAGTTCGGCAAGCGGCGCGGTGTTGGCACGGATTTTTTCAGCGAGTTTGTAGAGAATGCGGCCGCGATCGGCGGCGGTGGTCTGGCGCCATGGGCCGGAATCGAAAGCGGCGCGCGCGGCTTTTACGGCGCTACCGACGTCCGCGGCAGTGCCCGACGCAACATTCGCGATCACTTCTTCGGTGGATGGATCGTAAACGGGAAACGTCTCGCCGGAGGAACCCTTGACCCACTGACCGTTGATGTAGTTTTGATAGGATCGAACGACGGTTTTCGCAATGCTCGACATAACTGCCTCCCAAAATCAATTCACAGCGCGGCTGCCGCCGCCAATTTTCGCGCGGCTTTGCGCCTGCCGTAGACAAAAAAGAAAAACGCCGCGAGGCCGATGAAGAACAAAGTGCCCCCGAACATCCAGATCTCGTAGGAGCGGAGCGACTTAATTTGCTGTGCCGGAAAAAATGCGAGGGCGATTCCCAAGCCAGTAGTGGTGAACCCACTGAAGCCGGCGAGAATCAGCGTGGTCTTGCCGTAGCGCCCTCTTACAAAAGTATCGCCGAACGCAATCTTCAACAGCGCGCCAAACATATAAAGGAAGGGGATCAATTGCAGGACCACGGCGAGAGATAACAATTTCTGAAACGTTTCCTGCACTCCCGCGCCGGTAAAAGAGAAATTGATCACTACGAGAATCAATGAAACTGTGGCGTGAACGATCAGCGCGGCATACGGCGTGGCGTACTTCGGGTGAATTTTGCCAAGCCAGGAGGGCATGTAGGAATCAAGGCCAGCGACAAATGGAATTCGAGCGGAACCGCCGAGCCACGCGGAGCCAATTCCCGCGATGGAGATGCTCAGGAGGAATGCGAAAGGTGCAACGATCCAGCTGACTCCAACTCGGCTGGCCATGTGGCCGACCGCCTGCACGATGCCTTGCAGAACGCTTATGTCGGTCTTACTCACGGCGATGAGCAACGTCAGGGTCGCGCCGATATAGAGCAGCCCGGATAGAAGGCCGCCCCACGCGACAGCCCCGGGAAGAGTTTTGCGAGGATTCTCAATTTCATCGCCCATGACGGAGGCGAGTTCCAGGCCGACGAGGCCGAAACAGATCACACCGAACGAGTTCAGAACAAAACCAGGGTTCGCCGGAATCCGAAAATCCGCTGACGTGACCGTTGTGCCGAACCGTAGCCAGATCATCAGTCCCAAACCGATGAGAACGGCGGCGGCAACAAAGGTGCCGATTGCACCAAGATTGTTCAGCCACTTGCCAACGCCGAGACCAAGAATATTCAGCACCACCAGCAGGAAAAGCAGAACGACGGAAGCCGTCAGCGTGAAGGATTTGTTGTCGGCGAGAGATTCGTGCCCGGCTCCAAGAACGAAGACGAACACGCCGACGAAATAAAGCATGATGGTGGGCACGTACATCATGTTGTTCGTCCAGTAGCACCAGCCAGAGAGGAAACCGTGGAAGTCTCCAAAGACTTCCTTGGCCCAGAGGTACACGCCGCCTTCGCCGGGGAAACGATGGGCGAGTTCGATTACGGCGATGCCTTGAGGCCAGAAGAAAAGGACGAGCGAGATAATCCAAAGCCAGACGGTTACGCCGCCGTTTGCAGCGATAGAGGGAACGACGTTGAGATTGAAAACGGCGACAACAAAAAGGAGAACAAGGTCCCAGCGGCCCAGCACGCGGCGCAGGTGCGGGGCTTCTACTGGCACGGGCAGAGCCGCTGCAGTTGTGACCTCATTCGCCAATTGCGTTCTCTCTTGGCTTACCTGTTGAAGCGGACTAGTGTCCCGCGGCACCAACAAACGCCATGCCGCGCTCTTGCTGGGCTTTGGCGAGCGCGGGGGCGACTTCCTCAAACACCGCGAGGTGTTTGTCGATGTCGGCTGCCGTGTGCTGCACGGAAATAGTCCACTGCTCGTCCCACCAATACGGTTGAGCGAGCACGCCACGATTCACCATGGCGAACCAGTAGTGGCGCCAAAGATCGATATCGATCTTGGTCCAGTCGCGATAGTTTTGAATTTCCTTCGGGTAGAGCATCAACGCGCCGTTGACGCCGGCGCTGGCGACGTAAGCTTGCAAGCCGGATTTCTTGACGATGGCGCGATAGCCGTCGGTAAGAGTCTTACTGAGCTTGCCGACGTGCACATAATTTTCGCGCGTCAGGACTTCGCGGAAGGTCGCGAGGCCCGCGGCCATGGCCACGCGATTGGTGTTGTAGGTGCCGCCGTGGAAGACTTTGTGTTGCGAAATCAGATCCATCACCGCGCGGCTCGCTCCGAAGGCTCCCAGTGGCAATCCGCCACCGATGGATTTGGCTAGGCAGATCACGTCCGGCTTTACGCCGAAAAAGTCGCTCGCGCCGCCCCACGCCAGCTTTGCGCCGGTTTTCACTTCGTCGAAGATCAGCAACGCGCCATTCTTGGTGCAAATGTCGCGCAAGCCCTGGAGGAAGCCGGGCTGAGGGATACACAGTCCGACGTTCATGAGGATCGGTTCAAGAATGATGGCGGCAATCTGTCCGGGGTATTGCTTGAAGCGATTCTCGACGCTTTTCAGATTGTTGAAGCTGGCAACGACAACATTTTCGAGCGAGTTCTTGGGAATGCCAGCGCCGCCGGGAACAGAATTAGGCGCGTCAGGATCGCCATAATCTTCCGCCTTGGGCTTGACGCTGACGAGCGCGGTGTCATGCAGGCCATGGTAAGAGCCTTCAAACTTTAGAATCTTATCGCGGCCTGTGGCGGCACGTGCGATGCGGCAGGCGTGCATGGTGACTTCCGTGCCGCTCGAACCGAACCGCACCATATCAACGGGATAGCGCTTGCAGATTTCCTCCGCAAGTTCCCATTCTTGTTCATGCGGCATGCCGAAGGTAGTTCCTTCATGCAGCTTCTGTTCGACGGCTTTGACGACCGCGGGATGGCAATGCCCGGCCATGAGCGCCCCAAAACATAGGTTGTGATCGATATATTCGTTTCCATCGACGTCGTGAATGCGGCCGGCCTTTCCATCCTTTACAAAAATCGGATAGGGCTCGTAGTGTCGGTAATTGCTGGCAACACCGAGCGGAATCCGTTCGAGCGCCCGCTTGTGCGCTGTGGCCGATTTCGGCGTGCGCTTCTCGTAGGCGGCGATTTCCTTCAGAAGTGCGTCGTGCATTTGAGTGCTCCGTGATTGCAGGTCTGTTCCCTGCGGTCAGTATGTGCGAGGAAAACTTCCCGAAAATGGTGCTCTTCCTCTAATTTGTCGAACGTACGAAGGCGCCCCGACCAGGTCGGGGCGCCTCAGACAGCATAGTCAATCTGCCCGTTAGCGCGCTAGAAGTGGAACTTCAGCGCGAACTGCAACAGCCGGGGATCGCGGACATGCAGCACCTGGCCAAACGTCCCGCCCTGGTTGGAAATGTTGCCATCCACGGTATAGAACTGAGCGTGGTTCCAGACGTTGAACACGTCAGCCCGAAACTCCATCTGCAACCTCTCCCCAAGAGAGGTTTGCTTGGAGAAGCTCATGTCCCAGTTGTTGATCCCCGGACCACAGCAGATCGAGCGTGGGGCGTTACCGATGGTTCCGGGCACAACCGTGGCGTTTGTGAATAAATTGGGATCAAACGCATAGCCGGAAACAGGCACGCAAGCTGGAGCCGCGGGATCAACGGCCTGTGCTAACGGACCAGTGAAGGCTGCGCAAACGGTGCTCCGCGGATTGACTGATTTGAAAGCGCCGACGCGGTTTGGCTGTCCGGGCGCCTCGAAGTCAAATGTGGTATCGAGTTGCTCGACGTCATCCTGGGAGGTGATGCGGACCGGGAAGCCGCTCTGGAAACTCACGATGCCCGATACTTCCCAGCCATCCAGAAGTTTGCCCTTGAAGCCGTCGAATTTCGGCACCGGCAAGTCCCAGACATAGTTGAAAACAAAGCGCTGGCGTGCATCGTAGTTAGACAAGCCATAAGTCGAGTTGAAGTTGAGGGGATTCAGGGCGCTTTCAAAACTCGAGGCGTTGTCCAGGGACTTGCTGAACGTATAGGACGCCTGAAATTGCAGGCCATGAGAGAAGCGCTTTTCAAACAGCGCTTGCAGGGAGTTGTAGTTCGAGTGCGCGATAGTATCCTCACTGAATATTCCAGAGAAGACCGGAGCACCACTTGTCGGGCAACCTGCTCCCGTCAATGGATCGCAAAGGGGTGAGGAGTAAGGGCGGATTCCCACTAGGGTAATCGGAGTGCCGCCAGCGGCACCAGTGATGACGCACGCAGTGGAAGGTTTCAAGATTGAACAAGGAATGTTTTGTCCGTTCGGCCCACCACCAACGTAGGGGAGATGGAATGTCTGACCCGCCGGAAGCGTGAAGGAATACGGGCTGTCCTCGCCGAAGGAGCTGCAACCCTGTCCCTGCGCCGCCAGGTCGAGGCAGGTCTGAGGGTTGCCGGGGTTGACCTCATAGGTGGCGAGCAACCGGTGCCCCTGCGAGCCGACGTAGGCCACCTGGAAAAGAATATTGCCGGGCAGTTCCCGTTTGATCGTCAAATTGTATTGGTCCTGATACTGAGGCCGCATGTTCGAAGGGAATTGTCCAAAATAAACGCTGCTTGCAAATTTGGACCAATCAAGCGGTGTTCCGCGCTTCGGATTCAAAATGCCGGTGAATGGATTGGCAAAAACAGCGCCGGTCTGGTCCACATAGGGCATCTGAAGAAAGGGATTTCCGATGAAGTTGCTTCCGCCGAAAGGCGGCTCGGCGCTGAATTGCTCGAGGACCAGCTGCTCGATGGGATTATAAAACATGCCGTACCCCATGCTGACGCTGGTCTTGCCGGGTCCACCGGTCAGCTTGGCCAACCAGCCTTCTCGCGAACCTGGACTCCAGTTGAGGCCAACACGCGGCGCAAAGCCCTTATAGTAGGTATTGGTCAGGCCGTTGGGCACGCCCTTGTCACCCGGAAAAACCAAGCCGATAGGGGTCACACCAGCAGCATCGCAGCCTCCATCAGCCAACGCCGGATTGAAAAGCGGATTGCTGGGGTCGAGTTTGCAAGGATAGATGGTCGAGCGCTGCCCTGGGTGGAAAGTCTGAACTTTCTGGCCGATATCGGACATCGGCGTGTTCATCTCCCAACGAACACCGTAATTCATCGTCAGGTTCGGCTTGATCTTCCAGCTATCCTGCGCAAAGAGATAGGTGGACTTAGTGCGAACCAATTCGTGCTGCGCCGAGCCCTGCACCAGGCTGTTCGCCAACCCGAGGAAATAATTGGGATAGGGGCTGTCAGCTCCTAAATCGCTACCGGTTGGCCCAGAAGTCGTGGAATTGAAGGTTATCCAGCCGTTAACGTCGAAGTACAGCAGTTGGTCGAATTTTTGGTAGCGCACATCGCCGCCAAACTTGAAGCTATGATTGCCGACGATCTTGCTGAAGTTGTCGCTAAATTGGAACGTGCTGCCTACCTGCGGCAATTGGCCACCGGCGTTATTCCCGATGGAGAAGCCACCGTTCAATTGAATGAACGGGACACCTTCTATCTTGGAGCCCAATCCGGAGTGAAGGCCGCAGTCCGCTGTGTTGGTGGCGCCTGCGGCGCAGGCCGCGTTCAGGGTGGCGGAGTCACTGACGCCGGTAAAACAGAAAGCGGACGCAGGTCCACTTCCGCAGGAAGCCTGAATGGAATTGGTTCTCGTGGGACTATCAAACTTGAGCTGGCCCTCACGGAAATAGGTAAAGCGGAGCTCATTTACGGCAGTCGAGCCAATGGTCGAAGTGTGGCTTACGTTTATTTGCTGCGTGCGCGTTGCGTAAATGCCGGGGAAGTTTCCCAGCGGGGCCCCCTCAGCCTGAAATTTCGCAAAGGGATCGAGGGTGTTGTCGTCATCAAAGTAGTAGTAGATGGCTGTTTTCTGATTGTTGTTAAAGGAGTGGTCGATCTTGATCTGAAATTGATCACCGCGATCTCGCTTGTTGGGAACGGTGACTACCGTGTCCGAAGCTCCCCCCGCGCCGGGAACATATTGCAGCAAGCTTACAGCCACGGGGTCAAAGCACGCCGTGGGAATCTGGTTATTGATCCAATTGGCTGGATTTGGCGAACCATTTGTGTTAGTAAAAACGCCAGGAAGAAACAAGGTGGGTTGATTGACCGGATCCGGCTGATACTTGGAGTACGGCGTACCCGGCTGCAGAGGTCCTCCTCCATGCGCTGCGATGGCGCTGCTGCATCCGGTGCGATCGCTCAAGACACCGGCGACGGTCGCGTCAGAAAGTGTGCCCTGAAATGGCGTCGCTCCGCCGCCTCCCGAAAAGTCGCCCCCGACCTCCGCCCCCGTGGGCACGGTAACTGGTTGAGAGACAACTCCCTGCACAATTCGTCGGCCCTCATAGGAAGCAAAAAAGAAGGTCTTGTCTTTCTTGATCGGCCCACCGATGGTGCCGCCAAACTGGTTTTGTTTGAAGGCCGGTTTAGGAGAGCTAGTGAAAGTGAAAGGGTGGGTATTCAAGAGGTCGTTGCGCAAGAACTCGTAGAAACCGCCATGTACATTGTTCGTGCCGGACTTGGTAACCACGTTGACGACCGCGCCAGAGTTCCGGCCGTATTCCGCGTCAAAGGCATTGGAAATGACGCGAAACTCTTCGATGCTATCCGGAGAAGGCTCCACAGCGGGCAAGTTGGCGAACAGATCGTTGCCGTCGCCGCCGTTCACGGTGTAGTTGTTGGAACGGCCGCGGCCGCCATTTACGGTAACCACACCGGCCCTATCCGACCCATAAAACAGATCATTGCCGAGCTGGGATTGCACTCCCGGCTGCAGCTGGAGCAATTGATAGACATCGCGTTGGTTCAGGGGCAATTGTGTTGAAGAGCGCTCGTTGACGACAGCACCGAGCTGAGTCGAGGATGTATCGATGACCGGAGGCGCACCGGTTACCTCCACTACATCCGTAGATCCGCCAAGCTGCAAGGCGATATCAACGGTGAGGACCTGGTTGAGGTCCAAAACAATTCCTTTGCGAACATACTTCTTGAAACCCTGCATGGTCATATCAATTTCGTAAGTGCCGACCGGCACCTCCAGAAAGAGGTATTCGCCGCTCGCGCCTGACTGCACTTCGCGCGTGGCGTGAGTAGCCTCGTTGATCAAAGTGACGGTGGCTGCAGCCACCGCCCCGCCACTCGGATCCATCACCGTGCCGCGGATGCGGCCGCCGGTACTTTGCGCCTTAGCATTTGAAATTGGGAATGCGAGAGCCAAAAAGATACTAACTGCCGATAAAATGTTGCGGCAACACGACGAGCGCAGTTGCCAGAATTGTGCGTTAAGTTTCATGACCTCACCCCTGTGCCGCGAAGAATCCTTTGAGGACCAATTCTTCGTGGT